>NZ_CP166961.1:1532955-1839547 GCF_041410465.1 Thalassotalea sp. 273M-4
CGTTTGGCGGTGCTGTATAAAATACCGCGACGTAAGCGAGAGCATAAACTGCAGGTGGTTTTACCTTCAGGGATCTTGTCTTTAACGATACTGTAGGTATCTTCTTCAATAATATGATACTCAACCCCTAATGCTTCAAGGTAGGTAGGTAAAATATGCTCAGGAAAACCCGGTTGCTTTTGATCTAAATTCACCGCGATTAAGTCAAAGTCAATTGGGGCGCGGCTTTTCATATTGATTAAAATATCTAGCATGGTGTAGCTGTCAGCACCGCCCGATAGACACACCATGATTTTGTCGCCTTGTTCAATCATGTTGTAATCAAAAATTGCTTTACCTACCTGATGGCGAAAGCGTTTTTCTAATTTGTTTAGTATGGATAAAGCTACTTTATCGGTAGGTGTTTGAGTCGACATTTGGTAAACCTGCAATGGAAAATGGTGCATTATACCTTATCGCTTTAACAATAAAAAAGCCTCAAAATGTAATTGAGGCTTTGCAAGTCGGTTATTTAAGACAGATTATTGTAAAAATGGCGAAATATAGCCATCAGGTTTAAGCGCTAGTAGATCACAATTAATTCTATCAATAACATGCTCAGCGGTATTGCCGATAAGCATGGCAGAAAGTCCTGTTCGACCAATGGTCCCTAGAATCACTAATTCAGCATCAAGTTCGTTGGCAACCTGTTCTATAACATCTTCAGGTAAGCCTTCTTTAACATGTAAATACTTTTTATCAATGCCAAATTTGGCGGCATGCTGTTGCATCATTTTAATATGATGTGCTTGCATATTTTTATTGTATTCGGCGGCGTCAAACTCTGGAATTTCTATGGCAATATTAATAGGTGTACCAGGATAAGAGTTTACAAAGTGGGTATCGGCTTTTATTAACTTACTTAAATTAATCGCTTCTTCGGTAATTTTATTGTTCAAAGACATATGATCTTCCTCGTCACTGCTGGCGTGAATAGCCGCGAGGATATGACCGTTTTCTGGCCAACTATGCTCTTTTACCAGCAATAGTGGAACCCAGCACTTACGTATGAGATGCCAGTCGGTCGGGGTAAAGATGACAGATTGCAGAGTAGGGTGCTCGTGCGTACTTTTTAATACTAAATCGTATTTGTGCTCATCGACTTCGTTTAAAATGGCTTCAAAAGGTCGATTATGCCAGATCACTTTGTAATCAATTTTGTAGTCAAAATCGATAAGGATGTCGTCTAACCATTGCTCTCTACCTTTAATAACGGTGGCACGCATACTTTCTCTTTCTTCACCTGAAAGCATGGTGGTCATTTCATAAGAGAAGTCGTAAATGCACAGAAATGCAGTTACTTTAGCTTGGGTTTGCTTGGCTAGGGTACACGCCCGTTGTAAGGCTTTTTGGTCTTCGGTGGTGGGATCAATAACGACTAAGAGGTTCTGATAACTTTCCATGCGTATACCTATTCAATATTAAAAACTCATATTAAGCTTAATATTAATATTTGATACTTACAAATAGAACCTGCTTAGACGTTAATTATTTGATTTAATTTCTTTTTACCATTATTTAACTTTATTAATACCCGCTAATTGATATAAACGGTCTTTGTCGATAATGGTAATGAATTTGTTTTCTACTCGAATTAACCCTTCTTTTTGGAAGCGGGTCATTAGGCGAGAAATGGTTTCAATGGTTAAGCCAATGTAATTGCCAATTTCACTGCGAGTCATTGGTAGACAAAACTCGGTTGAAGATAAGTGGCGGGCACCTAGTCGACGTCCATAAGAAGCTAAGAAAGTCGCTAACTTTTCTTCGGCGTTTTTACGATTTAAAAGTAACAACATTTCGTTACCACTATGTAGCTCGTTGCTCATCAAATTCATCATTTGCGCTTTAAGCTTAGGGATCTTTGATGATAAAACATCAAGGACTTCAAATGGGATTTCACAAACCATAGAGGTTTCAAGCGCTTTCGCAAAACTTGGATGGGTTTTATTATTTAAGGCATCAAAGCCCATTAAATCCCCTGCTAAATGAAATCCGGTAATTTGTTCTTCACCAGATTCAGAAATAATAAAGGTTTTAAATGTTCCCGAACGGATCGCATAAAGCGTTTGCAGAGATTCGCCCGCTTTAAACAGTTGAGTATTTTTTTGGATCGGTTTTTTACGCGAGATAATATCATCTAACAGGTTTAGTTCACTTTCATTTAAACTAAATGGTAAACATAACTCACTGATACTACAGCTCTGGCATTTTATATTATTTGTATACGCTATCGTTTGAGGCATATCAACCTTCTATGATGTATTTGGAAAAAGTCAAAAAAATTCTACTAAAAAATTAGATCAAGAGCAATAATCAAAGAATAAATTCCTGCTAATAATAAAAAAATTGAAGTAACTTTACGAAAATAATTATTTTTTAAAGTTTTGCTAACAAAGCCGTAACCTTGCGAAAGGGTAAATAAAGCTGGCAAAGTGCCAAGTCCAAAACTCATCATTATGAACATCCCATCTATACCATTTGCCGATGCCATACTCCAAGTTAAGGTAGAATAAACCAAGCCACATGGTAACCAACCCCAGATTGCACCTAGCATTAAAGCTTGTTTAACATTGCTAACAGGGATAAATCGTTTACTAAGAGGCTGAATTTTAACCCATAACTTTTTTCCGATGGCCTCTACTCGAGTGAGTAAAAAAGACCATTGACCAATATACAAGGCAAGGAATATTAAAAAGATGGCGGCAATCACTCTGAGCCAGTTTACATGAACCCCAATAGATTTGATAGCTAAAGAACCTGTGACTCCGGCAATTAACCCAGCAATAGAGTAAGAAAGGATGCGACCCGCATTGTAACCTAGGATAAGGTTAATATTGGGTTTTTCATGTTTTATTACAACATTTGCGCTCAGCATAGAGGTAATGCCTCCGCACATAGCAACACAGTGACCGGCCCCTGCTAAACCAATCAAAAAGGCCGAAAAATAACTTAATTCCATTCGTCTTCTGATGACTCTTCTAAGTTGGATTTGTGCTGATGCTCGGTTGTTTTGGCATCGGGTTGTTTATGTTTTTTGCTGTGTTTTTTGGCTGTTTTGTCTTCATCAAATAAGATGCTCATACCTTGTTTTTCTAAATCATCAAATTGCTCGGTTTTCACCGCCCAAAAAAACAAATAAATGGCTAAAGCAGTAAATAAAATGGCAATGGGAATTAAAATGTAGATGACACTCATAAAGTAGCCTATACCGACCCGTTATTTTAATAATCTTAGTGAATTGCTGACCACAATAATAGAACTTGCAGACATGCCTAATACTGCCAGATATGGGGTAATAAAGCCAGCAACCGCAAGCGGTAATACGATGGCGTTATAGGCAAAAGCCCAACCAAAGTTTTGCCGAATGATACGATTGGTTTTATCACTGATCTGACAAAGAGCTAATATAGACGACAACTTATTGTTTAATAAAATAACATCGGCACCACTTTTCGCTATTTCGGTGCCACTGCCCATAGCTATCGATACGTGCGCTGCCGCGAATACGGGGGAGTCATTAACCCCATCGCCAACCATGGCTAAATGATTACCCTGGCGTTGCTGTTGTTCAATAATGTTCAATTTATCTTGGGCACTACAAGCACTGTGAGCATCGTTAATGGGGAGTTGCTGTAGAAATACATCAACCCCTTTTTTAGAGTCTCCACTTATGAGCATGGGTTCGATTTGATGTTGTTTTAACGTCTCTAAAACGAGCACTGCATCGTCTCGAATGCTGTCTTTTAAATAAAAAGCAGCAACGCATTGCCCATTTAATATCAAAATACACTGAGCATCATCGTATGCTGAGTTTACTTTGGCAAAGTTTTTAACCCATTCAAATTTGCCAATCAGAATCGTTTGACCTTGATATTTCCCTTCAATACCGCAACCTGGGATAACTTTTATGTTTTCTATGGCTACGCTATGATCTCGATATGATAAAAAGGCTTTGGCAATAGGATGCTCGGAACGAGACTCTAATGTTGATGCAATCGCAAGAATGTCGTTGTCACTAAACTGCTCAAAGTTTGGCTCGCGTACTAGCCGATCAAGGCTAAATTGACCTTGGGTCAGGGTACCTGTTTTATCAAAAGCGACTCGATTAAGCTTGGGCACGGTTTCTAAAACATGCGCGTTTTTAATCAAAATCCCTTGGCGATTTAAACTGATGGTGCCACACGTTAATGCGGTTGGGGTAGCAAGCGATAAGGCGCAAGGGCAGGTTGCAACCAATACAGATAAGGCGATCCAAAACGCGTCTTGTGGCTCGGTTTGATACCAATACAATGCGGTCGCGCTTGAGGTGACTAACACCAAGGCAACAAAGTATTGTGCAATCCTGTCGGATAATTTGGCTATTTTGGGTTTGTACGCTTGTGCGGACTCGCTTAAGCGAATCAAGTTGGTTAAAAAACTTTCCGCATTAGGTTTACTAATTTCGACCACCAAATTGCCATCGCCGTTAACCGTCCCAGCAAACACAGCGTCGCCAATGCTTTTATCAATGGGGTCATGCTCTCCCGTTAGCATGGCTTCGTTGATACTCGAATTACCATCAACAATTACACCATCGCCCGCAATGGTCTCACCTGGTTTAATACTCACCTGATCCAAAGCAACTAAGGACTTAGCACTGACAATTTGCTCACAGCCTTGCACCAGCTTGGTTGCGGTTAGAGGCATAAGTTTTAATAAATTTGCAGACACCTCGGCGGCTCGCGCTCGCGCCCTAAACTCTAAAAATTTGCCAATAAGCAGTAAGAAAGTAAACATACTTACCGACTCAAAGTAAACTTCACCAGATTGAGTGAAAGTCGCATAACTGCTGGCGATAAAGGCCAAAATAATGGCAATGGAAACCGGAACGTCCATCGATAAATGTTTGGCTTTTAACGCTTTGTATGCGCCAATATGAAATGGCAATGCGCCATAGGTCACAATAGGTAAAGTCAGCACAAAACTGGTCCCACGAAGGTAAGTCAGATTGTGCTCAGCTAGGTCGCTAAAGGCACCAAAATATAAACCAAAGGCAACCATCATTACCTGCATGGTTAAAATGCCACTGACCCCAAGGCGACGAATAAAGGCTTTAGCTTGTTGTTCGTTTTTTTGCTCGTTTAAGTTGGCTTTAAAAGGCAGAGCTTGGTAACCAATTTTCTGGATAAGATTAAGAATGTCGCTCAGTTGTACGGTATCAGGTTGCCAACAAACCGTTGCTCTTTGACTTGTTGCATTGACCTGAATTTTAACCACACCGGGTTGTTTTTGAACTTGTTTTTCAATTAGCCATGCACAGGCAGCGCAAGCCATACCATCGATGGATAATATGGTTTCTCGCCCTTGTTCAGCATCGTGGGTAAACTCACTTTGTAACGATTCATCGTTGATAAAATCATTACCAGAAGGTTGTTCGAGCAAAGCCTGAGGAATGACTTCGTCAACTTTTTTATTTTTTTCTGTACGAAAACGATAATAATCTTGTAGATCATTTTCAACAATGGCCTGGGCCACAGCTTGACAGCCATAGCAGCACATAGGTTGATCTTTATCATCGATGTTTACAAACAGTTTTAGCCCTGGCGGAATGGATTCGCCACAATGAAAACATCCGTTCATAGTTAGTATTGCATTTCAAATTCGGTAGGTTGTACTTGAGGTAATGCAACGATTGTTTGCATACGCCACTTATCGTCAAACGGGGTAATAGATACTCGCCATTTGCCGTTTACGTCTTGGTCAAATTGTTGACGATAATGTCCATTACCATCGCGGGTAAGTTTTAAATCAAAATCGCGATGGCTTAAGGTTGAATGGTAAAAGTTTACATTTAACACTGGGAATGTTTTTTCAATGCCTGTTGGTATCAGCACAATTTCATTGTCGCTGATATGCATATTAAAACGAATGCCAAGTTTTTCGGCCATTTTAAATTTACGAATGTCTTGATTTATGCTTTTGCCTTTTTTGTAATAATCATCAACAACAACCGTATCTGGGTTGGTATTAGCGATAATAAGGGTGGTAATACCCGCAACAACAGCACTTATGGGAAGGATAAAAACTAAATAAGCCCAAGGCTCTTTATACCAAGGTGTTTGCATAAAAGTAACTCAAATCTCTTTTTAATAATCATTATACGAGTAAGCATTCTATCACGATTACTCGTATAAGGACTCTTTTACTGATACTTAGGTAAAATAAAACCCTGTATAGAATTTCTATACAGGGTTGTTAACAAAAGCGAAGGTTATTCTGGTTGCGATAGGCTGTATACGTATGCGCTGATCACACGTATTTTATCTTCACCAAGAATGCTTTTCCAAGCAGGCATCACGCCAGCACGGCCGTTACGGATAGACTCTTCAATTGCACGTTCAGAACCACCGTATAACCAAATGTTGTCGTTTAGGGCAGGGGCGCCTAAAGGCATACCCATTGCTAAACTACCTTGGCCTTGATCACCGTGACACGCAGCACACATAGCAAACTTTTGTTCACCTTTAGCAGCCAGGTCAGCGTTAACTTTATCAGCGCGTTCTGGGTTAAGGCTTATTACATAGGCTGTAACTTCTTTAACGCCTTGTTCACCACCTAGCATGTCTTTCCAAGCAATCATACCGTTGGCTTTACGACCGTAAAGTAGGGTGTGTTCAATATCAGCACCCGTGCCACCGTATAACCAATCAGTATCCGTTAAGTTAGGGAAGCCTACGGTGCCTTTCGCATCGGAACCATGACATTGCGAACAGTTTTGTAAATACAAACGTTGGCCAATTTTTAAGGCTTCTTCGTTTTTACTTAGCTGTTCTACCGATTGACTTGCGTACTCAGCAAAAATTGGCCCGTAGCGCTCTTCCGCTTGGTTCACTTCGCGGTCATATTGAATCAACATGCCAGCGTCTTTAGCCGCGGCTGCTTTTTCTTTTGAGTCCACAATGTTAGCAACGTCTTGGTTTGAGCTGCGCCATTTAAATAACCCTTCGTAGTTACCTAAACCAGGGTAAAGAGCAAGATAACCAAAACCCCAAATAATGGTAACAAGGAAGAATGTACTCCACCATTTAGGTAGTGGATTGTTTAACTCTTGGATACCATCGAACTCGTGGTCCATTGGCTTACCTTCTTCAACGCCGGTGAAGTTTTTCATACACCAGCGTAAGATGATGATACAGCCAATAAGCGTACCTAAGGTTAAGACGGTTATCCATATACTCCAGAAGCTAGACATTATTATTAGTCTCCTGTTTTTTATCTACTTGTTTGTCTTTCTCGTCGTCTTCTAATATAGATTTAGCGGCTTCATCAAATGAGTCTTTACGCTTTCTGCTGTAAGCCCATAGCACTATGATGATAAATAGTACAAAGATTAAAACCGTAAAAATGCCTCGTAAGGTGCCATAATCCATAATTATTTCAACGCATGACCAAGTGATTGTAAATAAGCGATAAGGGCATCAATCTCTTGTAGAGAGTCCTTACCAGTAATACTTTTCGTTGTGGCGAATTCTTTACCCGCATTAGCAATATCTTCAGCCGAGTAAAGCGGAATGAAGTTACCATTCTCATCTTTGTGGCTGCGATTTTTTGTTAATTGGTTAAATAATTTCATCTTCTTAGCAGAAAGTTCATTACTAATAGGCGTTTCTGCTAACCATGGGTAGCCTGGCATGTTTGACTCAGGTACCACAGAACGAGGATCCATTAAATGAGCGTAGTGCCAGTCGTCAGAATAACGTTGACCAACACGAGCCAAATCTGGACCAGTACGCTTAGAACCCCATAAGAAAGGGTGTTCCCACACAGATTCACCAGCAACACTGTAATGACCGTAACGCTCAGTTTCAGCACGAAATGGGCGGATCATTTGAGAGTGACAGTTATTACATCCTTCACGAATGTAAATATCACGACCTTCCATTTCAAGCGCTGTGTAAGGACGCAGACTTTCAACAGGTTGGGTGGTTTCTTTTTGGAAAAACAGCGGGGTGATTTCAACTAAACCACCAATACTGATTGCCATGATGGTAATAATGAAGAACCAACCAACGTGTTTTTCTACTTTTTCATGTTTATTCATTGACATTGTATTCTCCTTACGCAACCGCTTCTTTTTCTAAACTACCGTCTTTTGCACCGATAGTTTTGAACATGTTGTAAGCCATTAGAAGGAAACCAGCTACGACAAAACAACCGCCAACAAAACGAATGAAGTAGAATGGGTACGATGCTTGTAAACTTTCTACGAAGCTGTAGGTTAACGTACCGTCAGTATTTACTGCACGCCACATTAAACCTTGCATTACGCCTGAAATCCACATAGCAACAATGTAAAGAACAATACCAGTAGTATGTAACCAGAAGTGAATGTTGATAAGCTTAATACTGTACATACGACCTTGGTTAAATAGCACTGGGATTAGGTGATACACCGCACCAATTGAAATCATAGCAACCCAGCCAAGCGCACCAGAGTGAACGTGACCAACAGTCCAGTCTGTGTAGTGAGATAATGCATTCACTGATTTGATTGCCATCATTGGACCTTCGAAGGTAGACATACCGTAGAAAGACAATGAAACGATTAAGAAACGTAAGATTGGATCATGGCGAAGTTTATGCCATGCACCAGATAACGTCATAATACCGTTAATCATACCACCCCAAGATGGTAAGAATAAAACAACAGACATAACCATACCTAAGCTTTGAGTCCAGTCAGGTAGTGCTGTGTAGTGAAGGTGATGCGGACCAGCCCAGATGTATAAAGATACTAGAGCCCAAAAGTGAACAATCGATAAACGGTATGAGTAAACAGGGCGTTCAGCTTGCTTTGGTACAAAGTAATACATCATACCTAGGAAGCCAGCGGTTAGCAGGAAGCCAACAGCATTGTGACCGTACCACCATTGCATCATGGCATCAATAGCGCCAGAGTATAGCGAGTATGATTTGGTTAACGTTAATGGGATTGCCATTGAGTTACCAATATGTAGAACAGCGACTGTGATGATGAAACCACCAAAGAACCAGTTGGCCACATATATATGAGACGTTTTACGCTTGATAAGCGTACCAAAGAAGACGATTGCGTAAGAAACCCAAACTAGGGCAATAAGAATGTCAATTGGCCATTCTAATTCAGCATACTCTTTTGAAGAGGTAAGACCAAGTGGCAGAGTGATAGCGGCAGAAACAATAACAGCTTGCCAGCCCCAGAAGGTAAATGGCACAAGCTTGCCACCAAATAATGCCGTTTTACAGGTACGTTGGACAACATAATAAGATGTTGCAAATAAGGCACTTGTACCAAAGGCAAAAATCACCGCATTAGTATGTAAAGGACGTAAACGAGAATACGTTAGCCACGGAGTGTCGAAGTTTAGAGCCGGCCAAATTAATTGTGCCGCAATAATTACACCCACTAATGTGCCAACTATACCCCAAATAACAGTCATTACAGTAAATTGGCGAACAACTTTATAGTTGTAATCCATTTCTGTCAGATTGTTTTGACTCATATATAATGGTTCCACATTTATAATTATATCGTTATGAGAAATAATAGCTCATGCTTGTTTACAAACCGTAAGTATAAGGCATGTCTATTAGTTATAGTTCAAAAAATGCACAGTCGGTAAAACTGTTTATTTTTAGTGGGCGATAATATAGATTCTGCCCCCTAATGTCATTAGATGATGGTAAAAATATGATGTGGATCAAGTAAATGTTTTCAAAAAGTTTAACAATGTGTGCAAAATTGATTCATTTCCTTAATAATAGCCGTTTAATCAAGTCTGCGAGCGAGTAAAAACGGGTGCTTAAGTCTTTTTACATTTTTTTAACGGTTTTGTTCTTATTCGGGCTGGGTTATTTCACTTTTAACCTGGCGTCATACAATGAAAATACAACAAAATTAATCCCAAGCCTGTGTGCTTTTGAACACCAAGTTTGTACTCAAGAGACTTTGTTTGGTAGCGCTGAATTAACGGCTTTACCAAAGCGAATTTTGAGCGAGCAAGAAATTGAATTTCAACTGACTTTAGGTTCAATTGAGCTAAAAGATATTAAATCGGCTTGGATAGAAGGGCGCGATATGTATATGGGCAAAGTCCCTTTGTTTTTTAAGCCTAACAACACGCATTTTATCGCCAAAACCATGCTCGGCGCATGCACAGACCCTCAAATGGTATGGACTATGTTTGTTAATATTAAACAAGGTGAAAAAACACAAACTCTGATGTTTAATTTTGTTAGTTATCAAAATTAAGCGATTAGCTCATTGCCAACCACACACTGACTCCTATCATTAAGGTACCAGAGATTCGGTTCATTAGGCGTACATTTTCAGATTTAGAAATAAGTAATCCAAGTGATTTCCCACCTGTTGCATAGAGCATCATACAGATAAATTCTGACACTAAAATGATGGCCAATAAAATGGTTAATTGCGGAGCTAATGCGGCGTCAGAGTTGATAAAGGGGGGGAGCAAAGAAATCATAAATGCCCATCCTTTTGGGTTTGCCACAGCGGTAATAAAACCTTGGCTTAATAACCTTTTAGCAGAAACCAATTGTTGTTTTGAGGGCGTCAAAGAAATGGCCATCTTACCTTTAGATAGCCACATTTGTATGCCTAAATAGGCCAAATACAAAGCCCCAATAATTTTAAAAACAATAAAAATTTCAGGTACTTTTAGCATGATAGTGGCAACACCTATAACGGCAGCAATAGCAACAGTTGCGACCCCTAGAAGTTCTCCTACCATCATCCACATGGTACGTCGCACACCAATGCTCATGCCTAGCGTTAGAGCGAGGGTCATACACATACCTGGGGTAATAGAAACAAAGAAAAAGGTTGAAATGAATAAAGCGAGGGTTGATGCTTCCATAATGCAATATATTTAGAAATTTGCCAAATAATACGCATTTTATGAATAACTTTCTACTTATCCCTTCTCCTATACAAACAAATTAGCTTTACATCTTGCCTATAGAGGAATGTAACAGGGATAATGTGTTATTTTATTCGGACTTGTTCGATTTAATTGGCTAAATTTGTCAAAAGTCGGATGGCTAAAGGAGATACTGTGGATAATTTGCAATACTTTTTAGGGATTGATGCCGGTGGTACTAAGTGTAATGCTCGTTTAGTTGATAGCAAAGGTATGTTCGTTGCAAAGAGCACCTCAGATTCTGCTAATGCTGTTATTAATTTGACCTTGTGCCAGCATTATATTGTTGAGGTTGCCAAAAAAGCTTTAAAACAATCTAACTTAAATCTAAACATCAAAGATTTGACTGTGGTGGCTGGTGTTGCTGGAGCCAACTTGCCCGAGGTGAAAGCACAAATGCAGGGTTGGGCGCATCCTTTTAAAAAATTTAGGATTGAAACCGATCTATATATTGCGTGTATTGGTGCACATCATGGTGATGGCGCGGTGATCGTTGCTGGCACAGGCTCTGCCGGAATAAGATTAGTTGACAACAAAGTGAAAGAATTTGGTGGTCATGGCTTTTTACTCGGTGATAAAGGCAGTGGTGCGTGGATAGGATTACAAGCTCTTCGTTACACCTTAGAAGAAAGTGACGGGTTACATTCTCGTTGTGATTTATGTGAGAGTGTCTATACCTTTTTTAAAACGAACAAAGCCACCGATATTATAAGTCATTCGTTAAATGCCCCTTCAAGTTTATTTGCGCAATTAGCGCCACAGGTTGTAACTCTAGCAAACCAAGGCAACCAAGCCGCTGTAAAGATCATCAAACAAGCCGCAACATACTTTGATAAGTTAATTGAGCAAGTTTTGAATGAGTCTCCTTTGCGACTTTCAATGCTAGGTGGATTGAGTGAATCGATCTACCCTTGGCTTTCGCCAAACAGTCAAAAGCAGTTAAGTACGGCGATTTCTTCACCAGAATATGGTGCGGCGATTCTCGCAATGAATTTAGAATGAATTTAAGAAACTGGCTATACAAAGAGCATTCGCTGTTTGTTCATTTTACAAATTAAAAATGTCTTCAGTTAAATTGAAACGCTCAAAGCCTTGTTGATAAGGCGTGGGTATTATTTACGAGACATTAGCCGTGTTTTTAACAATTTAAATATCAGAAATCTCTAAATTACAGATAACAATTTAAATATCAAACATCTCTAAATTACTGATAACAATATGAATATATTTCTTCTAATAAATGAAGGAAGAACGTTCTTACGATAGATTTAAGGAAAATAATGAGCGCTAAGATTTATTTTAATACAGGCGATAAATTTAGTTTTAAAAAGAGTGTGATAAATTTGACTACACGCATTCATCATAGAGTTGCGCCAAAACACGCAGAAAAAACGGCTCGAAAACTCTTACTAACACCGGTACGAATGAAACCGAAAAATCCAGAACCACAAGGTTTGATAAAAAGTACTGTATTGTGCAATGAAGGCGCACTAAATACGTATCGGTTAGGTGATGGTCCCGTTTGGGTACTGACACATGGTTGGTCGGGAAGTGCTAATCAGTTTTATCCCTTAATGGAGCATGTTGCAAAACAAGGTTATACGGCCATCTCTTATGATCATCCTGCTCATGGTCTTAGTGAAGGAGAAGTCGGCCATATACCTGCTTTTGTACATGGCTTAGAGGCGATTCTTGATTCAGTCGATGAGGTTGCAGGTGTCATAGGCCATAGTATGGGGACGGCAGCCGTTATAGAGTGTCGTCACGAAAAAATTAAAGACAAGCCTTTGTTGCTGATTGCTCCGGTACTGAATTACTTAGATAACCTATTTGGTTCTATAAAACGCTCAGGCTATTCAATGCGCTTATTTAACGCCGTTGTCGCTAAGGTTGAACAAGAATACAGTTACCCATTGCAATCAATAGATCCATTTAATAAATTGAAGCTAAGACAATCCAGCACGGTTATTGTACACGATCCTAATGATAGATTTGCCGACTTTGGTGAATCGCAAAGAGCCGAAAATGAAATTGATAACGTTAGCTTACTTGTTGCGAAGGGGCAGGGTCATGGCCGTATTATGAAAAGCGAATTCGTTGTGAATGCCTTTGGCTTACTGGCAAAATAGTGCTCTTTTTAAGCGATTGAATGTGTAAAGCGAATGACACAAGACTTTGTGTCATTCGATTGTTTTAAGCCGATGGCGTTAAACTTGAAAGCCACGGTCCATAGTGGTTATTGTTTTGCACTAATGTATTCGATAGCTTTTGTAAGCAGTTGGTTAAACGCCACTGGCTTTTCTAACATTGGGAAGTGCCCTGTATTACTGATATAGAAGAGCTTATAGTCATTGATGTGTGCTTGGTTGTTATCAACATTCGTTGGCCATAGCTTTGCATTGATGGATACCAAGGGGATTTTGAGCTCTTTAACGGCCTTATTTAATGCGCCATTTTGGTAAACGGTAAAATAATTTGTAAAAGCATTAATTGCGATATCTTTAGGCGCAGATGACATATCTTCCTTAACCCAAGTTACTAAATTGGGATCGCTATCACTTGGAAACATTGATACAACAAAATTCTGTGACGCTTTAATAAAGTTATTTTCAAATGGTTTAACGCTATTTGTGATATCTTGCGCTGAAAGTACGGAAGATACGTCATGTAAGGTATCAACGCCAATCACCCCAATCACTTGTTTAGGTGATAATAAGGCAGCTTGGGTGATGACCGTTCCCCCCATAGAATGGCCAATTAAAATCGCTTTATTAACCCCTTCATTGATTAGGACGCTACTCACATCTTTTGCAAACGCCATCATGGTGTGATCTTCTCTAGTTAAAGACGAATGACCATGCCCAACAAGGTCAATGGTAATCACTTGATAGTTTTGCGCAAATAGCTCAATTTGTTCTTGCCAATAACGGCTATCACAACTCCAACCATGCACAAACACTAGCGATAAACTGCCTTCACCGTAAACATTGTATGCGATTTGTTCACCATCAAAGGCTAGGGCAACTTGATGTGTGGGCGATTGCTTTGCTGCTGAAACCGTATGAAAACAAGATAAGATAAAAAAGGTGATTAAAAAGAGTGGTTTGTTCATCAGATGACTTTTGTGGTTGATATTAGCAAGACTTATCTTATCAGAAATTACCTTAGGATTTGGCTTTTTTCAAATAGAGCCATAACGTATACATAAATTAACATAGATCGTTGTTCTAGGAATTCAATTGTTGAATTTACAATTAAAGAATAAAACCAAGAGAGGATTTTTATGACAGAAAAGAAAAAGGCCTGCAAAAATGCAGGCCTTTGTATTGGCTCCTCAACCTGGACTTGAACCAGGGACAAACGGATTAACAGTCCGTTGCTCTACCAACTGAGCTATTGAGGAATAATTTTTTAGAGTAGATTACTAACTACTTCGAATTTGGCTCCTCAACCTGGACTTGAACCAGGGACAAACGGATTAACAGTCCGTTGCTCTACCAACTGAGCTATTGAGGAATAATTTTTTAGAGTAGATTACTAACTACTACGAATTTGGCTCCTCAACCTGGACTTGAACCAGGGACAAACGGATTAACAGTCCGTTGCTCTACCAACTGAGCTATTGAGGAATAATTTTTTAGAGTAGATTACCAACTACTTCGAATTTGGCTCCTCAACCTGGACTTGAACCAGGGACAAACGGATTAACAGTCCGTTGCTCTACCAACTGAGCTATTGAGGAATTGTTCTTTATAAATATAACCGCTTTCGCTTGATGCTTAAAGCCATTATTTAATAATTTGGCTCCTCAACCTGGACTTGAACCAGGGACAAACGGATTAACAGTCCGTTGCTCTACCAACTGAGCTATTGAGGAATTGTTACTTGCAAGGTGTGTCTTGCTAACGGGGCGGAATATTATCTATCTCCTTAGAGCCTGTCAACACTAAAAAACATTATTTTTTTAAAACACGTATCGTTTGCTTGTTTTGCATACAAACAGTGTCTGATTATTAGCTTTCAGAGCTTTTTCGATTGCTTATTAAAAGGATGTTGTCGTTTCCTAAGTTATCCACTAAAGCTGTGGATAATATTGTGGTTGGTTTATTAGTACATTTGTAACTCTATGTTATACATGTATTTTTTGTTTGGGTCGATATTTGAACAAGTTATGTCTTTTCCTTTTAAACCAGGTCCAGAAAAGTTTACTGTTTAGTTTAAGTCCCCCTTAAACTGTCCATTACGCATTGCAATTTGATTTAGTTTATCCAGCAAGATAGGCCATATTCTCATTTGTTAGCGCTTAATCTTATGCAACCATTTATTATACGGCTTAGATAATGTCGTATTATTAAAAAGTAAGAATATAAATAGCCAGTCAAACGACTATCTTCTACAATAGTCAGGTTTTCTCCTATCAATAGAAAAAGGCGCGAATGAGCAACTCGGTAAACAAGAAAAAACAAGACTTACTAAACGGCCCCGTCAGTATCACCCTTAAGAATATGACCATACCAATGACCTACGGTATGATTTTACTGATGACGTTTAATTTAGTGGATACGTTTTTTGTCAGTTTGCTGGGTACCCAGCCTCTTGCCGCCATTAGTTTCACTTTTCCCATTACTTTTACGGTAATTAGCCTGGCGATAGGTTTAGGCATCGGAACATCGGCGGTTATTGCAAAAGCACTAGGGACAGGGGATGAAGACGATGCCAGAGACAATGCGACGGTTGCGTTATTATTAACGTCGATAATCGTTGCCATATTATCAAGTGTCGGCTATTTACTTTCTGACCCCATATTTTTATTACTGGGCGCTAAAGAAAGCTTGCTACCGTTAATTCATGACTATATGGATTTATGGTTTTTAGGCAGTGTCGGTTTAATTGGCCCAATGATTGGCAATGCCATTTTACGCGCTTCTGGTGATACCTATACCCCAAGTATTGTTATGGGCAGTGCCGGTCTTATTAACGCAATAATGGATCCTATCTTTATTTTTGGCTTTGGTCCTGTTCCCGCTATGGGTATTCAAGGGGCTGCATTGGCGACATTAGTGTCTTGGGCGTTTGGCTTAGTCTTTATTTTTTATATTTTAGGGTTTCAACGAAAGCTTATACATTTATCGTTGCCTTCTGTTGATTTGGTGAAAAAAGCCAGTCGACGAATTTTATCTATTGGCCTACCGGCTGCCGGTGCCAATATGTTAACCCCAATTGCTGCCGCGATTATGACCGCAATTGTCGCTCGATACGGTGAGTCAGCTGTTGCGGCATTCGGTGTAGGTTCTCGCATTGAGTCTATTGCTTGTTTGGTGGTGTTAGCATTATCGATGACTTTACCGCCTTTTATAAGCCAAAACCTTGGCGCAGGAAAACCTGAACGGGTGAAAGAAGGGTATATGGTTAGTACGCGTTTTGTATTGATATGGCAATTAGGGGTGTATTTATTATTGCTTTTTCTAGCCCCTTTTATTGCCGATATTTTTGCAAAAGAACAAAGTGTGGCTCAAATCATCGAGCTATTTATTTGGATTTTACCGCTAAGTTATGGCTTACAAGGTATCATCATTTTAACTAATTCATCGTTTAATGCCTTACACAAACCTATGGTGGCCTTATTACTTAGCATCATTCGTTTATTTATTTTTTATGTACCACTTGCCTATATGGGGAGTGTATTGTTTGGCCTTAAGGGCTTTTTTATTGGCGCGGTAATTGGTAACTTATGTATGGCTATGTTGTCGTACCATTTATTCACCCAACAATATAATTCTGCAAAACCGTTAGCCCAACCTTAAGATATTCGAGAACCTGTCGTTATGAGCCGTGATTTACAAATTGTTTCTGAATACAAACCCAGTGGCGATCAACCTACCGCTATCGCTAAACTTATTGATGGTTTAGACAGTGGTTTGGCGCATCAAACCTTATTAGGGGTAACAGGTTCGGGTAAAACATTCACCATTGCCAATGTTATTGCTCAGCAAAATAGACCAACAATGTTACTCGCACCCAATAAAACGTTGGCTGCACAGTTATATGGTGAGATGAAAGAGTTTTTCCCAAATAACGCAGTAGAGTATTTTGTTTCTTATTACGATTATTATCAGCCAGAAGCTTATGTACCCACGACGGATACATTTATTGAAAAAGACGCTTCAATTAATGAGCATATTGAGCAAATGCGTTTGTCGGCAACCAAAGCTTTGCTCGAGCGACGAGACGTTATTATTATTGCCTCGGTATCGGCGATATATGGTTTGGGTGACCCCGATTCTTATTTAAAAATGATGTTACATTTATCACAAGGTGACATTATTAATCAGCGCGATATTTTACGGCGCTTAGCTGAGCTGCAGTACACTCGAAACGATGTAGCTTTTCAACGAGCGACTTATCGGGTGCGTGGTGATGTTATTGATATATTCCCTGCAGAATCTGATCGTCTTGCCATTCGAGTTGAGTTATTTGATGAAGAAGTAGAACGTATAAGTCAATTTGATCCTTTAACCGGTGATGTTGAACGAATTTTACCTCGCGTTACGATATACCCTAAAACGCACTATGCGACCCCGCGAGAGAAAATTTTAAATGCGGTTGAGCAGATTAAAGTGGAATTAAAAGAACGCTCAGCCCAGCTTAAAGACAATAATAAATTGGTTGAAGAACAACGCATTGTTCAGCGAACCCAATTTGATATCGAAATGATGACCGAGTTGGGCTACTGTTCTGGCATTGAAAACTATTCGCGTTACCTATCGGGTCGTGGACCAGGTGAGGCGCCCCCGACTTTATTTGATTACTTGCCCGATGATGGCTTATTAATTATTGATGAGTCGCATGTTACCGTGCCTCAAATAGGGGCGATGTATAAAGGCGATCGTTCGCGCAAAGAAAACCTGGTTGAATATGGTTTTAGACTGCCCTCAGCGCTAGACAATAGACCAATGAAGTTTGACGAATTTACGGCGATATCGCCGCAAACGATTTATGTGTCGGCGACGCCAAGTCAATACGAATTAGAAAAATCGGGTGGTGAAGTGGCTGAGCAGGTGGTCAGACCGACCGGGTTATTAGATCCTGAAATTGAAGTAAGGCCGGTTGCGACGCAAGTCGATGACTTATTGTCAGAGATAAAAATCCGAATCGCAAAAGGTGAAAGGGTACTGGCGACGACGTTAACCAAACGTATGGCTGAAGATTTAGCCGAGTATGTTACCGAAGCTGGCGTTAAGTCTCGTTATCTTCATTCTGACATAGATACAGTCGAGAGAATGGAAATTATTCGAGATTTACGTTTAGGTGTGTTTGATGTGTTAATTGGAATTAACTTATTGCGCGAAGGCCTGGATATGCCAGAAGTATCCTTGGTGGCTATTTTAGATGCAGACAAAGAAGGCTTCTTACGTTCTGAGCGCTCGTTAATTCAAACTATTGGGCGTGCTGCTCGTAACCTTGAAGGCAAAGCAATTTTATATGCCGATAGCATTACCAAGTCGATGAAAAAGGCAATAGATGAAACCAATCGCCGCCGTGAAAAACAGCAACAACATAATATAGATAACAAGATCACGCCAAAAGGGTTAAATAAAAAAATTGGCGATATTATGGGGGTTGATACCGGAGTTGGTAAGGGTGGCTTAAAAGTTGCTGAACCAGTTGAACAACAAGTTATTTTATCTACCGATGAAATTGATAAAAAAGTTGCCAGCCTAGAAAACGAAATGTTTGATCTTGCCCGCAATTTAGAATTCGAAAAAGCGGCTGCACTGCGTGACGAAATTGCTAAGCTTCGTGAAATCCAGCTAAAAACCTAGGCTGTTATTATACCCGGCTGGCATAGTAACTGAGGATTTCTTCAATATCTTCGGTTTTACACTTACCTAGACTTGCAATATCGTTGATGATTTTATCTTGAATATCTACAGGGAAGAGCATTAATTGTTCTAAAAATAAGTGAGCTTGTAACTCGTCTTTTGCGTTGACAAGTTCACCTAGATGCTCTGCATGATGTTGCCATATCGACTCCATACGACCTCCTTAAATCAATATCTTTTCTAATTTTAGGTGAAATCCAGCGATTTACCGCAAGTTATTCATCGAATAAGCTTATAAAACTCAGGTTATGGCGGTTATTTTAGAATAACGTGTTAATAAATCTTGACTAATTCGAAGCAAAATTGTTACAAATTTAAGCTAGGTCAATTAAAAGTTAATGCTGGTATCTAATCGCTTAGGAATAAATAATGAAAATACACGTGGCAAATCAAAAGCTCAGAACTGTAATAATCGGTATTTTAGTCATTGCCAGTAGTGTTTTGCTTACTCCTGTAAATGCGAAAGAAGTCGAACGTATGATGGAGGTAAGTATTCTCGCCACAGATGAGCAAAATGCAGAGGTGACAATAGATAAAAATGGTGAACGGTTTCGTATTAACTTACCAAAAGCCGTTCTTGCGAACAAACAGAAGTTACAATATGCCATTTCGCAATTACCTCAATCACAGCAACACATGGTAATGGAAGCGCTTTATCCGGCGCAAAAGACGGATTCAACTCAACAAAAAAAAATTGAAGTATTAAAGCCTTACTTAGACAGTTTTCAATGGATAGAAAAAGGGGGGAGCGGGATCAATCAACAAGCATTAGATGAGTCCGCTATTATAGAGCTTAGTAAAAATAGCAGTGATGGGGCAAAATCAAAGAAAATCATCAAAAAGAAGATGAAGCTTGATGGGGAAAATGTGTTCATTACCCACCAAGGTCAAAGTGCGGGCTCCATAACGATGATCAAACATCTGTTAAAACAAGGCACTTTTACCTCTGATGAACTCGATGAAATTCAACATATACTCGATGAAAAAAGATAAAAACTAGGTGTGGGAATTTAGGCATGGCTAACAAAAATTGTAGTTTTGATAACCATGCTGATGTTCATCAAATCCCTGATTTATTCGTATGGTAGTGGATCGGTTACCTTATTTTTTTCAAAAGCTTCTAAACGCTCCTGACAAGCACCACATTTACCACAGGCTTTTTCACGACCGTTATAACAGGTCCAACTCTTACTGTAATCTAAGCCCATGTTTAAGCCGTCGGTCAAAATATCAATTTTAGTGTCATGTAAATATGGGCTGTAAATTTCAACCGCTTCATAATTGGCAATTTGACAAACGTCATTCATTTTCTCAACAAACTCTGGGCGACAATCGGGGTAAATAGCATGATCGCCAGAGTGAGCGCCATAGTAAACTTTGTGCGCTCCAATGGAAACGGCATAACCAACAGCTAATGAAATTAAAATCATATTACGATTAGGAACCACGGTAGACTTCATCGACTCTTCTTCGTAATGGCCCTCAGGAATATCAATTTCGTCGGTTAATGATGAGCCCGCCAACAACTGGTTTATGGCCCGAATATCGACAATTTTATGTGGAATATTTAAGTCGTCACACACTGCTTTCGCGAAGGTTAACTCTTTGGAGTGGCGTTGACCGTAATCAAAAGATAAAGCGTAAACATCATAACCATCTTTTCTGGCGCGATTTAATACGGTAAAAGAATCCATCCCACCAGAATATACAACAACCACTTTTTCTTTAATTTTTTCAGCCATTTTTCAGCTCTCTAAGGTATAATTTCAAATACTTCAATTTTACTGCATAAACTCAGGATCCTAAAGATTAATTATTATGATTCATTATAAAATCAACGAATTGTTCGAAACCTTACAAGGTGAAGGTTCGTTTACCGGTCAACCATCTATTTTTATTCGATTACAAGGGTGTCCTGTCGGTTGTGCTTGGTGTGATACAAAACATACTTGGGAAGTAAATCCAGAAAGTGAGGTCACAACCGATATCGTTTTAAATAAAAATGCCGAAACCGATGAGTGGGTTAATTTATCACCCGAACAAGTTTTACAGGTTGTCGAAAACAAACAGTACAGGGCCAAGCACCTAGTTATAACCGGTGGTGAGCCTTGCATGTTTGATCTAACTCCTTTATGTGAGTTATTTGAAAAACATGGCTACAGCACTCAGGTTGAAACGTCGGGGACGTTTGAAATTTTAGTGTCGGATGCTTGTTGGGTAACCGTGTCACCCAAAATTAATATGCGTGGTGGTTACAAGGTCCTAAAAACCGCGTTAGAAAGGGCGAATGAGATTAAACATCCAGTTGCTACACAAAATCATGTGGATGAACTTAAAGCCTTGCTCAAAGAGCATGGTATTTTGAATAAACCGATTTACTTGCAACCCATTAGTCAAAAAGAGCGTGCTACCCAATTGGCTATTGAGACATGTATTGCTAATAACTGGCGTTTATCGGTGCAAGTTCATAAATATATTGGTATTGAATAATCGCTCAATGTTGCTGGTGTGAATTCCTGTTAGCAACTAAAAACCACCCGATAAGGTTTATAAGAATTGCTTATAAACCTTGGTATGTTAGCCATGTAAGTTGGATCTGCTAGAAAAACAAGATAGCCGATAAAAAGATGGCATCGACTTCATCGTACTTTGAATAGCCAAAACTGGCGGAAAATCGTTCACTAACGTGATACATAGTGGACAAATCAAACCCTACTTCTGACTCTTCATCTAAATCGATATAGTTTATCGAACCACTGAGCTCAATTCGCTCATTAATTAATGTACGAACACCCGCCTGCAGGCCATAGCCATTGTCACTTTCTGCATCAAAGTTATTTTGGTAAGACGCATTAAACTCCATTTCTTCATAGGAGACGATGCCAAAAAAGTCGGTGTTTTTTGAGTAAGGATGGCGAAAACCAACGCCAACGGATAAAGTATCTAAGTCGACTTTTACAGTTGAGCCAAGCAATGTAATATCATCGGAAACAGCGCCATAATTTGCTGAAACAATAATGTTTTTGCTCACTAACTTGGTCGCTTCAACACCAACACCGGTGAGGTGATTCCCGCTCAAGTCAACCGAAATATAAGACAATGTGGCACTATCCCAGCGAATGGACTGAGCCGCCTCAACAGCGCCGACAGACAATAATAGAGTAGATGCTAGTAATAATTTTTTCATTTTACACTCCACTGTAACGTATCAGTTGTAGGTTTGTTTTTATACCAACCCTTTATTGTTAACGTTGAATTTAGCGAAAGTTATTACTCATTTATTGTTAATAAAACCGTTAATCATCGGTTAAAATCCAACATTTTTTAATGGGTTATCTTTTATTCAGTATAAAGTAAACGCGGTGAATAGCTAAAAATTTAATGTCGGTGTGGCACCCGAACACGGGCTTAATTTTTTGTTTAGCCCGTGTGCAAGTCAAATGGTTGGGCTCGAATATTGCCTTAGCCCTATGCGCTGTTTAATATTCTATTTGTCTTTTAAATGGGGGCAAAGAGTCAAGTAAATCCTTACCATAACGCTTTGATACTAGTCGTCTATCTAAAATAGTGATGGTGCCTTTGTCTTTCTCATTTCGAAGTAAGCGACCACAGGCTTGAACCAACTTTTTAGAGGCATCGGGGACTGCCAGAGACATAAACGGATTGCCACCTTTTTGCTTGATGTATTCGGCTTGCGCTTGGTCAACCGGTGACGTGGGAACTGAAAATGGTAACTTAGTAATGATCAAATTTGTTAGGTATTTACCTGGTAAATCAAGGCCTTCAGAAAAACTTTGACTGCCAAAAATAATGCTGGTCTTGCCGGCATCACACAAAGTTTTATGTTGTTCTAAGATATATTGTCGAGAATGTTCACCTTGCATTAGGATATTGGTTTTTACTGATTTGCGAATGTTCTCCGCTACTTTTTCCATTTGCCAATAAGACGAAAATAACACCAAATTTGCTTCATTTTCTTTCAATAAACTCGGAATACGTTTGATCAGCTCTTCTGTAAACATATCACTGTTATTTGGTTCAACAGCAATATTAGGGATCGATAAAACGGCATTCTCTTGGTAATTAAACGGTGAATTGAGCTTTTTGTATTGGGTACCATCGTTATTGCCAAGGCCAGCTTGGCGTCTAAAGTGCTCAAAACTGTTAAGTGCACACAAGGTGGCAGAACACAAAACAGCACCTTCACACTTACTCCACAGATTATCTTCAAGCATAAATCCAACTTCAATTGGAGATGCTGAGATTAAATAGTCATCTCGCTTGCCACTGGTTTTTTCAATCCAGCGGGCTAGTGGGGCTCCTTTATCAGGGTCGGTTTTGGCGTACATTTGCCAAATTTTTTCTAGGTTTTCTAAACGTTGAATTTGAAAACCAGATTCCGCTAACAAAGGTTCTGCTTGATAGATTTTTACCGAGCCGTCTTTGACTTCTTCCATCAGCAAGTTGTACAGCTTGGTTATTTCGTTTAAGGATTTCTTCGTTGCTGTCTGAATGTCTTCCGCCAGGTTTTTAAGCTCTTTGGGAATTAAGCCATGCTCGAATCGATATTGTTTGTCTTCTATAAAGTACGTATTTTGGTTGGCATCAATAAAACCGTTCACTTTTTGCAAATCGCTAATGATCTCTTGGCTATAATCGGCCAACTTTAAACCGGGCGCGATTGCCCTTTGGGAGCTACACAATTTAGCTATTTTATCAGCAGTCGATGATATTTTACTGAGCCAATCAATGGCCCCTTTTACCGTTGCCATGGCCGATGAGTGATCGCGGGTAATATCGGGTAAGTGATGGGCTTCGTCAATAATGTAGATACTGTCTTGTGGCTCAGAAAGGATCTTGCCACCACCAAGCTCAATGTCGGCTAATAGCAAACTGTGGTTGATGATCAGTACATCAGCCAAGTCCATTTGTTCTCGCGCTTTATGAAAAGGGCACTGGCTGTGCTCATTTAAATGCTTTAAACAGCTGTGTTTATCACTTTGAATATGACGCCAAATATGATCGGGAATCGGTTTGGGCCAAGAGTCTCTGTCGCCTTGCCATTTGCCACTGGCCAGTTTTTCTTGCAACGTTTTAAGTAACTTTATTTCACTGACTTTGGGCTTTTGCTCCCATAGTGCCACTTGGGCTGTTTCTTCGCTGTCATTGCACGCAATAGCAAGACGTTGTTTACAGACATAACGTTGACGACCTTTGACCAAACAAAAATCAAATTTTAAACTGGAATGGGTTAGTAAAAACGGCAGATCTTTTAAATACAATTGCTCTTGTAGGGCCACCGTGGCCGTTGAGATAACCACCTTCTTTTGCCGTTTTAACGCAATTGGAATGGCCCCTAAGCAATAGGCTAAGGACTTTCCGGTACCCGTACCAGCTTCTATAACAATATGCTTTCTATCTTTTGCGTATTCTCCCGCCAAGGTTTTTGCTATTTCGGCAATTAAATAGGCTTGTTCTTTTCTCGGGCTAAAATTAGGAAGATTGTTGCCAATTTCCTTGTAGACAGCGCGAATGATTTCCTTGGTTTTTTCACCTAACATAGTTTTTATGTTTCCATTGGGCAGAAGCTTTAATATACTGCTGTATATATTAACAGTTAAATTGAGCGTTTTCGAATAATTAATGACGATTTCAACAAATAAAGGATTTTTACTAACCCGCCAAGCCGTTGACATTAACGGCCAGTTGACACTTCTTTATTGGGTCAAAGGTTTTACTGGTCCGATACAGCTAAAGGTGACAGGGCAATCGTGTATCTTCTTTATTGAGCAACGATTTATGGATTATGCCGAGTCATTATTACAAACCGAAAATATCGTCTTTGAAACTAAAATACTGAACTTAAAAACATTTGAAGATCAGCTTGTTAGTGCTATTTATTTGCAAAGCTTATCTTTGTTTTATAAAGCCCGTGAATTACTCAAAAATGCTGGCATTAAGTGTTATGAAGACGACATTAGGCCTGAAGATAGGTATTTAATGGAGCGCTTTATTACGGGGTCTCTGACATTTGTCGGCGAGCAAACTCAAGTCAATAACTACCCATCGGTGATTAACGCCAAAAGTAAGCGAGCAACACATGATCCTGTTTTAACCCTGTTATCGATAGATATTGAATGTTCATTTGAAGGACAACTTTACTCTATTGCTGGCTACAATGAGCAGCACTCAAAAGTATTTATGATCGGCGAACCCGAAACGAATGCCAAAACCTATATTGAATGGGTGAAAGATGAATACGATTTACTGCTTCGCTTTATACATTGGTTAAATGAAGTGGATCCCGACATTTTAATTGGCTGGAACGTTGTTAATTTTGACTTTAAATTGCTGCAAAAGCGCTGTGATCTAAATAATGTTAAATTTGCCATTGGCCGTGATGGCAATGCACCAAGCTGGCGCCAAAATAGGCTAAGCCCAGAGCAACACTTTATAATGATTGCCGGTCGGGTGGTACTCGATGGCATAGACTTACTCAAATCTGCGACCTATAACTTCCCCAGTTTTGCTCTAGAAAATGTTGCTCAAGAGCTGCTTGGTGTAGGAAAAAAGATTGATAATGTTGACAACAGAGCCGAAGAAATCACCCGTAAATTTAAATATCATAAACAACAGCTTGCAGAGTATAACTTACAAGATTGTATACTCGTTTGGGATATTTTTAAGCACACACAACTGCTTGAGTTTGCCACCTTACGGGCATCTTTAACGGGGTTAGAACTTGATAGAATAGGTGGTTCAGTTGCGGCATTTACGAATTTGTATCTACCGAAATTACATCGTGCCGGTTATGTCGCTCCCAATCTGGGTGATGGTGAAAGTGAGCTCGTTTCTCCTGGCGGTTATGTTATGGAGTCCATTCCAAACTTATATAAAAATGTGTTGGTTCTTGATTTTAAAAGTTTGTACCCCAGTATCATTCGCACCTTTAAAATAGATCCTATGGGATTAATAGAGGGCTTGCGTGAGCATCAACAATGGCAACAAAACGCCAATAAAAATGCCAATTTACGGCCATTTATAGAGGGCTTTGATGGTGCATATTTTTCTCGCCAAAAGCATTTTTTACCCACCATTATTGAAACTTTATGGGCTGAACGTGATAAAGCCAAAGCAGATAAAAATGCCCCATTATCACAAGCGCTTAAAATTATTATGAATTCATTTTATGGCGTACTTGGTTCTAATGGGTGTCGTTTTTTTGATCCTAGGCTTTCGGGATCTATCACTAAACGCTCACATCAGTTGTTAAATACCACCAAAGACTGGATAGAAGAGCAGGGCTATCAGGTTATTTATGGCGACACCGACTCGATTTTTGTCAGTGTTGGTGCCGATAAAACCGACCAACAATGCCAAAAAATTGGCAAAGAGATGATGCATTTTATTAATCAACGATGGGCGACAAACATTAAGCAAGAGTATGGCTTAGAGAGTTACCTTGAAATTGAGTTTGAAACCCATTTTCACCAATTTTTAATGCCCACAGTAAGAGGGCAAGATGTCGGCACCAAAAAACGCTATGCTGGTTTAGTCGGACGAGGCAAGCAAGAACATTTGGTTTTTAAAGGATTAGAAAGTGTGCGCACCGATTGGACTCAATTGGCAAAAACGTTTCAACAACAATTGTACTTAAAAGTCTTTAAGCAAGAGCCGGTTGAAGAGTTTATTTTGCATATGGTTGCAGATACTTTAGCTGGAAAATATGACCAAGACTTGGTGTATCGAAAACGCTTAAGGCGTAAATTAGATGAATATCAAAAAAATGTACCGCCGCACGTGAAAGCGGCACGCCATGCTGATCAACATAATAAGCAGGCGGGATTACCACTACAATATCAAAATAAAGGCTGGATAGAGTATGTGATCACCACACAAGGGCCACAAACGTTAAAGTATCAAAGTGCTCCGATTGATTATCAGTTTTACATTGACCGACAACTAGAGGCCGTAGCCGATGGGATCCTCCCTTTTATTGGCAAGCGATTTGCTCTTATATGTGATGATCAATTGTCTCTATTTTAAATCTAACGCTATGATCATATTATAATTTAGAGTTAAAACGATAAAAAAGGTGGTATTTATATTTGTATTAGGTATAAGATGTTTAGATGGCTATACCGCTAAAGGAGCCATAGCAAAAGCGACACCCGACAAGTATTTGCAAAGTAAATTCAAAGGAACGTTATGAAAAAGAATACCACCATAGTGAATGCGGGAAGAAAATCAAAATGGACTCAGGGTATTGTCAATCCTCCGGTTTACCGGGCATCGACGGTGGTATTTGATTCGGTCAGTCAAATGAAACAAGCCAGTGCGAATAAAGCCAACCAGGTGATGTATTATGGTCGACGAGGGACTCCAACGACCTTTGCTTTTTGTGATGCCATGACCGAACTTGAAGGCGGTGCAGGGTGTTATGTCTACCCAAGTGGTACCGCTGCCATTACCACGGCCATCTTAGCTTTTGTTCAGGCCGGTGATCATCTGTTAATGGTTGATACCGCCTATGAGCCGACGCGAGATTTTTGTCAGAAGACCCTGAGTCGAATGGGCATTGACGTAACTTTTTATGATCCTCTTATTGGCGCTAACATTGATTCCTTAATCCAGCCTAATACCCGACTAATATTTCTCGAATCACCCGGTTCTTTAACCATGGAAGTGCAAGATGTTCCAGCTATTTGTGCGATTGCTCATGCTAAGGAGCAAGACATCACGGTTATGCTCGACAATACCTGGGCATCACCGATTCATTTTAAACCTTTTGAACACGGTGTTGATGTGTCTGTGCAAGCGGCCACTAAGTACATTGTCGGGCACTCTGATGTGATGATAGGTACGGCAACCGCTAATGAAAAGAGTTGGCCCATACTGCGAGAAAACTCCTACCTGCTTGGCCAGTGCACATCCCCCGATGACATCTATCTTGCTATGCGTGGAATTCGTACCCTTGGGGTAAGGCTTAAGCAACACCAACAAAGCAGTCTTAAAATTGCTAAATGGCTTCAAAGTCGTGCTGAAGTGGAAACGGTTTTACATCCGGGGTTAGAAAGTTGCCCAGGCCATGAATTTTTTAAGCGCGATTTTTTAGGTGGAAATGGGTTGTTTTCATTTGTCCTTAAACAGTCAAACCCTAAGGCATTGACGGCATTATTAGATGGTATGTGTCATTTTAAAATGGGCTTTTCATGGGGCGGATTTGAAAGCTTGATCCTTGCGGTAAGTTCGATTAACTCAATGCGCACGGTAACCGACTTTCCCTATAAAACCCCACTGATCAGATTGCATATTGGTCTGGAAGATATCGAAGATTTAATCGAAGATTTAGAGCACGGTTTTAAACGGTTAAACGATTTACTGTGATGATTAGTTGAATTATTAATGGCTTAGCGGTTTACTTTTGTGCTAATTGTCGTTAGCCTTTTTAGGTTCCATTTCCATAGGACGAGTTCCATTAAATTTAGCTTCCCCAAATACTGAGGGTTTGGCTATATTTCAATAGCTAAGACGACCATTTTATTTAACAACAAGGAAAAGTGGCAAATTTTCCAACAATGATGTTAGATCTTTTATCAAATGGGAGGCGACCCATCTGGCTTTTGCCAGAATATGGCTAAAACTGTATACAAACAAACATGTCTAGTGACATAATATGACAGTTTTACTCACAAATTTTTCAATAGGTGATTATTTACATGCAACAAACCAGTTCCGAAAATTTTATTGCCGACTTTTTTAAAATGGAATCGGCCGGGGGGATCATCCTCATTATCTCCGCAGCCTTGGCCCTTATTTTTGCTAATACTAACCTTAGCACGCTCTACGATTTGATTCTTGATACACCGGTTGCCGTAATAGTCGGTCCGTTAGAAGTCGCCAAGCCTTTATTGCTGTGGATAAACGATGGTTTGATGGCGGTATTCTTTTTTCTGGTTGGCCTAGAGCTAAAACGCGAGCTAATTGAAGGTGAGTTATCAGATAAACGAAACATTATTTTACCCGGCCTTGGTGCGATAGGTGGAATGGTGGTACCGGCGTTAATTTATGTTTACTTTAACTACAACGATCCTAAAGCCATAAGTGGTTGGGCAATTCCTGCAGCCACCGATATTGCTTTTGCCCTAGGGGTACTGACCTTACTTGGCTCTCGAGTGCCAAGTTCGGTGAAAATTTTCTTAACATCGTTGGCTATTTTTGATGATATTGGGGCGATCATTATTATTGCGATTTTCTATACCGATAATATTTCTTTGCACAGTCTTATGGTTGTCGCAAGTTGTGTACCCGTGCTTTATTTAATGAATAAACAAAACGTTGAAGCACGCAGTTTGTATGTCGTGATCGGCCTCATTATGTGGGTAGCGATGCTTAAATCTGGGGTGCATGCCACTCTATCTGGTGTGTTGGTCGCTTTATTTATTCCGTTGAAGTCAAAAACTAATCCAAATTATTCACCTTTAAAGTCGTTTGAACACGACCTGCATTCGGTTGTAGCCTTTTTTGTTTTGCCGGTTTTTGCCTTTGCCAACGCGGGCTTGGATCTTTCAGGTGTTGGGATGGATGAAATCTTACATCCGGTACCAATTGGTATCGCCCTAGGTTTACTGGTCGGTAAGCAAGTGGGGGTGTTTGGTCTTTGTTGGTTAGCGGTTAAAATGAATCTGGCTAAATTACCAAAAGGCATGAGCATGTTAAGCCTTTATGGTACCGCAGCACTTTGTGGTATTGGCTTTACTATGAGCTTATTTATTGGCTCACTTACGTTTGAAGCAACCGATTTAAATAAATTATTTGATGAGCGCTTGGGTATTATTTTAGGGTCATTATTATCCGGCATCGTCGGTTATTTAGTGCTTAAGGTTTCATTGCCCAAGAGCCCACAAACACAGACTGTAGCAAGCCAACAGCAACACTAGTCTGGAAAACATCATCAACAAAAAAGCCCTTTAGCTTGTTAAGATAAAGGGCTTTTCGCTTTTTAATGTGCAATTACAGCTTACAGTCAATGAAGTAATTGAGCTGTAATGGGTTAACCAATGATTTCGGACGAACGGATTGAATTTTAGCTTTTGCGTCCTCTTCACTAAAGCCATAGGCTTTTAAAATTAGGCCTAACACCAAACCGGTTCGGCCGGTGCCACCTTTGCAGTGAGCAACAATGCTACCACCATTTTTTAATTCATTAACCAATGTGTCTTTAACCTGAACCCAGCGTTGTTCAAAGTCTTGCTTAGGCGCTTCATCGTCTTCAATAGGTAATTGATACCAACGAATACCATGTTGTTTGCACAACTCAGGTAATAACTGAATGTTATTTCGTTGCATTTCCTCATCGTACATCATAGTTAAGATCATTGTTGCACCAGCCTGCTTTAACTGGGTTACGGAGTCTTCTAAGTTGGCTTCTTTGGTACCAGGACAAGGGGTGAAAATGATGCTGGCGTTATCGCTAATTTCTAATGCATCAAATGGGTGAGTGTTCATTTAAAAATCCTTAAAAAATTACAATGGGGAAACCGTTTATTTAAAGCTTAAGCGGGTTTTATTGACTATGTAGACTAATGATAACATGACCGGGACTTCCACTAATACGCCGACCACAGTGGCAAGCGCGGCACCTGAGTGTAAACCAAATAAAGAAATAGCGACGGCAACGGCTAACTCGAAAAAATTTGAGGTGGCAATCATACATGCAGGCCCTGCAATATTATGCGGTAGCTTGATATATTTGGCGATGGCATAGGCTATTAAAAAGATGCCGTAGGTTTGGATGATTAAAGGGATCGCAATAAGTAACATGTCATACGGTTTTTCAATGATGGTATTGGCTTGAAAACCAAACAAAATAATTACGGTAGCCAATAAACCAATAACCGAATAGGGTTTTAAGTTAGTCAACAATTGCCCTAAGGCGGCAGAATTCGATCGCTTGTTTAATTGTTTGCGGGTGAAAATGCCGGCCAATAGCGGTAAAACAACATATAAAATGACCGAAATTAGCAAAGTTTGCCACGGCACTTCAATATCGCTTACACCTAATAGCAGAGCTGCAATGGGGGCAAAAGCAAACACCATTATGATGTCGTTAACGGACACTTGCACTAAGGTATAGTTTGGATTGCCCTTGGTTAAATGAGACCAGACAAAAACCATTGCCGTACAAGGGGCAACCCCAAGTAAAATCATCCCTGCAATATATTGTTGGGCGGAATCGGCAGAGACTAAATCGCTAAACAAACCTTCAAAAAATAACCAACCTAATGCCGCCATAGAAAAAGGTTTTACCAACCAGTTAATGATTAAGGTTAAGAGCAAACCTTGAGGGTTTTTGCCAACATCTTTAATGGCTGAAAAATCGATTTGGACCATCATCGGATAAATCATTACCCAAATGAGCACGGCAACAAGTATGTTGACATGAGCAATTTCTAATTTGGCTAAAACCGCAAATATGTCCGGTTGCCATAAACCAAGTAATACCCCAAGTAGAATACTTAATCCTACCCAAAGACTTAAATATCGTTCAAAAATTCCCATTATAAGCCCCAATATCTCAATAACAGTCTAGTTACTCATATTCAATAGCGCGCCATTATAAAGCTAAAATTTTAGATTAAAAGAGTGAGATCAAGCTTAGTCAATACAGATCAAAATTGAGGTTGACCATCATCAGGAAACCGCCCATAACGAGGGCTAAATAAGAAGAAAATTAGAGCAGGAACAAGCCTTGACTGATAAGTGTTTACATCAGCCAAGGTAAAGCGCAATTATAAGGTATTAGATGTCCCAAACATGCGGTCTAAAATGTTGACGGCAAACGGATTGATAACTGTCGTTCCCGCCAATTTGGACTTGGGCACCTGAAGCGACTGGTTTACCACTTTCATCGTAACGCAACACAAAGTTGGCTTTTCGGCCACAATGACATACGGTTTTTAGTTCAATTAATTTATCAGCCCAAGCAAGTAGGGCTGAACTACCCGCGAATGTTTCGCCCTGAAAGTCTGTGCGCAGACCATAAGCTAAAACCGGGATTGATAAAATATCCACAATTTTGGTTAATTGCTGTACTTGTTGTTTTGATAAAAACTGCGCTTCATCAATTAAAATGCAATCAACTTTACCGTCTCGAATGTACTCTTTTACCTGTTCAAATAAGTCAGTGCTAGGCGAAAATACATTGGCTTTTGAGCTTATCCCTATTCTTGATGTCACTTTTCTAACGCCATAGCGGTCATCCACTTGCGCGGTATAGATCAAAGTTTTCATGCCTCGTTCTATGTAGTTATAAGAGGATTGAAGTAAAGCGGTTGACTTGCCAGCATTCATTGCCGAGTAATAAAAATATAGTTGCGCCATAATAAAACAGATATAAAAATGCGAAGGCCCAAATATAGGTCTTCGCATCAACAATTAAAAGATAAATCTATTGCAGACTGGCTTTAAATCAGCTGATTGAAGGATTTTTATCCAACTTTACTAATTTAAATAGGCCCCTTAATAAAAACAGGGTTAGTAGCCCGTTGCGTCTTTTTCTTCGCCGTAGCCAAGAGTGGCAAGTAAGTTATTTAGCAAACTACTGGCACCAAATCGAAAGGTACGGGTAGAAAGCCAATCTTCACCACAAATTTCACGAGCCATGTCTAGGTATACTTTGGCATCTTCAGTTGAGCGCACCCCACCAGCCGCTTTAAAACCACACTTAGGGTTTAAATCGGCAATGGTTTGTAGCATGATTTTTGCAGCTTCTGGTGTTGCATTAACCGCGACTTTACCTGTAGACGTTTTAATAAAATCAGCGCCCGCTTTGATTGACAACTCGCTTGCTTTGCGAATTAAGCTTTCTTGTTCTAAAACACCCGACTCAATGATCACTTTTAGCAACACACCATCAGGGCAAACGTCCTTACAGGCTTTGACTAAATCATAACCTACGGTTTCGTTACCTGCCATAAGTGCTTTATAAGGAAACACCACATCCACTTCATCAGCACCGTAGGCAACGGCCGCTTTAGTTTCTGCAACCGCAATGTCAATGTCGTCATTGCCGTGCGGGAAGTTAGTCACGGTTGCGACTAATACGCCATTGTTGTTTAAAACTTTTTTAGCCGCAGGAATAAAACGCGGGTAAATACATATAGCGGCAGTTTTACCCGCAGGCGTGCTCGCTTGGTGTGCTAAGTTGGCAACAATTTCATCGGTATCATTGTCGTTTAGAGTGGTTAAGTCCATATAACTGATTGCTTGTTTTGCAACGGTTTTCAAGTCTTGATTGCTCATATAAAACCTCAGTAAGTTTTTTGAATATGACTAATGCTAATAATATTAAACCAATAAGGCAATTACACCAATCTCGCAAACTGGTGCTGATAATTTTTGAGCCCCTAAACCTTCACAGAGTGACTCAAAAATTAACCTAATATGGCGCAAAATATTTGCATAACTAGCATTTAGTAGGGTGAATTTTTTTTAATGCTGTTTGCGTTTTTAACTAACCGGTTGTTGGTTGGCTAGTTCTCTAATTTTGGCTTTTACAACATCTAAAGCGGTTCTGTTTTTCCCACCTTTGGTGATCACAACATCGGCGTGATTACGAGAAGGTTCTATAAACTGGTAATACATTGGACGAACGGTTTTTTGGTACTGGCTGATCACCGATTTTAAATCACGACCACGCTCTTGTAAGTCGCGTTTAATTCGTCGAATTAAACATACATCTAATGGCGTATCCATGTAGATGTTAATGTCAAAACGATCGCGTAAATTTTTATCGGTAAGCAGTAAGATTCCTTCCACTAACAAAATCTTTGTTGGTTTGGTCACCACAACCTGCTCTTTATTACGGGTATGTTGTTTGTAATCGTATACCGGTACTTCCACCGGGCGACCTTGACTTAAATGATCTAAATGAGAGCATAAAAGCTCATGTTCAAAGGCTTTAGGATGATCGTAATTGGTCTTAACCCGCTGCTCCATTGGCATGTGATCTTGGCAGCGATAATAAGAGTCTTCTTTTAAAATGGTGATACTGTCTTCACCAAGCTCAGTGATTAATTCGTCATGAATGGTTTGAGCAAAAAGTGATTTTCCAGAGGCTGATGCCCCAACAACAGCAATTATGGTAAGATTAGCTAATGACAAAATAATCTCTTTGAAGGCTTATACTAGATATAAGGATTTTACAGGATCTCGCCAATAATGCGAGAAATGAAAGGGATAAAACGATATGTTCAACAAAATAATACATGTTGTTCACATTGGCGGATGTTGTTTCTACATAAAAACGTATAAACGTACAATACGTTACATTTTGTCAGTAAAAATGACCTAGAATTAAGGGTCATATCACTTCGAAATTATTGGAGCATCGTAATGGCTAGAGCGTTAATTTTAGTAATCGATGGATTCGGGTTAGGGCATGGCCCCGATGCCGAGTCCTTTAATGATATTGGTGCGAATACCTTTGCTAATTTGGCGAATGTATTTGAACAAGAAATGGGTAGAAAGTTAAACCTACCGGCATTATCTTCTCTAGGTTTGTTAAAAGCTGCTCAAAGCGCAGGTAAGCAACCTCTTCCTGTTGATGGTAATCAAGCCAGTACTGGTGCATACGGTTACGCCGCTGAAATCAGCTCAGGTAAAGACACCCCAAGCGGTCATTGGGAAATGATGGGAGTACCAGTGATGTTTGATTGGGGCTACTTTAGCGATAAACAAAATTCCTTTTCGCAAGACTTATTAGAAAAAATATACCAAAAAACAGGGGTTCACGGCTGTTTAGGTAATTGCCATGCTTCAGGTACTAATATTATTGCCGAGCTTGGCGAAGAGCATATGAAAACAGGCATCCCCATTTTGTATACCTCGGCGGATTCGGTATTTCAGGTCGCGGCCCATGAAGAAACTTTTGGTATTGACAACTTAATTACGTATTGCGAACAGGTGCGCGAGTTGCTTAATGAACTCGACTTAAACATAGGCCGGGTGATTGCGCGTCCATTTGTGGGTAAAAACGCGGACGACTTTGTTCGTACTGGTAACCGTCGAGATTTCTCAATTTTACCACCGGCGCCAACCATGTTAGACAAATTGGTCGAGCAGGGTGGTAAAGTGGTTAGTGTGGGTAAAATTGCCGATATTTTTGCGCATCAAGGCATTTCAGAAAAATATAAAGCAACGGGTCTTGAACAACTTATTGATACCAGTATTGAGCAGTTAAATATTCAAGGCGATAACACCCTTATTTTTACCAATTTGGTGAATTTTGACCAAGACTTTGGTCATCGTCGTAATCCAGTCGGTTATGGCGAAGCTCTAGAGTACTTAGATAAGCGTTTGTATGAAATCGCTGAGCACTTACACGAAGACGATTACGTGGTATTAACCGCCGATCATGGTTGTGATCCAACTTGGCATGGCAGTGATCACACTCGAGAATATGTTCCGGTTATCTTTTATAAGAAAAATATGCCAAGTATTGACTTAGGTGAGCGCAGTACGTTTGCCGATATTGGTGCCACCTTGGCTGATATTTTTAACTTAGGAAAACTCAACTACGGTGAATCTTTTAAAAATCAGTTAACCTAAGGTCAAAATTATGTACTGGTTGTATAAGTTGCAAAGAAAATGTCAAACTTAGGCATTAAATTGGTCACATAATCTTTTTATTGCGTTGCAATTGGGTTACAATTTAGCCTCCTTACTCAGATGAGTGAGGAGGCTTTTTTGTTTTTATTACGCATAAAATGCATCAAATAAAACATAAAGAATAAAAAATAACACTCATTTAAATATTAAATCTACGTAATATTTCGCCAACTTTTGCTGGTTTTCCCAAAAGTTGGTTCAGGGAGAAAACATGAAAACCTTTAAAAATAACGCTCTAGCATGGGGCGTTAACGCTGCCATTTTGTCTATCACCACTGCCGTTGCCCCTCTAGCTTTAGCCGTTGAAGAACAAGCTAAAGATTCAACTAAGTTAGAAGTCATTCAAGTAACCGCTCGTAAGCGTACTGAAAATGCTCAGGAGATCCCTGTTGCTGTTTCTGCCTTACAAGGTGAAAAGTTAGACGTATACAGCTCAGGTGCCATGGATATTCGTTTCTTAAACTCGCGTATCCCAAGCTTATCTGTAGAGTCTTCTTTTGGACGTACTTTCCCGCGTTTTTACATGCGTGGATTGGGCAACTCAGATTTCGATTTGAATGCTTCTCAGCCGGTATCTTTAGTTGTAGACGAGGTAGTACAAGAAAATCCAATCTTGAAAGGTTTCCCTGTTTTTGATGTACAACGTGTTGAAGTGTTAGGTGGCCCACAAGGCACACTATTTGGTCGTAACACACCTGCAGGTCTTGTAAAAATTGACTCTGTTAAACCATCTCAAGATTTTGATTTTTATCTATCAAGCTCATACGGAAGCAAAGCGACCACCGATATCCAAGGTGCTGTAGGCGGCGGTTTAACGGACAACCTTTCAGCGCGTGTTTCTGTTTTACGTCAAGATCGTGACAATTACATTGACAATAAAGCACCAGGCTTTGAACAAAAAGACGTTCTAGGTGGCTACACCGATGAAGCTTACCGAGTTCAGTTCTTATACGAGCAAGGTGACTTTTCAGGTTTATTCAATTATCACAGTCGTGAACTAGATGGAAAACCAGTCACTTTCTATGCCAATGCATTTAAAGAAGGCTCTAATGAATTAGCCAGCGATTTTGACCGTGATACGGTTTATCACGATTCAGCCGCTCGTGCGACTCAACAAGTTGAAATTGAAGGTTGGAACTTAAAACTAGAGTACGACTTTGGCGATTACTTAGTAACATCAATCACTGGTTATGAAAGTGCAGAGTTATTCTCTCGTGCAGACGTTGATGGTGGTTACGGTGCCGTTTATGCACCAACAATGGGTCCTGGTGTGATTACTTTAGACTCTGAAACCTCAGACGGTATTCCAGATCACAGTCAATACACTCAAGAACTGCGTTTAACCAGTAACTTTGGCGGTGATTTTAACTTCCAAGTCGGTGCTTTCTACTTTGACGAAGACATTACCATTGAAAGCTTTGCTTACGATCCATTATTTAGTGGCGGTGCTAAGACTGGTGCGGTAAACCAAGAACAAAAGACATCAGCGTGGGCGGTATTTGGTTCAGCAGATTACGATTTATCTGATTTAACCTCAGTAACCGTAGGCCTTCGTTATTCAGATGATGAAAAAGAATACACCAACGTACGTACACAATCTCCATTAGGTTGGTTAGGTTTCCCTGATTTTGTTGAAGGTCAAGCAAATCCAAGCGACACTCATGTGAGCTGGGATGTAAGTATTACCCACAAATATACAAACGACATCAACTTATATGGACGTATCGCGGACAGCTTCCGTGCACCAAGCATTCAGGGTCGTAACTTATTTGCCTTTGGCGATGGTATTTCTGTAGCCGATTCAGAAACCATTACCTCGTTTGAAGCGGGTGTTAAAGCGGACGTATTAAATGGCAGTGGTCGTGTTAACACCTCTGTATTCTATTACACAATGGATGATCAACAATTGACATCTGTTGGTGGTGATAGCAACACAGCTCGTCTATTAAATGCAAATGAAACAGTAGGTTACGGTTTTGAAGTTGATTCTGAGTTTGTATTAACAGAAAACTTCGCAATTACTGCAAACGTTTCTTATAACAACACGGAATTAAATGACGGCGATTTGTCAGTACCGGTTTGTGCCCTGTGTACAGTAACTGACAAGCTAAACGAAGATGGCCAAGCAATTGTTGATGGTAACAGTTTACCGCACGCTCCAGAGTGGATTTTCAACTTTACAGCGCGTTACTCACAAGAAATTGCTGGTGGTGAATTCTACGCCTACACTGACTGGTCTTTTCGTGATGACATCAGCTTCTTCTTATACGAGTCGAAAGAATTTGCTGGTAAGTCATTATTAGAAGGTGGTGTACGCACAGGTTACGCTTGGGAAATTGACAGCAACAGCTATGATGCCTCTTTGTTTGTTCGTAATATTACCAACGAGCAACAAGCCATTGGCGCCGTTGACTTCACCAACAATACAGCGATTGTAAACGAAGAGCGTTTCGTTGGTGCTGAATTTAAAGTGAGCTTTTTCTAAGCTTTCTGATGACTTAGCCATGAGCTAAGGCGGTAAAAAAAGGATTATGAGAAATCATAATCCTTTTTTATTGCTTACTGCTTTAAGGCACTAAGGAGAAGCGATTACCTTAAGTGATTAATCTAATAAAATAGACTCTAAAGTCACTTCCATCATGTCGGTAAAAGATGTTTGACGAAGCTCCGCTGATAAACTTTCACCGGTTTTTATATGATCGCTTACAGTTAAAACACACAATGCTTTTTTGCCGTATTCAGCGGCTACGCCATAAAGGCCTGCGGCTTCCATCTCAACACCTAAAATGCCCAATTTGATCATGGTGTCAAACAGCTCTGGTTTTGGTGTGTAAAATAGATCGGCAGAAAAAATATTACCGATGCGAATAGGCTTATTCAGTTTTTCTGCGGCGGTTACCACGTTTTTCAGCAAACCATAGTCGGCAATAGCGGCTAGGTCGTAGCCATCAAAGCGTGAACGATTAACGCCTGAGTCGGTACTTGCGCCCATACCAATAATTAAGTCCATAACTTTTACGTCGGGTAACACCGCGCCACAACTACCAATACGGATAATTTTTTCTACCCCGTAATCTTTGTAAAGCTCTGTTGCATAAATCGATGCAGAAGGGATCCCCATACCCGAACCCATGACTGAAACGCGTTTGCCTTTATATGTGCCTGTGTAACCAAACATGTTACGAACAGTATTAAAACATACAGGGTTTTCTAGAAATGTATCGGCGATGACTTTCGCACGAAGCGGATCACCTGGCATTAGAACCGTTTCTGCAATGTCACCATTTTTTGCTGCAATATGTGGAGTAGCCATGTTTTTCCTCAATAATTTTGTGTTAACAATAAATATTAAGCGTTTTTCTGTTTAAGTAACGCTGATTTTTCTGAATCAGAGATAAATGCGGCATTTAGCGCATTTAGCTGAATTTTTTCTATTTGCTGTTTGTTTAAGCCAACGATTTGTTGAGCCAGTTTAAATTCATCGCGTAGTTCAATATTTTCAACACCTGGGTCATCGGTATTTAAGCAAACCCTAACGCCTTGGTCTAAAAAAAATTTAATAGGATGATTCGCTAGGTCGGCGATAGTACCAGTTTGATAGTTAGACGTTAAGCAACATTCTAAAGTTATTTGATTTTTAATAAGAAAATCGATAAGTTTTGGGTCTTCTATACTGTTGACGCCATGCCCAATTCGATTGGCATGCAACAAATTAATGGCATCCCAAACACTTTCTGGTCCAGCCGCTTCACCAGCATGTATGGTGATCGCAAGATCTGCTTTTACCACTTGTTTAAAATGCTGTTCAAACAAAGATGCGGGTTTATTGCCTTCATCACCGGCTAAATCAATGGCCACTAATTTGTGTTTAAAGGGGAGCAGAGCATCAAGCTCTTGCTGGCAAGAGTCGACCCCGTAGGTGCGACTTAAAATACCAATTAAATTGCCTTTTACCTTATATTGCTTGCAGCCTTGTTCAAAACCATCAATGATGGCTTCAACAACGTCATAAGGATTAAGGTTGTTTTGCATCGCAATATATAAGGGAGAAAACCGTAGTTCGGCGTAGTCGATACCTGCAAGCTGAAGATCTTCAGCGTTTTCCCGTGCAATACGTTGACAGTCATCGAGTGTTTTTAATACTTTTACACCCCAGTCGAGTTTTTGCAGAAAATCCATTAAATTTTCGGCCTTATCATTGATTAATAAGTGCGGTAAAAATTCTTCAAAACTCTCTGCAGGCACCGGCATATTGTGTTGTTGAGCAAGCTCCCAAATCGTAAATGGACGAATATTGCCATCAAGGTGACGATGTAAGTCAATAAGTGGCAATGTTGAAATAACCATAAAGGGCCTTTTATTGTGGTAAAAATATGCATCTGTTAATGCTGAGTAAATATAGGCTAAAGTCGTTGTACTTGTCGATAAAAAGCCTGATATATTACATTTTAAGATAAAAACTCGAAATATGGGTTTACATCGTAAACATTGTTCAATTAAAGTCTTTAAATGCATTAAAACCCAAAGGATTTCTTTATATTATGCTTTACCAAACTGACGATGTCCGCATCAGTGAAATAAAAGAATTATTACCCCCTGTTGCTTTATTAGAGCGTTACCGCAATACCGAAAACATTTCACGCACGGTATATGAAGGTCGTGAAGCCATTAGCAATATCTTAAACGACAACGATAAACGCTTACTTGTTGTTATTGGTCCTTGCTCAATACACGACACCACAGCGGCTCTTGAATATGGCAGCCGACTAAATCGTCTACGTCAAAAATATAAAGACTCGTTAGAAATTGTTATGCGTGTTTACTTTGAAAAACCGCGCACTACGGTTGGATGGAAAGGTTTAATTAACGACCCTTACATGGACAACAGTTATAAAATTAACGACGGTCTACGAATGGGACGTAAGTTGCTGCTGCAATTAAATGAACTGGGCTTACCATGTGCGGGTGAATTTTTAGATATGATCACACCACAATACATGGCAGATTTAATGAGTTGGGGGGCTATTGGTGCTCGCACTACCGAATCGCAGGTGCACCGTGAATTGGCTTCAGGTTTGTCGTGCCCTGTTGGCTTTAAAAATGGTACCGATGGCACCATTAAAGTGGCTGTTGACGCTATTGGCGCTGCCAGTGCCCCACATCACTTTTTATCGGTGACTAAGTTGGGTAATTCGGCCATTGTTGAAACCAAAGGAAACAGTGATTGTCATATTATTTTACGTGGTGGTAAAGAACCAAACTACAGCCGTGAACACGTTAATGCCATTAGCGAGAAGTTGGCCAAAGTTGGCTTAAAACAAAAGTTGATGGTCGATTTTTCTCACGCCAACTCAAGCAAGAAGTTTGAAAACCAAATGTTGGTATGTGACGATGTATGTCAACAAATCGTGGATGGTAATCAGTCTATTTTTGGTGTGATGGTTGAAAGCCACTTAGTGGAAGGACGTCAGGATTTGGTCAATAATAAAGCTGAAAAGTACGGTCAAAGTATCACCGATGCGTGCATCGGATGGCAAGATACCGAAGTGCTATTAGATAAACTGGCGCAAGCTTCAACTAATCGAATCAATCAAGGCTAATAACTTATGACAATACCTGACCTAGCTTCTGTTGAATTAAATGACGAACAACGCTTTCAAGTGTTTATGAAGGCCCTATTTGAGCATCAACAAGCATGGATCCTCACCGATGAACACGGTGCTGTAATGTTAAATAGTGAAGAAAACGAGGAAGATTTTGTGCCATTTTGGCCTAGCGCTGAAACTGCCCAACTTTGGGCAAGTGATGAATGGAGTCACTGTAAAGCCCAAAGCATTAGCTTAGACGATTTAAAGAACAAGTGGCTACCAGGCATGGAAGAAGACGAACTGAGTTTGATCATTTATCCAGCGACCGACTTACAAGGGCAAATTTATTACCCTTGGGAGTTTGATGATATTTTGGCAAAGAAACAAAATAAGTTGCAAAGACGTTAACCGTAATCAACATCGAATATAAAAGCCTGAATAAACATCTTATTCAGGCTTTTTTTTTAGGTTTTGGCATGTTGTATTGGCGAGCTTAAAATTCACCCCCTACAATTTGAGTATCTTAAAAACAAATTTAGGAATGTTCCATGAGTAAAAAAGTTTTTCATTTAGGTGTTAGCTTAGACGATTTACAAGGGGCAACATTAGCCATTATTCCGGGTGATCCTGCTCGGGTAAAAACCATTTCGACCTTTTTAGATAATCCAACATTTTTAATTTCACAGCGAGAGTACACTTTGTATTTAGGCGAATTAGATGGGCATAAAGTGGTGGTATGTTCAACCGGTATTGGTGGTCCTTCAACCTCTATTGCCGTAGAAGAGTTGGCGCAACTAGGGGTACGCACATTTTTACGAGTTGGTACAACAGGCGCTTTGCAACCAGAAATAAACGTTGGCGATATTATTGTTACCACAGGTTCGGTACGCCTTGACGGTGCAAGCTCACATTTTGCGCCAATGGAATTTCCTGCGGTAGCCGATTATTTTTGTACAACCGCGTTATATCAGGCAGCACAATCCCTTGATGCGACTGTTTATTTAGGGGTAACAGCGTCAAGTGATACATTTTATCCTGGCCAAGAACGTTATGACACATTTTCTAAACGTGTGGTAAGGCGCTTTCGAGGCTCAGCACAAGAGTGGCAAGACATGGGGGTGTTAAACTTTGAAATGGAGTCGGCTACTTTACTTACCATGTGTGCAAGTTCGGGGTTAAAAGCCGGTTGTGCGGCGGGTGTGATTGTTAATCGTCACCGCGGTGAATTACCAGATGCCAAAGCCCATAAAGAAATTGAGCAACGTTCTATTTCTGTTGTGGTTGAAGCAGCCAGAAAAATGCTCTCTTGCTAATAATCATCTTTAATACAGCCCACATAAGGTTAAGACTTAAAAAGCATAATGTTGGTACACTGTGCTTTTTGTGTATATAGGCTTTACCAACAGGGCTTAACTTCAGATATTATATTAACGGGTCGTTTTCATTTTCTATCGCTTTTGCTTGCGGTTTTGCTTTTATTTCGCTGGGTTTAAATTCAACCTCTCCATTTCTCGTTAAAACCTTGGCTGTAACTTCAAACGATTTATTAATATGTAATATACCAATACCACTTTGGTTGTATAACGTTATTTTTCCAGCCTTACGTGGCTGAATCGACATTTGCCGTTCGTTTCAATGAACACATCATATTCTACCCAAGTGTTGTCTTGAAGAGGGCTTTTAAGTTGTAGAGTTAATAAATTGATGTAAGCATTTTTACCCACACAAACGAGTGTATGCTGTTCATTATCAATGGGTTGGTTGATTAACTTTAACTGTTGATTTGTAAAGCTCACACCTACTTTTTCAGCACGGGTGGTCACAAATACAACACAATTTGGTTACGCGTAACTTCTCTAGGGGTTGGGCCGGCAATAACTGTTGGTAACTCTTTATCCATTTAATTGTTTATTTTCAGTTATTTAGATTGATGGTGAATAGAGTTTAATTATAGTCTTTTTTTTGTGTTTAAAATAATTAATGAGTAAGGCTTTGTTCTAATGATTGTTGACTTAGACACCTTAACTCACAAAGGTGGGGGGGTAAACACGCCAACGTTCAGGTAATGCATCTACTAAAGTAAAAAGCTAGAGACAAAACTCTAGCTTTTAAACAAAATGCTGATACCAAAAATGTTGACGATTTTGCCTAACTCAAGGTATGTAAAAATCAGAAAGGATGATATGAACTAAAATGGTTTTAAAAACATAAACATCGCACTAAGCGACGTATCGCCATCAATTAACGGACTTTCACTTAATGAACGGCTGTATTGGTTTACAGACAACTCTAATCGTGTCATCGCATTAAAAAATATTGGGGTAAAAAATAATACTTTTGCTTGTGTTCCAAAACCATCATCGGTGTTGTAAGGCGCGAATACAGAAGACTCGTTCTCGCCAACGCCATAATAGTATTGTGACAAGTCTTGAGACAGATATTTAGCTCCAACTTTAGCCGTGATGAAAAAAGGTGCAAAATGATTAATTTGATAGCCAATGTGAGAGCTCAATTCATAGCCGCCATGTACCGACAAAAGGTCTTGTTTTAAACCGGCACTATAGATCCATTGGTTTTGTTTTAGCTGAATTTGGGCATCAAAATCTAATGAGTTCTTTCTTTTGTCTAGACCTTCAAAAAATGGCGAATCATTTTCATCAAAACCATCGAAACGTGCACTTAAGCCGGTGGTTAATGAAACGGTATCATTAGAATAAACGGTGTAATGAAGATCTTTACCCGTAAACAGTAACGTATCACTTCTATAACCTATAACAGGAAATAGCACAGGGCTTGCATCATCGCCAATGTACTTATTAGCAGGCTTTAAAGTGAGCAGGCCGTAGTACCAATTAGCGTTCGCTAAGTTTGGTCCTAACAACAGTAAAAGTAGTAAAGTTTTAGGTAGTATTTTCAACATTTAGGTTTATTTAAAATTAAAAGCTCAATATACGAAACAATATCATATTCAGATTGATGATTTATCGATATTTTATAGTAACTGCTGTTAAAAATTGTAATTTTAAACAGTAACTTGGAGCAATAATTCGATAACATTTAATTACTGTAACTAATACATGTTAAATCTAATTTACTTAAAATAGAGAACGTATTTAGGCTCATATAGTGCCTAATAGGGTGTAAAAATGAGCACTTCATCACATAAATACAGATATCGCCTACAAAGGCAAAATATTAAAGATAACTTTATTGACTCTCAAATTTTGCGATTGCATGCGGCGATGGCAAAAAAACTATTAGCCAACCCTGAACTGGTTTCATTAGTGAAAACGAATTTGGAAATGCGCAAAGCGCAAGGGAAAATACGCTATGGTGCTTATATAACCTGGCTCAGTATTTTAGAAATGTACGATCAACCCGATGTTTTTTATTTGCATATGGTTGAAAAAAGTGAACAAATGCGACGATATCGACGCAAAACTCCGTTTGTTGGTATTTTAACGGAAGAAGAAAGGGTTATCGCGCTACAGCAAGATATGTTTGAGGATGCCAAGGATTTTGACCTTTGAGCTTAAACTAAACTGATTGGCATCAGGTAACTCAACCTAGAGTTGCCGCCAGTTTACTGTCTTTGTGTAATAAATTGCATACATACTGACCAATTTATTCATTTTAATTAGTCATCCAAATGACGATAAATCTGTTATTTGTCGCTAAAATTAGAGCTAGGAGAAGGACCTCTTTCAGTTACCTAATTTTTGATTAAGGAGGCTGTTGTGAAAATTTTAAGTATGGTTCTTTTTGTTGTATTTGGCTTTGCTGTGGTAAGTTGCGATCAGGGACCAAATGCCCCTTGGGGATTTAGTTTACCAGAAGGTAATGCGGAACAAGGAAAGTTGGTATTTAAGCATTATCAATGTCTGTCTTGTCATACCTTAGAAGGTATGGAACTTGGTGATATTGAAAATAATCCTGACATTTCGGTAAAACTTGGTGGTAAATCAACTAAGGTAAAAACTTACGCCGAACTTGTCACTTCCATTATTAACCCTTCACACCGACTTGCTGTTGGTTACCCTAAAGACATGATCCAATTAGATAAGCATTCCAAAATGCCAGTGTACAACGATGTCATGACCGTAACCGAATTGATTGACTTGGTGTCTTTTTTACAAACTCAATATGTGCTCGTTCCTTACAGACGTACACCGTATTATGAGTATTTAAGATAAACTAGTTAAGTGTCTTTGTACCGCTCTTGGCTAGAACAAGGGCGGGAGTTTGCCTGGTTAATGTGTTTTCAAGATACTGTTTAAAAGATAATAAGTTCAAAAGCTTACTAGGCTGTTAGCTGATTAGCATCGCCTAGTATGATATGTAATATTTTACATTAGGAGTTAGGGTTTACGGTCATCGTCGTAGTGTTTATATTTCTCAACAAATTGATGCAGACGATTAAGGAAAACCCATAATACAGCAGCAATTAATAAAACCGTTACCGAGTCTTTAGCTAGGATTAAGATCAGTAAAAAGATAAACCATTCCATTGTAGTGACTCCTCATACAGATCGTTTTTTTAGTTTCAATACCCGAGCAGAATCTCATGGTAGTCAAAGCTAGAGCTAAAAACGAAATAAAAAACTAATTTATTTTTAAGACTTTAGCAGAATAACCAAGGAAAGAAACTTTAAATTTAAGGTTTTCTTAGTGCAATATTTAGTGTGTAAATTTAACTTCTAGATGAGCAAACATTAGCATAGGTGCCATGTTTTATTTCGGTTACAAATAATCACGATCAATAAACACCATGAATTGAGTCATCTTGTTCTGCAAAAATGCCCCAGCATGCTATTAATTTGACCCTAAATAGATTAATGTTTTTAGATGTGTATTTAAGTCTTCATAAAGCTAGGTTTGTATAAGTGACTGATAAAAAAAATAATAACAACATAGACTCAATTCTGTTTGTGTGTATGGGCAACATATGTCGTTCGCCCTCTGCGGAAGCTGTATTTCGCTATAAAGCGGGCTTACATGGTTTATCTGTTAACATCGACTCAGCAGGTACTTTGGCTTATCATCAGGGCAAAAAACCTGATCCACGATCTATAAATGCAGGGATGTTACGAGGCTATGATTTTAGTGGCATCAAAGCACGTAAAGTGATTGAAGATGACTTTGAAAAATTTTCGCTTATTTTAGCGATGGATAACGATAATTTGGGCAATTTATATAAAATGGCCCCAGAGGAACATCATCATAAAATTAAGCTATTTTTGGAATATGATTTAAACTCAGAGTTTACCGAGGTACCCGATCCTTATTATGGTGGCAGTCACGGCTTTGAATTGGTTTTAGACTTAATTGAAAGCGCAAGTGACGGTTTGCTGAGTCACATAAAGAGGTAAACAGCAAAAGGTAAAACATATGCGTTCGATCATAAATATGGCTATTTTTATTGCCCTGGCCCTATCTTTTTTACTTACCGGTTATGATGTTTATGTAAATACTTCCGATGCCTTTATTAATGAGCAAGGGGTGTCTTATCAAATGATTTGGCAAACCTTTTTCAGTTGGTTTATGCCAATTGCCATTTCGTTAGGGTTTGGCGCTGCTCTGGGTTATCTGATCTTTTCTTTTTTTAAAAAAAAGCCGTAAACAAAACAAATCCCCCTTTAGCATTGTCTCGTTAGCGGTTATTATGTGCGCCATTAAATCTTAAACTCTTTTCTCTTTATATCAGTTATCTTTTTCGCCACCATTTTCTTCATTTTTCCGTTTTTGTTCAGCTCGCTGTCATAAAACTCTTGCGATAATAGCCTGGTATCCGAACAACATTAAAGGATGATTTCTATGAACAAGTCACTAATTACATCAACACTTATCACCGCGTTATTTTTAACGGGTTGTCAAACAACGTCTATCGATCCTTATACTGGTGAACAACGCGTAAATAATACCAGCAGAGGAGCCGGTATTGGCGCAGTTGTTGGCGGTATCTTGGGCAACGTGGTTGGTAAAGACTCTAAAGCAACGGCGATTGGTGCCGTTATTGGTACAGGTATCGGTGCGGCTATTGGCCAAGATATGGATAGACAAGAACAAGAGCTTAGGGAGAAGCTGTATAATACCGGTATTCGTGTTGAGCGTGACAGCGCTGGCGTGATCAAATTGGTGATGCCATCAAATATTACTTTTGCAACCAATCAATCTGATGTCAGTCCGCAATTTCAACAAACATTAGCATCGGTTTCAGAAATATTAGTGCGTAACCCAAACACCAGTTTAATCGTTGTTGGACATACCGACAGCGTTGGCTCAGAGTCGCTTAATCAGCATTTGTCTGTTAACCGTGCAAACTCTGTGATGAATGCTTTAATTGGCCATGGACTGTCGCCTAATCGCATTAAAGCGTTTGGTAAAGGCGAGATAGCACCTATCGCCGATAACAACACTGAGTATGGTAGATCGTTAAATCGTCGCGTAGAACTGTTTATTGAAGCAAAGCAGCAAAGCTAAACGAACAGCCCTCGTTAGCATTTAAAGAACACAAAAAAGCCAGTTTGATATTTCGTCAAACTGGCTTTTTGATTGAACAATCGGTGCTTGTTTTATGAGACCCGCTTATAGAGTGTCTTTTACCGCGTCTGAAAGAAGGTCTAGAATTTCTCGACTTTGCTCCAAATTAACACACGCATCGGTAATGCTCTGGCCATAAGTAAGTGGTTTACCTGGTTCTACTTTTTGATTCCCAGCAACTAAAAAGCTCTCTATCATGACACCAAAGATGCCGGTCGAGCCCGACTTGATTTGGGCACTAATATCACCTGCGACATTAATTTGCTTGTTGTGATCTTTTTCACTGTTGCCGTGACTGCAATCAACCATAACCCGAGCAGGGAAGTTGGCATTGCGCAATTGTTCGCAGGCTTTAACAACAAATTCTTGCTGGTAGTTTGGGGTTTTACCACCACGTAAAATCACATGCGCTGACGGATTGCCTGACGTTTCATAAATACACATTTGGCCACTTTTATCTGGCGAATAGAGTACGTGAGGTACGCTTGCTGCTTGAATCGCATCAATAGCAATTTTTACGTTGCCATCGGTACCGTTTTTAAAGCCAACTGGGCAAGATAAGGCAGAGGCTAATTCTCTGTGTACTTGTGACTCGGTCGTACGCGCACCAATAGCGCCCCAACTTATCAAGTCAGAAATGTATTGGCCGGTTACCATATCTAAAAACTCGGTAGCCGCTGGAAGGCCCATCTCGTTTACTTGCATCAAGAGATTGCGCGCTAGGCGTAAACCTTTTTCTACCTTGAATGATTTATCTAAATCAGGATCACTAATTAACCCTTTCCAACCAACCGTGGTACGCGGTTTTTCAAAATACACCCGCATCACAATATATAAGGTATCTTTGTACTTATCGTGCAACTGTTTTAATTTTTTAGCGTATTCGATGGCGGCTTCAGTGTCATGAATCGAACACGGTCCAATCACAATCAATTGGCGCTTATCTTTACCAACAATAATATTTTCAATGGTGTTACGAGCATCGAGGATAAATTTGGCATTTTCTTCCGATAATGGGATATCTTGCGCCAGTTGCGCAGGAGAAACTAAGTGAGAGATCAGGGATGTGCGTAATTCATCTGTTTTTATAGTCATTGCATCTTCGTTTATATAGCTAATTTACAGGCTTAACATAACGGATGCAGAGGCTTAATGGAAACGGTTTTTAATTATTTTAACAACAACTTTGCTCATAACTGCCATATTATATTTACAGTTGGCCTAAGTTTCTTAGGCTTGGTTAATATTTGTAACGTTGTAATCCGGTCGCAGATAAAATTTTTGCTGAAATTTCTTCCACCGAAAGTTTGGTGGTATTAATAAATTCAATTCGCTCTTTTTGATATAACTTTTCAACTTCGCGCACTTCCATCCGACATTGGCGAGCAGACGAATACGTTGAATTTGCCATTCGACCATCACGAATTTCATGTAATCGGTTTGAATCAATGGTCAACCCAAACAGTTTCGCTTTGTGTTTTTTTAAAAACGATGGCAGTTTAAGCTCGTCCATATCGTCTTCGGTAAAAGGGTAGTTGGCGGCTTTAATGCCATATTGCAGGGCAAGATATAAAGAGGTCGGGGTTTTCCCTGAACGAGACACCCCAACTAAAATAACATCCGCATGTTCGTAGTCGGTAATACGGCTGCCGTCGTCATTTGCGAGCGCAAAATTAACCGCATCAATTCGAAAGTCATAACTGTTTTCGTGCATTGAATGGGTTCGATGGGCTCGAGGTTTCGCTTTTAGGCCCAGGCTTGCTTCCATGGGGGCGATAAAATGTTCTAAAAAGTTGTAAATGACCCCTTCACAACTGTCAATAATGTCTTTTATTTCAGGGTTTACAAAGGTGTGAAAAACAATGGGGCGCTCACCTGTGCGCTGGTAATAGTTATTTATTTGCTGTTTTACCTCTTCGGCTTTGTCAACGGTTTCTACAAAGGGAATGGTAATATGCTCAAGCTCAATTGGAAACATCGACAATAAAGCATGACCAAATACTTCAGAGGTGATTGCGGTTCCATCGGATATGTAAAATGCCGTTCGCATAATTGGCCCTTGTAAAACTCTTAGCGATAACTTTTAAAATTATTATTCAGTAGTCTAGACTAAAAAGAAATCCTTAACCTTTCAATAACATAATAATTTATTAAGGAGACGCTCCGGTGCAACAGAACGTACTTTGGTATCAACAGCTAGGAATGGAAGATGTACCTATTGTGGGCGGAAAGAATGCTTCTTTAGGCGAAATGATCTCTAATTTATCAAACGCTGGCGTACAAGTCCCAGGTGGTTTTGCTACCACCGCATACGCCTTTAATGAGTTTCTTGAACAAAGTGGACTCAACGAAAAAATACACCAAATACTCGATACCCTTGATGTCGATGACATTGCCGAGTTGACAGCTTGCGGTGATAAAATTCGCCAATGGATCATCGAAACCCCATTTTTACCCTCAATGCAAAAAGACATTGAAACCGCGTATAAGCAACTCGTTGATGAACACGGTGACGATGTGTCTTTTGCGGTGCGCTCTTCTGCGACTGCCGAAGACATGCCTGACGCCTCATTTGCGGGACAGCAAGAAACCTTTTTAAATGTTCGAGGTTTAGACGCTGTGCTTGTGGCAATCAAACATGTCTATGCCTCGTTATTTAATGACCGCGCGATTTCTTATCGAGTGCATTCTGGTTATGACCACCGTGGGGTTGCGCTCTCAGCAGGGATTCAACGTATGGTGCGCTCAGACATCGCAGCCTCAGGCGTGATGTTTTCAATTGATACCGAATCCGGTTTTGAAGACGTAGTGTTTATAACCTCAAGCTATGGGCTTGGTGAAATGGTGGTGCAAGGGGCGGTTAATCCCGATGAGTTTTATGTGCACAAGCCGATTCTGGCCCAAAATAGGCCAGCGGTCGTGCGCCGAAATATTGGCTCAAAAGCCATAAAAATGGTGTATGCCAATAGCCAAGAACACGCTAAGCAAGTCGAAATTGTTAAGCTAGAACCTGCCATTGCCAACACCTTTTCAATCAACGATGATGAAGTGCAAGAGTTGGCCAAACAAGCGGTGATCATAGAAAAACATTATAATCGACCAATGGATATTGAATGGGCAAAAGATGGCTTAGATGGCAAGTTGTATATTGTGCAAGCTCGACCTGAGACCGTAAAAAGCCACGAGAAGGGTAATATTCTTGAACAATACCAATTAAAAGATAGCTCGGATGTTATTTGTACGGGCCGGGCAATCGGGCAAAAAATTGGTAAAGGGGTGGTTAAAGTTCTGCAGTCGATAGACCAGATGAATAAAGTGTTACCCGGAGATGTGTTGGTGACAGATATGACTGACCCCGACTGGGAGCCTATTATGAAGCGGGCATCAGCAATTGTAACGAACCGAGGAGGGCGCACTTGCCATGCCGCCATTATTGCACGAGAAATGGGGATCCCTGCGGTTGTTGGTTGTGGTGATGCTACCCAAGTCATTGCCGATGGTAGCGACGTTACCGTTTCTTGTGCGCAAGGTGATACTGGGTATATTTATCAAGGCCAATTAGCGTTTCAAGTGAAATCATCTCAAATCGATAATATGCCTCCCTTACCAATAAAAGTGATGATGAATGTAGGTAATCCCGATAGGGCATTTTCATTTGCTCAATTACCTCATTCAGGAATCGGCTTGGCAAGAATTGAGTTTGTGATCAACAAAATGATCGGAATTCATCCGAAAGCGTTACTCAACTTTGACCAAGAATCGGTTGAGGTACAGGAAGAAATTACCGATATTATGGCTGGTTATTTGTCGCCAACCGAGTTTTACATCAGTAAACTTACCGAAGGGATCTCAACCTTAGCGTGCGCTTTTGCGCCTGAGCGAGTGATTGTTCGAATGAGCGATTTTAAATCAAACGAATACGCAAACTTGATTGGTGGGTCATTATACGAACCTGAAGAAGAGAACCCTATGATAGGGTATCGCGGCGCTTCACGGTATATTTCAAAAGACTTTAGAGCCTGCTTTGCCCTTGAATGCGAGGCCATTAAACGGGTGCGTAATGACATGGGGTTAACAAATGTGGAAGTGATGATCCCGTTTGTAAGAACCTTAGATGAAGCCAAACAAGTGATAGAAATATTGGCCGACAATGGTTTAAAGCGCGGTGACAATGGTCTTAAGGTGATTATGATGTGTGAATTACCGTCTAATGCCTTATTAGCAGAGCAGTTTTTACAATACTTTGACGGCTTTTCTATTGGCTCCAACGACTTAACACAATTGACCTTGGGCATTGATCGTGATTCAGGTTTAATTGCGCATTTATTTGAAGAACGTGACCCAGCGGTAAAAGCCCTATTGTCAATGGCAATTCAGGCGTGCAAGGCCCAAGGCAAATACGTTGGTATTTGTGGTCAGGGACCATCCGATCATAAAGACTTGGCCGCCTGGCTTGTAGAGCAAGGAATAGACAGCGTATCGCTTAACCCCGATTCGGTATTAGATACTTGGTTGTATTTAGCCAAACATCACAGTTAAGCATCCAAACGAAACCTAAACAAATGGGTTCTGATAAGGGCCCATTTGTTGCCAACCCCTACTTATTAATCATGAGGGCTTTATCCAGTCAACTTGGCTTAAGGGGTCTTAACTTTTTCATGATTTTGGCTAAAAACCTATTCTGTAAACGTTTCAGTAAACTTAGTTATTCAAACTATTCATTAATTGGCTTATAAACCGTTTGTTTTCAAGCCCATTTTTTTGCATCATATAGATAACTTTTAGTAGCGATTATATTTTCTTTTATGTTACCTAGGCTTTCCGTTTTTGATGCTGTTTCTCCTTTATATCAACGTTTTTTAAAGCGCTTACAAAAAAGTCGTTTTACTGGCGATATTTCTTGTCATTACGGTGATCGCTTAGCCGTAGCAACCGACAACAGTGTCTATCAACAATTACCCCAAGCGGTCTTGCATCCAAAGACGGTTGAAGACATTAAGTTAATCACCGCACTTTCTGCAGAGCAAGAATTTGAAGAAATTCAATTTAGTGCTCGTGGTGGTGGTACGGGAACAAATGGTCAGTCACTTACCTCTGGTATTGTTATTGACTTATCTCGTCATATGAATGAAATCCTAGAAATCAATGTTGCACAAGGCTGGGTTAGGGTGCAAGCTGGGGTGATAAAAGATCAACTTAACGCGTACTTAAAACCCTTTGGTTTTTTCTTTTCTCCCGATCTATCAACCTCAAACCGTGCGACAATAGGTGGGATGATCAATACCGATGCCTCAGGTCAAGGTTCATTGGTGTATGGCAAAACGTCTAATCATGTTTTGGGTTTGCGTTGTGTGCTAGCTAGTGGCGAAGAGTTTACCACCAAATCAATGCCCATAGAGCAAGCTAAAAAACTGGCTGAAGGTGAAGGCGATATAGCATCTTTATATCATGTTACCTTGAACAGTTGCCTTGAAAATCGTCAACTAGTATTAGATAAATTTCCTCGTTTAAATCGGTTCTTAACCGGTTACGATTTAGAAAATGTATTTGATCAGGACTTAAGTACATTTGATTTAACTCGAGTGATCACCGGCTCAGAAGGCAGCTTAGCAGTGGTTGCCGAAGCAAAATTAAATATTACCCCCATCCCGACTTCACGTGCTTTGGTCAACATTAAGTACGATAGCTTTGAATCCGCGTTACGCCATTCGCCAGAACTGGTAAAAGCCAACGCGTTGTCGGTTGAGACCATTGATTCACGGGTCCTCAATCTGGCTAAACAAGACATTGTCTGGCATTCGGTAAGTGATTTGATTACTGATATAAAAAACAAGGTCATGGACGGCTTGAATTTAGTCGAATTTGTTGGTGACAGCGAAGCGGAAGTTAAAACCAAAATCGAAGCGCTTAAAGCCGTTCTTGATAAACGAGTTGAACAAGAACAAGGGGTTATTGGTTATCAATATACTTTTGATTTAGCCAGTATTAACCGACTTTATGGGATGCGCAAAAAAGCCGTAGGGTTGCTTGGTAATACGAAAGGGCAAAAAAAGCCGATTGCCTTTGCTGAAGATACCGCAGTACCACCAGAAAACCTTGCTGACTTTATTCTTGAGTTTCGCCAGTTACTCGATCAATATAATCTTGACTATGGCATGTTTGGGCATATTGATGCCGGCGTATTGCATGTTCGCCCCGCTCTTGATATGTGCGATCCGCAACAAGAAGTGACCTTACGTGAAATTTCCGATCAAGTGGTCGCACTCACCGCAAAGTATGGCGGTTTAATGTGGGGGGAGCATGGTAAGGGGTATCGCAGTGAATACGGGCCAACGTTTTTTGGCCCAGAGCTGTTTACTGAATTACGAAAAATTAAAACCGCCTTTGATCCCCTCAATAAAATGAATCCGGGGAAAATCTGTACGCCAATAAAGTCAGAGCAGCCACTGGTTTCGGTTGATGCCATCAAACGCGGTACTTTCGATCGTCAAATTCCAATTGAGGTTCGAACCGACTACGCTTCGGCGATGAATTGTAACGGCAATGGGTTATGTTTTAATTTTGATGCTACCAGCCCGATGTGTCCTTCCAGTAAAATCACCCGTGATCGAAAGCACTCGCCAAAAGGCCGAGCCGGTTTGATGCGAGAATGGTTACGCTTATTGGCCGATAAAGGTGTCGATTTTGAGCAACTAGAAGCCCAAAGCGGTAAAATTACGGCCAAAGGCTTGGTCTTGAAACTGACCAATAGTGTCACTAAGGGCGTGGGGCGTTATGACTATTCCAATGAAGTAATGGCAGCCATGTCCGGTTGTCTAGCGTGTAAAGCGTGTGTCAGTCAGTGTCCAGTTAAAGTCGATGTACCAGATTTTAGGGCACGTTTTATTCAGGTATATTATTCACGTTATATGCGACCGCTTAAAGATCATTTTGTCGCCAACATTGAAACTCTCGCGCCCGTTATGGCCACGGCACCCGCGTTGGTAAACTTTACCATCGATAACCCAATATTTAAAACCTTAGCTAAGCATACCCTTGGGTATGTTGATACCCCATTATTGTCACGACCGACGTTAAAAACGCAGGTCAATCAGGGCGGTTATGAAAAGTTTAACTTAGCCAAATTTGCGGGCTTATCGAATGAGCAAAAGCAAAAATACCTATTTATCGTGCAAGATCCCTTTACCAGTTTTTATGACGCCAATGTGGTTGCCGATATGATGCATCTTGCCAGTAAACTGGGTTTTAAACCGGTGTTATTGCCATTTAAACCAAACGGTAAACCGCAACACGTAAAAGGTTTTTTAACCAAGTTCGCTCAAACCGCTAAAAACAGTGCTGAGTTTTTAAATCAATTGCAGCAATTAAATATTCCTATGGTTGGCATGGATGCGTCTCTGGTACTTTGTTACCGTGATGAATATAAGCAAATTCTTGGTGATAAAAGAGGCGACTTTACTGTATTACTGCCCCATGAATGGTTAAAAGACGTAATTGCCAATAGAATGCCATATGAGCCTAAGTATTTACCCTTTTACCAGTTGTTTGCGCATTGTACGGAAAAAACGGCTCTACCTTCGGCAGAGTCAGATTGGCAACACATTTTTAATCACTTTGGTTTGCGTATAAAAGCTCAAAGCGTTGGTTGCTGTGGTATGGCCGGAACTTATGGTCATGAAAAGCAAAATCTAGACAATTCTAAAGGCATTTACGATTTAAGTTGGCGTAAACCTATTGAAGCCGGTGACAGTGCTTATCAAATGGTGACGGGTTTTTCATGCCGAAGTCAGGTAAAACGACTGGGAAATAAACGCTTACCACACCCTGTACAAGTGTTATTAAAACACGCCTAGTAAAAGCTTACCCTGCGCTTTTCTTGTGAAATTGTGAAGGATAGCAAGTTAAAACTAGCTTGGTATTAATTAAAAAAGCTAACAAGCAAACCTTGTTAGCTTTATTGTTTAGAGCGATGTTTTCATCGCCCAACCCTTATCTTTACCTAGGTAAAGTTTACTTGTTGGCAATAATGGCGCGAGCCATTTCATCAGCAACCAAGCCCGTTGGTTGATTCTTTGCTTTGGCGGTTTCAAATACCTTCATTAAAGTGTTGTAAATATTTTCCACTAAGCGCGTTGCTTCTTTCGAACAGTATGGCTCAGGGTAAATTTCAAGCGCCACATTGATAATACCACCGGCGTTAATCACATAATCGGGTGCATACAAAATACCCGCATCGTATAACGCTTTGTCGTGACGATTTTCGGCTAATTGATTGTTCGCACAACCGGCGATGATCACTGCTTTTAATTGCGCAATGGTGTCATCATTAATGGTTGCACCTAGCGCGCAAGGTGAGAAAACATCAACATCTTGTGAGTAAATCTCATCTAAACCAACCACTTTAGCATCCAATTCGGCTTTTGCTTTAGCTAAGGTTTCTTCATTTATATCGGTGACAACCAATTTAGCGCCAGCTTGGTGTAGTTTTTCACAAAGAGCGTAGCCAACACTGCCTAGGCCTTGAACAGCAACTTTTATGCCGTTTAAGTCTTCTTTGCCAAGCTTAAATTTCACCGCTGCTTTTATACCTAAAAAGGTACCCAAAGCGGTAAAAGGACCCGGATTACCGCTTTTGCCTTCAAGCCCAGATACAAACTCGGTTACTTGGTTGACAACCGCCATGTCCGATGGGGTGATGTTAACGTCTTCAGCCGTGTAGTAACGACCATTTAGGTTGTTCACCGCTCGGCCAAATGCTTTAAACAGTTGCTCAGATTTTAACTGTTTTGGATTACCAATGATCACCGCTTTACCACCACCTAGCTTTAAACCCGCCATCGCGTTTTTATAGGTCATGCCTCTTGATAATCGCAATACGTCTTTTAACGCATCTTCATCATTTTGATAGTCCCAAAAGCGACAGCCACCAGCGCCAGGGCCTAAATTGGTATTGTGTACTGCAATAATGGCTTTTAAGCCTGTTTCTTCATCGCTGCAATAAACAACTTGTTCGTGATGATCAAAATCTACCAAGTCAAAAAAAGACACTGTTTTCTCCGTTTTATTGTTATGCTCATTTAAGTTTGTTCATATTGTTTAGATGTCCATAAGTTAACTTATTGACTTAGTGTAGTCGGGACCTATTTGGGGAACAAACTTTAGGGCTTTTATGCCATAAAAAATTAACGCGAACCTTATCATTTAACACGTGTTAAAACCAGTCAGGGCAATAAAATCTTGGCTTTTTTATGTGGATTTTTTTATACACTTTATATCGCCTTTTATTTTTCAAAAATCCACTTGTTTTAACATAGAATTTACGACAGTATTAGTGCCTTATAATTTGACCGGGTTGTTATTAGGGGAAAACTAGCGTGTGAATGTCGTCACGCTAATGATTTTCTTACAACCTTTCAGGGTCATTGCTAAACAAAAATAACAAATTTGAGATTTTTATGTCCGATCAACAAAACAATACTGACCAACAAGCAAGTCAATGGGTAAGAGAACAATATTTAAAAGCAACAAAGTATTTGGCTGATAAAGGTTATGTCACCGACTCAGTTAAAATGGTTGATAGTCGTTATTTAGTCCCAGCGGTTGCTGTGTGGAAGTTAAATACCCTTAAAAATGAACAAATATGGGTGATCAGTGGGGATTTACCATGTGATCATATTCCCGTATCGGCGGCCTCTGATGCACGAGAAGCATTGCGTAATTTTTCGTTAAAATGGCAAATTCAAGCGCAAAACCTACTTACTTCAGTAAATGATAGTACGCAACAACAATTTGCTGATGTGCTGATCAACCGAGCTGAAGCTTTGTACCAACTGTTTGAAAACGATAAACTTTGGGGCAAAAGCTAATACCATTCCTACTAAGTTTTTGCTCACTCTGTCACTCTGTGTTGTGCAAAACCTTAATGGGATTGGTATAAAAGACAATAAGGCGAGGGTGGTATAGCGAAACGTTAAGTGTAAGAATCTTTTCTGGTTTTTTGGATTTCTAGCCAGTTTTTTACGGTGTGGTTTAATAGCAGGCGTGTTAGTGAGAAAGATAAAAGCGCTTAAAGTCGACATTGGCGATGTTACAGACCATTCTCTGTCGTGGAATACCGGCTTCCATAAAGACTGAGCCAACAGGTCTAAAATGATGTTTGGTAAAATAGTCAACGGCATCAAGCGCGCTATTAATATAGACTTCTTCCACTTTTCTTTGGCGGGCTATTTGTAATAGCGTTTTAATCACTTCTTTGCCTATTGGCGATTTGCGCTGTGGGATCACAACGCAAATTCGTGAGATTTCGCCGTTATCGGTTATTCTTCCTGTTGCTAACGGCTCATTCGATTCTTCATCGGTAACCAATACATGGTGCGCTTGGCGGTCAAATTGATCAAATTCAACCTCAAACGGAATACGTCGTTCATAGACAAATACTTTTTGTCTAACTGTCATTAATTGCTTTTTCGCTTGCTGCCAATTAACAACATCGACCCGATAAGGCACTGTTCACCTCACTCAAAACACCAAAAACCCTTATTTATAACCCTAGTTAACAAATGTTGGTTTTTCAAACAATCCAGCTGTTTCTCTAGGCTTTGAGCCGATAATGGCATCTTTTGAGCAAGCATTTGGCCTAGTTCAAGGGTCTCTGTCATTAGCTCAAATTTTTCACCATTGATGTACAATGCACTGTTATCGTTTTGATTTACCAGCAGACATTTGATCCCCAGAACGGGCTCTAAAATTTCACCTTCGGCGAATATTTGCTTTATCAAATCGATATCCAGTGGTTCAACAGGTACCAGCAAGTTGAGCGAATGATGTACACTGGTGAGGTATTTAGCAAAACAGGTTGTCATCATATCGGCATCGGTTAATGCGTTTTGTACCATTTCAGTCAGTTGTTTGATGTCGTTAGGCTCAAGCTCGTGCGGTTTATGTGTTAATTGCCTTTTACGGTCATCCATACGTTGACCTAGTAAGTCAGCATCTAGCAGGTGATCAGCAATAACACCAAGTAATTCTTGAGGGTTAGGCGCTTGAAATCCTATTGAATAATTTAATGAATTATCAATAGCCACACCATCGTGTGGGTGATTTGGCGGAATGTAAAGTAAATCACCAGGTTCGGTTATCTCATCTATTTCCGCAATAAAATCAGATACCTGCTTTAGATCTTCATGTGGTAATAGCTGCTTTAAGCTGGCATCAGGTTTGCCTACACGCCAACGACGTTTGCCTTCACCTTGTAAGATAAACACGTCGTATTGATCTAAGTGGGGGCCAACACCACCACCAGGGGTAGAAAAACTGACCATTACATCATCGATACGCCAATTAGGGATAAAATTAAAGGGCTTAATAAGTGCATCAACATCAGCAAACCAGTTGTTGACGGCTTGGACTAATAAGGTCCAATTTTTCTCCCCAAACTGAGAAAAGTCAGTAAAAGGACCGTGATTTACGTCCCATTTAGCATCTGTTTTACTGATGATCCTTGATTCAATAAAATCTTCCATGGCCAATCCGGCCAGATCATTGGCGTCGATAGGGTCGTTAAAATCTTGAAATGCATTTTTAATAATTAACGGCTTTTTTTGCCAGTATTGCGATAAAAACGTTGCCGGCGTCAAGTCTTGCCAGTTTAAGATATGAGTCATAACCGATCTCTTTATAGAATGTCACTGATAACAGTATACATAGGAAATAAAAAAGGCGCCGAAGCGCCTTTTTCGTAAAGCAATGAGTTAGGCTAACTCATCGATAAATGCCACAGCACGACCAATGTAGCTTGCTGGAGTCATTGCTTTTAACTCCGCTTTGGCTTGCTCTGGTAACTCTAGATTGTCAATAAAGGCGCGCATAGAGTCACCATTAACGCGTTTACCACGGGTTAATTCTTTTAGTTTCTCGTATGGCTTTTCAATGCCGTATCGACGCATAACGGTTTGTACTGGCTCTGCTAATACTTCCCAGTTTTGATCAAGCTCATTTAGTAAACTTTGCTCGTTTACTTCTAATTTACTGATCCCTTTTAAGGTCGCCTGGTAAGAAATCAACGAGTGTGCAAAACCTACACCTAAATTACGTAGTACCGTAGAGTCTGTAAGGTCACGCTGCCAACGAGAAATTGGTAATTTTTGCGCAAGGTGCGCAAATAGCGCATTGGCAATACCTAAATTACCTTCTGAGTTTTCAAAGTCAATTGGGTTCACTTTATGTGGCATCGTCGATGAACCAATTTCACCGGCAATGGTTTTTTGTTTAAAGTGACCAAGGGCGATGTAACCCCAAATATCACGATCAAAGTCAATTAAGATGGTGTTAAAACGGGCAATGGCATCAAACAACTCAGCGATATAATCGTGTGGTTCAATTTGCGTAGTAAACGGGTTCCAAGTGATCCCTAAAGACGTAACAAAAGATTCAGAAAATTGGTGCCAGTCTAGTTCAGGATAAGCACTTAAATGGGCGTTGTAGTTACCAACCGCACCGTTTATTTTACCCAGAAATTCAATATTAGCGATTTGATCACGTTGACGTTTTAAACGAATGTAAACGTTGGCCATTTCTTTACCCATAGTACTTGGGCTAGCTGGTTGGCCGTGGGTACGACACATCATTGGAATCGTTTTGTACTCAATGGCAAGGTTTTTAATTTCGCCTAACAATTGGTCTAATACGGGGAGAAGAACTTGCTCACGACATTCTTTTAACATTAATGCGTGTGACAAGTTGTTAATGTCTTCTGAGGTACAAGCAAAGTGAATGAACTCTGAAACGGCGTTAAGTTCTTCATTATCGGCAACTTTTTCTTTTAAAAAGTATTCAACCGCTTTTACATCGTGGTTGGTTGTTGCTTCAATGGTTTTTACGCGATTGGCATCGGCTTCAGAAAAGTTTTCAACGATGCTGTCTAATAACGCGTTAGCTTGCGCAGAAAAAGCAGGAACCTCGGCGATACCAGCTGTTTGAGCCAGTCTTTGTAACCAACGTACTTCTACTGTGACACGATATTTAATTAAACCAAATTCACTGAAAATAGGGCGTAAGGCTTTTACTTTGCTGCCATAACGACCATCAACAGGTGAAATTGCACTAATACTTGAAAGTTCCATAAGTTTTCCCGAAAGTTAGAAAAAACCCGACAAGGGATGCGTCGGGTTAAAGTTTTATTAAAATTGTTTTGTTAGTTGTTCAGCGGTGCGAACAATGCGACGTCGACTAAATAGAATATTGCGACGTTTACCACCCATTTGGCGCCATAAAACAGTGGCACGGATCCCAGCTAATAGTAATGCTCGAATGCGGTTTTGATTACCCACTTGTTTTAGAATATTGGGTTCACCAGCCACTTGAATTTTGGTACCTAAAGGACTAATCACATCGGTATAAATACTGGCAAGGTTGCTGATCATGGTATCGCTGTTAAGCTCAAAGTGGCCGAGCTGACGCTGACATTGTTCGATGCGTTCAGCTAATGTTGCCATTACTTTGGGTTTACTCTGTAACCGACGTTCCAAATTAAGTAGGCTAACCATGTAGCGCGTTAACTCTGGGTCTTTGGCAGTTTTACTGTCACCTAATTGGCCTACAATCATACTAAGGCCATCTTGGATATTATTGATATTGCCGTCATAAACCGCTAAAGCGTTTTCTGGTTTGGTGTTTAAAATGCTGTTTAGCATTACTTCAAACACCGCATCATCGAGCTTATTTTTACGGGCAATATCTTGCACCATAACAACGGTTTGACAGATCCCTGCAAAGGTTAGGGTTTGATCCTTAATATTACTCATGCGTTATGTTATCGAATTAATGTGTCAATGATACCACCACCTAAGCACACTTCGTTTAGGTAAAATACCACCGATTGGCCAGGGGTCACTGAGCTTTGTTGTTGTTCAAACATGATTTGATAATTGTCTTGGTCAATACGAGTGACACGACATGCCACGTCTTGTTGACGATAACGGGTTTTAACTGTGCAGTTAAAACTTTCACCAATGGCGATTTCTTCTCGACTTACCCAGTGCAATTGACTGGCAAACAAACCTTTGGAAAATAAACGCGGATGATCACTGCCTTGTCCGACAATTAACACATTGCGTTGCATGTCTTTATCGACAACGTACCAAGGGGCTTCTCCAGCGTCTTTTAAACCACCAATATGCAAGCCTTTGCGTTGACCTAAGGTGTGATACATTAAACCTGAATGCTCACCAATGACGTTACCTTCTGTGGTTTCGATTTTACCAGGCTGTGCCGGCAAATAACGACCTAAAAAGTCTTTAAATTTGCGCTCACCAATAAAACAAATACCAGTTGAGTCTTTTTTATTATGGGTAATTAAACCTTCACGTTCTGCAATGGCGCGAACTTCTGGTTTTTCTAGATTACCAACTGGAAATAAAGTTTGACCAACTTGTTTATGGCTTAAAGTGTACAAGAAATAACTTTGGTCTTTGTTGTTATCAAGACCTCGTAACATTTCAAATTTGCCGTCTTTTTCTCGTCGTTGTACATAATGCCCAGTGGCTATGTAGTCAGCCCCTAAATCTTCACAAGCAAATTCAAGGAAAGCTTTAAATTTGATTTCCTTGTTACACATAATGTCAGGGTTTGGGGTGCGACCAGCTTTATATTCTTCTAGGAAATATTCAAATACATTATCCCAGTATTCAGCGGCAAAATTTATTGTATGTAACTCAATACCTAATTTATCACAAACCGCTTGTGCATCTTTGAGATCTTCAGCTGCAGCACAATACTCAGCATCGTCATCTTCTTCCCAGTTTTTCATAAACAGGCCTTCAACCTGATAGCCCTGTTGTTTAAGCAGGTAAGCCGATACAGATGAGTCAACACCGCCAGACATGCCAACGATGACTTTAATTTGTGAATTTGGGTTTTCAGTACTCAAGAGGAATATTTTCCATCAGGTTTAAAATGGCGCGCATTGTATCATGAATTTAATCCAATGCTAATAGCAAATTACATTCTAAAAGAGCCAGTTGTTATAGAACATTGCTCTTTTGGTTTAATCGTCAGCAGTGGTGTACTTGTTGCCTAAAAAGTAAATGAGCTTAGGTAAATGAGCTTAGGTAAATATGCAAGTCAATGTGTAAAAATTATTTGGCTTTATTGTCGGATGCAAACACGTTGGTGTGCAGCATTGTTAATGGGTATCGATGGCCTTGTTCATAATCTTCAATACATTTTAATACCAAAGGAGAGCGTAGTTGAGATTTTCTTTGCTCAAGCTCTTGTTTGCTCAACCAATGGGTTCTAATAATATCTGAGTCTTTAGGCTGTGCTTTTAAGTGTTGTTCCAATTCGCAAATAAAACTTACTCTTAAGTAATAGGTGTTATTACTTTGGCGTAAATGATAATAAATGCCACAAAGGCTATTAGGTTGTATGCTTAATCCGGTTTCTTCATCAATCTCACGGACCATCGCATCAAGCAAATTTTCATCGGCTTCAAGGTGGCCTGCGGGTTGATTAAAGACCACGTTATTATTGTCCAATTCCTCAACAATTAAATATTTACCCTGACAATGAATTACGGCAGAAACGGTGGTGTTAGGTTTAAATTGTGCACTCATGTGATCCCTTGTTGTCTGTATTGACGCTATCATCATAAACGATTTAGCCTTCATTTATGATCACCTTAAAGGTATTTATGGCCTAAACACCGGTGTTAGCCTGTATGCGCATTATCGTTAGACAGTAGTTGATATTGTCCAGGCTTTAAATTACCTAAAGTATATGGACCAATAGCATATCGAATAAGGCGTAATGTGGGGTAACCAATGTGCGCTGTCATTCGTCTTACTTGTCGGTTTTTACCCTCGGTTAACGTAACTTCAAGCCAAGTGGTTGGTATATTCTTTCGCTCTCTTATTGGTGGTATTCTTGCCCACACATCAGGCGGGTCGATTATTTTGACCCCAGCGGGTTTCGTCATTCCATCTTTTAATGCTAAGCCTTGGCGAAACTGAGCTAGGGCAGATTGTTCAGGGATGCCCTCAACTTGTACCCAATAGATTTTGCTCTTGTTGTATTTTGGACTGGCGATAGTGTTTTGCAGTTTACCATCGTTGGTTAGCAGTAATAAGCCTTCCGAATCCTTATCGAGTCGTCCTACCGCATAAACATCGGCAACATCAATGAAGTCTTTAAGAGTTTGACGATTTTGATCATCCGTAAATTGGGTCAAGACATCAAAGGGTTTATTAAATAACAACACTTTTTTGGGCCCTGTTGGCTTTTTCTTTGGTTTAAAAGAACGGCTTTGTTTTGAGGCTAGAGAGTGGCTAGGTGATTTTTTACCCAAGGGCGTTGCATGTTGTTTTTTTTGTCGATGTTTTGGGCTGTTAGCGTTTGATTTCAAAGCAAAGCTCTCATTATTGTCTGGATAAAGGTTAGGCCATAGCGGACTATTAAACTTATTAATAGTGACTATAAATGATTGTGCCGAGAAAGTTTACTGGCACAACTATTTTAATCAATTAACTGCTGATATACTACGGCGCAGTTACAAAAGTAACATCTTATTAATAAATGGCGATTTGATCATTTAAGATCAGCGTCATCACACACTCGGTAAATAATAAAAATTTCCCATATAAATTACCGAGGAGCATAAAAAGGAAATGATATGACAATTGAAAATTCGAAAATTATCTACACCATCACCGATGAGGCTCCAGCCCTTGCAACTTACTCATTTTTACCTATCGTTCAAGCGTTCACCAAAAACGCAAATATTGATGTGATCACCAAAGATATTTCTTTAGCAGGCCGTATCATTGCCAACTTTTCAGCATACTTAACCGCAGAGCAACGTATGGGCGATGCACTTGGTGAGCTTGGCGAACTGGCAAAAACGGCAGAAGCAAACATCATTAAATTACCCAATATCAGTGCTTCAATTCCCCAATTAAAAGCGGCTATTAAAGAACTTCAGGCCAAAGGGTATGCTTTACCAGATTACCCTGCAGAGCCGCAAAACGAAGAACAACAAAAAATTAAAGCGCAATATGCCAAAGTTCTTGGTAGTGCGGTAAACCCCGTTCTTCGTGAAGGTAATTCGGACCGTCGTGCACCTGCTTCAGTAAAACAATACGCGCGCAACAATCCTCATTCAATGGGCGCATGGTCTGCTCAGTCAAAATCTCATGTTGCCAGCATGAGTGAAGGTGATTTTTATGGCAGCGAGCAATCGGTCACCATTAAAGATGCTACTACAGTCAATATTGAACTGACTGCTGATAACGGTGACGTTACGGTATTAAAGCAAGACTTACCGCTTCTTGCTGGTGAGATCATTGATTCTTCGTGCATGAGTAAAAACAAGCTTCGTGCGTTCTTAACACAACAAATGGCGCAGGCTAAAGAGCAGGGGATTTTATTCTCTTTACACATGAAAGCGACCATGATGAAAGTGTCTGATCCGATTATTTTTGGCCACTGTGTATCGGTTTTCTTTGAAGATGTATTAACTCAGTATGCTGATTTATTTAAAGAGCTAGGTGTTGATGTCAATAATGGTGTTGGTGATGTATTTAATAAAATTGTAGCCTTACCAGCAGAGCAACAAGCTGAAATTGAAGCTGCTTTTGCCAAGGTTTATGATGCGCGTCCAGATTTAGCGATGGTAAATTCCGATAAAGGCATTACCAATTTACATGTGCCATCAGATGTCATTATTGACGCTTCTATGCCGGCGATGATCCGCTCTTCGGGTAAAATGTGGAATAAAAACGACGAGTTGCAAGACACCGTGGCGGTGATCCCAGATCGTAGTTACGCGGGTGTATATCAAGAGACAATAGATTTTTGTAAGAAACACGGTGCTTTTGATCCTAAAACCATGGGTAGCGTACCCAATGTTGGCCTAATGGCACAAAAAGCAGAAGAATATGGCTCGCATGACAAAACCTTTGAAATCTCAGCGACTGGAACCATTCGTGTTGTTGATGAAAATGGCCAGGTTTTAATGCAGCATGACGTAGAACAGGGCGATATTTGGCGTATGTGCCAAGTTAAAGATGCGCCAATTCAAGATTGGGTTAAACTTGCGGTAAATCGTGCCAGAGCGACAAATACGCCAGCTGTATTCTGGTTGGATGAAAACCGTGCACATGACGCTCAATTGATTAAAAAGGTGCAACAATACTTACCTGAACATGATACAACGGGCCTAGAGCTGCATGTTTTATCACCGGTGGAAGCAACGCGCTTTTCATTGCAACGAATTAAAGACGGCAAAGATACCATTTCTGTAACAGGTAACGTGCTACGTGACTACTTAACCGATTTATTCCCAATTTTAGAGTTAGGTACGTCCGCAAAAATGTTGTCTATCGTCCCGCTAATGAATGGCGGTGGCTTATTTGAAACTGGTGCAGGTGGGTCTGCTCCTAAACACGTGCAACAATTTGAAAAAGAAAACTATTTACGTTGGGATTCTTTAGGTGAGTTTTTAGCTTTAGCGGCCTCATTGGAGCATTTGAGCAATTTCGCTCATAACCCAAAAGCCCAAGTATTAGCAGATACTTTAGATGCAGCAACGGCAACCTTCTTGGCTGAAAACAAATCACCAGCACGTCGTATAGGTCAAATCGATAACCGAGGTTCACACTTCTACTTGGCTATGTACTGGGCACAAGAATTAGCAGAGCAACAGCAAGATGCTGAATTAAAAGCATTATTTACACCTCTTGCGAAAGAGTTAAGTGCTAAAGAGTCGGTTATTGTTGAAGAGCTAAATTCGGCTCAAGGTGTTGCCAACAACCTTGAAGGTTATTACCAGCCAAATCCAAAATTAGCCAGTGAAGCGATGCGACCGAGTGCGAGCTTAAATGCGATATTAAACGCGCTGTAATATAAGAGCAGAGATATCTCACTAAAAGCATTGAATAAGGGCCATTAAGGCCCTTATTTTTCTGGGTGTATTTAATTTATTCGGTTTGTTCCGTACATGTCGCTTGTTCTTACTGGGCGCTTGTTCCGTAGTTGTAGAAGTTGTATTCGTGTCTTTGATTTTTATAGATTGCAGCTTTTATGTTTTGGATGGCTATAACGAAAAAATTTTTGGCACTTTTAGCCCGCTTGGATGTCATACAGAAAAATAAGAAGAGATATAACGGTTAAATGCTTTCCATCTAATATTGCAAAAGATAGATACAAGAGGTTAATTTAGGGGAGTAACCAGATAACAAAACACGCCACTTAGTTTCAGTAGTTTAAGCGTAATTTTGTTATCTAGAAATAAGGTATGTTTTACTCGGCATCGAGGGGGCGAATACTCGCGGCATGATGTCCTTTGGGACCTTCATTAAGCTCGTAATCAACGGGTTGACCCGCTTTAAGCGTTCGATAACCATCCATTTGTATTGTTGAATAGTGGGCAAATATATCATCACCACCGGAATCAGGACGAATAAACCCAAAACCTTTAGCATTATTAAACCACTTAACAGTACCGTTTGCCATACTTCTACTTCCTTCTTTGTGTTTCGGTATTTTTACAATCCAAGTTGAGTCATTTATTATTGTTAAGATATCAAATTGGTTAATTCTAAATTTGTGCAAATAAAAATTTAATCAATGAACATTTTTGATAAAATAACTCATTATTGTGATTATTTTTTAGTCACTTAACAAATTTAGATAAATTAGAAAAATAGTCAAGCTAAATTATTGGTTTTTTTTACATTTATTTAACGATAAAGTTTTATTGCAGTTTAAGTTAGGGCTATTATTTTAGTATGGGTAAAGTAAAAGACGCTGTTGACAGTGATATTCAGTTAGAGCAGGACCCAAAAGAAAAAATTAAACGACCAAGGATGTTTCGGGTCGTGTTATTAAATGACGATTACACCCCTATGGATTTTGTGGTTGAAGTTTTAACAAAGTTTTTTCATATGGACAGTGACAAAGCTACTGAGGTAATGTTAACTATACATTATAAAGGGAAAGGCAGTTGCGGTGTGTTTTCTAGCGAAGTAGCAGAGACTAAAGTTGATCAAGTAAGTCGTTTTGCTCGTAATCATCAACACCCGTTAATGTGTACTATGGAACCTGTCTAAGACAGATTTTATGCAGTATTGAGGTTGAATTAAAACCGTTGTAGAACACTTGGAGAGTGCCTATGTTGAATAAAGATTTAGAAATTTCCTTAAATTTAGCTTTTCGTCAAGCAAAGGACTCTCGTCATGAGTTTATGACGGTTGAGCATTTATTACTGGCTTTGTTGGAAAATCCAGAAGCGGTTGATGCTATTAAAGCCTGCGGTGGCGAGTTAGCAAAACTGAAAGTCGAACTTCTAAACTTTATTAATGAAACAACGCCTGTTATTCCTGCTGAAGATGACGAACGAGAAACCCAACCGACGTTAGGGTTTCAACGGGTCCTACAAAGAGCTGTTTTTCATGTTCAATCATCCGGTAAAACAGAGGTCAATGGCGCCAATGTATTGGTTGCCATTTTCAGCGAACAAGAATCACAAGCCTCTTATTTGCTGAAAAAATCTGACATCACCCGTCTTGATATTGTCAATTTTATTTCGCATGGCATTTCCAAAAATGGCAGCCCCGATGTTGAGGCTCCGAGTGTCGAGTCGACCCTTGGTGGCGAAGAAGAGTCGACTAGCAATGTCGACAAATACGCGCTTAATCTAAATAAAGCCGCGATGAAAGGGCATATCGACCCTATTATCGGCCGAAGCAAAGAATTAGAACGTACCATTCAAGTCCTTAGCCGTCGGCGTAAAAACAACCCGCTGTTTGTCGGTGAAGCCGGCGTAGGTAAAACCGCAATTGCGGAAGGTTTAGCTAAGTTAATTGTTGAAAACAATGCGCCCGAGGTCTTAGCCGATGCGACCATTTATTCGTTAGATATGGGCGCTCTACTTGCCGGTACTAAATATCGAGGTGACTTTGAAAAACGCTTTAAGTCTCTACTTAAGGACCTAGAAAAAGACAAGCACGCCATTTTATTTATCGATGAAATCCACACCATTATCGGTGCTGGTGCTGCCTCTGGTGGTATGATGGATGCGTCTAACTTAATCAAACCTTTATTATCATCTGGTAAACTGCGTTGTATGGGGTCAACCACATTTCAAGAATTTAAAACCATTTTTGAAAAAGACCGCGCTCTGGCACGGCGTTTTCAAAAGATTGATATTCATGAGCCGAGTGTTAGTGAGACCACCAAGATTTTACAAGGTCTTAAAGACCGATACGAAGAGCATCATGGGGTAAAATACACGTTAAAAGCGTTGAAAGCGGCGGCCGAACTGTCTGCAAAATACATTAATGATCGATTTTTACCTGACAAAGCCATTGATGTCATTGACGAAGCAGGGGCAAAACAGCAACTTGTGAGCAGCAATAAGCGCAAAAAAGTGATTAATATTTCTGATATTGAATCAATTGTCGCCAGTATTGCTCGTATTCCTGAAAAATCGGTGTCATCAACTGAGAAAGACAATTTGATGAACATTGACCGCAACTTAAAGATGGTGGTTTTTGGTCAAGATAAAGCCATCGACAGTTTAACTTCAACCATTAGATTAAGTCGGGCAGGATTAGGGCAAGAAGAAAAGCCGATAGGCTCGTTTTTATTCTCAGGCCCTACTGGGGTTGGTAAAACCGAAGTTACCAAACAGTTGGCCAAGCAGTTAGGGGTAGAACTGTTGCGCTTTGACATGTCAGAGTACATGGAAAAACACGCGATAAGTCGCTTAATTGGTGCACCTCCTGGCTATGTCGGTTATGAGCAAGGCGGTCTTCTGACTGATGCGGTTATTAAGCACCCTCACAGCGTTGTATTACTTGATGAAATTGAAAAAGCGCACAGCGATATATTCAATATCCTACTGCAAGTTATGGATCATGGTACCTTAACCGATAATAACGGCCGTAAGGCGGACTTTAGAAACGTCATCTTAGTGTTAACAACCAATGCGGGGGTTCTTGAAACCACGCGAAAATCTATTGGTTTTCAGCAACAAGATCATAGCCACGATGCGATGAGTGAAATTAACCGAACCTTTTCACCAGAGTTTCGTAACCGTTTAGATACCATCATTTGGTTCAATCACCTAGAACCTGAAGTCATTGAATTAGTGGTCGATAAGTTTATTGTCGAATTACAAGCTCAATTAGATCTTAAAGGGGTCTCTCTCGAATTGTCGGACTCGGCCAGAGCTTGGCTTGCCCAAAATGGTTATGACAAAGCCATGGGCGCCAGACCAATGGCAAGGATCATTCAGGAGCATCTTAAGAAACCTCTGGCCAGCGAATTGCTCTTTGGTCGCTTAATGCAAGGTGGGGTTGCCAAAGTAGATACTTCTAAAGACAACAACCAATTGGTATTCACCTTTGAAGAAAAGCCAGAATTGGTTTCACCATAATTCAGTATTATTAGCGTGAAATATGTACTAAAAGGATCCTATGGGGTCCTTTTTTGCTTTTGTGTATTGGATATGGCTGACTTCTAAGGATATTTTAACCATCCTAAAAACATAAAAGTTGTTTACAAATAGCACAGTCTTGCTAATATGCCACCGAGCCAGGGGGTGTTTGATAATTGCTTTATCAAACTGAGATGCACCACTAAAGCGTTAATTAACCTTAGTAGCAAACCCTTTGAACCTGAACCGGATAATACCGGCGTAGGAATGGTTTTAAATTGTATTAACTAAAAGCGCTACGCTATATTAGCCTTTTACAGCTTACGCTGAATTACAAATAACCCTTTTTGTGCCGGATCCTAATGCAATTGGTTAGAGATCTGAAATGAATACAAAAACATCGTCCTTATATTGTGCCTGTCTTGGTACCTTAATACCGTTTAGCCCCAATACGTTTGCCAATACAACCGTTGAACAAACTTCTTCTGTTAGCGAAAGTGCTATCGAGTCTATTGAAGTGATTGGTGACTTTAGGCAACAAACTATCAACAAGGTGCCTGCATCTTTATCGATTTTAACGGAGCAACAATTTTCTGCGCGTAATGCGCAAAACCTAGAAGAAATCATAGCGGCAACCGCTAATGTTAATTTTGCCAGTGGGAGCAGTCGTGCCCGCTTTTTCCAAGTTCGAGGCATAGGTGAGCGTAGCCAATTTAAAGAACCCGTGAATGCCTCTGTAGGGGTTATTATTGACCATGTTGATTTCTCTGGAATTGCCGGCGTTGCCTCTTTATTTGATGTTAAACAGGTAGAAGTTTATCGAGGGCCACAAGGTACTCGGTTTGGCGCGAGTGCGATGGCTGGGATGGTCAATATACATAGTCATGATCCTACCGATGATTTTGAGGGGCAGGTGAAAAGCATGCTCGGTAACTACAATAGCCAGTCCTTAGGTTTAACCTTATCAGGCCCTATTGATCAAGGCTTGGCTTATCGATTTGCCTTAGAGCGATTTGTCAGTGATGGATTTAACCAAAATACTTTTTTAAACAAAAAAGATACCAATAACAAAGACGAACTAACCGTTCGCAGTAAATTGGTTTATCAACCCAGCGATAAACTCACCTTGGATATGGCGTTATTTTATATCGACTTTGATAACGGATATGACGCATTTTCTCTTGATAATAATCGTACTACATTTTCTGACCAGCCAGGTTTTGATCATAATAAAACCCTAGCAACCAGTATTAAAGCAACCTATAAAGGTATGAAAGGGGCAAATTTAATTGCTATCGCCAGCTATGTCGATGCCGATCTTGATTACGGTTACGACGAAGACTGGACTTTTGTTGATTTTCATCCTTGGGGCTATTCTTCAACAGATCATTACTTTCGCACTAAGAAAAATCATGCCATTGATTTAAGGTTAGTATCTAAGCCCGAAGGTAAATGGTTTAACAACAGCACTGCTTGGGTTTTGGGTGCATATTTTAAAGACAGCGTTGATGATTTACGACGCCAGTATACGTACGAAGAAAGTGATTTTGGCTCAAGTTTTCAAAGTCAAAATCTTGCCACTTATGTGCAATTGGACAGTGATTTAACCGCTAAATTGGGGCTATCGACCGGTCTGCGAATTGAGCAACGTCAAGCGAATTACCAAGACACAAATGCCTTGTCTTTTAAGCCTGATGAAACCATGGTCGGTGGTCAAATCGCTTTAGCGTATCAACTTGCTCACAACACCAATGTTTATGCTTCTATTAATCGAGGTTTTAAAGCGGGTGGGGTAAACACTGATGGCAGTCTGCCAGATACAAATCGTGCTTTTGACTCCGAATACTTAATCAATTACGAACTTGGGGTAAAACAATCACTGCTTGCAGGTAATGCCACCATGCGAATGGCTGTTTTTTATATGGACAGAAAAGACATGCAAGTAAAAACCTACAATGCCATTGAACGTTCAGACGGTTCGCAAGAGTTTGTTGTATACATAGATAACGCCGCGAAAGGCAGTAACCAAGGCATTGAAGTTGAATCCACCTGGCATCTAACCAATAACCTTGAATTGTATGGCTCTGTTGGCTTATTAAAGTCTAAGTACATCGATTTTATCAATGGTAATGGTGAAGACTACTCAGGCCGTGAACAAGCGCATGCACCAAGTTATATGTACAATATGGGGATTAATTACTACCTAACGTCTCAGTGGCTAATTAATGTTGCGATGGATGCCAAAGATGGCTTTTATTTCTCCGACAGTCATCAACAAAAATCAAAGCCTGTTGAAATTTATCACGCCTCATTGGCTTACGTGCAGGACGATTGGCAAATAAAACTTTGGGGAAAAAACATAACCGATAACGATTATGCCACTCGTGGTTATTATTTTGGCAACGACCCTCGAATAGGTTATGACAGTCAAAACTATATTCAACTCGGCGCACCTGCCGAGTATGGCTTAACCTTTAATCTTAACTTTTAATGACGGCATTCGCTTTTTTACCGGCGATAGAGACATCAATTATGGAAAATATTCTGCTTTATTTTTTAAATTTGCCATTTTGGGAATTTATCGCCGTTATTTTATCAATAACGTATGTGGTGTTGGTGGCGCAAAACAATATTTGGTGCTGGCCAGCTGCGTTTATCAGTACATTACTCTTTACCATCATCTTTTTTGATGTTGCATTGTTGATGGAAAGTTTACTTAATGTGTATTACATGGCGATGGCGGTTTTTGGGTGGTATAAATGGCAGTTTCATCAACAAGGCGCGCAATACCAAGAGTTGCCCATTCAGCGCTGGCGTATATCCACCCATGTTAAACTGATTCTGGGTTTGAGTGTGCTGAGTTTGTCTCTAGGTTTTGTTATGGACAACTACACTCATGCCGATTACGCCTATTTAGACACTTTCACTACCGTATTTGCTGTATTTACCACCTATTTAGTCACCATAAAGGTGATTGAGAACTGGCTTTATTGGATGGTGATAAATGCATTATCGATTTATTTGTTTATCAATAAGGGCCTACACCCAACCGCATTATTAGCGTTTATAAACTTTGTTATGTGCTTTGTAGGTTGGGTTAAATGGCATCAGGTGTTTAAGCAACAAAGAGGTGATCAACTCGCTGCACTAAAGCTGTCTTAACATCGCCTAGAGGGCAAAACAATATCGTCATATTTAGCAGGGATTAAACAAACGTGAGCATTGTCGAACTCAAGCGCATATTAGAGTCTCTAATACCAAAACAAAATATTATTTGCATCGAAGTCATTACGACGGGGCAAAGCCACTTTTGTTTTAAGGTAGAGTGTCGCGATACCACCTTATTTGTAAAAGCGTATAAAAGAGATACACCAAATCTCTCGAGTGTGTTTTACAATGCACTGCAATGCCAGACTTTAGCGGCTCAAAATGGCGTTTCTGCTCGAGTCCTACACAGTTGCGATCAACAATTTGTGATGATCAGCGAATTTATTGATGGGGTAAGTCTTGGCCAGAGCAATCTTAACAACGCGAATAAACTTAGCATCCTTGCTTTGGCGTTAGCCCAAACCCATCAATTGCCGATCAGCTCCCTTACCAATGTGGTAAGGGTCGATATTGTAGATTCTGTTTATCAAGCCATACGACAAAGCCCGATACAAGCAAATACAAAACAGCTTTTGCAAGACAAACTAGACAACCTAGCAAAACCGTGGGCGCAGGGCATAAAAAAGAGTGTGGTGACAGAAGGTCAGCTGCCACAAAATATAGGGTTAATTCATGGGGATTTGAACTTTAATAACCTGCTACTCAATCCTGATATGTGCAATATTTCTTTGGCCAATACAACAAAAGGGCTGGCGCAAGCAACACATTCTAAAGTCACTACGACTCTCAGTTCAGGTTATATCATAGATTGGGATTGGGCCTGCTTAGGCCCAATTGAGTACGATATAGCGATGGCATGCTCTATAAATCGTTTATCAACCCTAGAACAATCTCAGTTATTGGCTGTTTATCAAAAATATTCCGTTAACCCTTATCACATCAATACATCAGTGGTTACGCGTTACTTGGTTGTTGCTCATATAGTTAACTTTCTCTGGTATTTGGGTGAAAGTAACACGCTGTCGGTTAAGACCCAAAAGCACTGTTTACATTATTATGCTAAATGTTTGGATTTACCTAATTTTTCTCTGTAGCCGTGTTTTAAATTTGATACAGGGAGATAAAAATCAAGGTTTTGAGACAAAGAGCTTTAAACCTACGGTAAATTACAGTGAAGTAAGCTAGTAGCTAAGTAATAATTTACTTAGTTATTTTTATTTACTGAGTAGTATTTTGAATTGGCATGAAATTATAGAAAACCGTAATCGTTTTTTTTGGCTATTGCATATCGGCGGTTGGGTCGGTTTTGGTTTAGTTCACTATCTAGGTTCTTTATTACACGATTTAAGAGACCTATTCACTTGGGTTATTTTCTTACAAGCGTACGCCGGGGCCATTTTTTCATACCCACTTCGTTTTGTTTATCAAAAAGCATGGAATCTAACCCCACTAAAAATCGCCTTAGTGATGATTGTGTCTTCTTATGTTGCCGGCCTGCTATGGCAAGTGGTCAAAAATGTCACCTACTGGGAAATCTATAAGCACGGTTTTAGACCTGACTTTTGGTTATATTACACTCAATCGACTCTTTGGTCGTTTTATATCATGCTCAGTTGGAGTGGTTTGTACTTTGGTATTAAATACTACCAAATGCTTCAACAAGAAAAGCAAAAAGTACTGAGTGCAAATAATATGGCCAATCAAGCTCAGCTTAAAATGTTGCGTTATCAACTCAACCCACATTTTTTATTTAATACCTTAAATGCGATTTCGACGCTGATTTTAATCAATGACAATAAAACCGCTAATGGCATGGTTTCACGGTTAAGTGAGTTTTTACGCTATTCATTAGAGCTTGATCCAATGAAACAAGTGACATTGAATCAAGAAGTAAAAGCCTTAGAGCTCTACTTAGATATTGAAAAGGTCCGTTTTGGCGATAGGTTGCAAGTTGAATATCAAGTTCAAAAAGATTGTAATAAAGCCTTAGTGCCCAGTCTTATTCTCCAGCCCATTGTTGAAAATGCGATAAAACATGCAATTGCCATGAAAGAAAGTAATGGCGTTATTGCCATTAAGGTAGGGCACTTTGCTAATGACCTACAAATTGAAGTCAGTGACAATGGCCCCGGTGCTGAAATTATTAATGGAAATCTGTTTCGGGAAAATGGGGTTGGCCTTGCAAATACTCGAGAACGTCTATCGGCGCTGTATGGTGAAAATTATTCACTTGTAGCTAGTGACAATATCCCTTCAGGGGTTAAAATAAGCATAAGAATTCCTTTTCAACAAAAATACAATAATGAATGATTCGCTAAAAACACTTATCGTCGATGATGAAGTACTGGCTCAAAGAGGGTTAGAAATCCGTTTACAACCCTTTGAAAAGATAGAAATCATTGGATGCTGCTCAACAGGGCGCACAGCCATTGAGAAAATCGTAGAGCTAAAACCCGACCTTGTGTTTTTAGACATTCAAATGCCTGGGTTAAATGGCTTTGAGGTTGTAAAAGAACTTAAAGATGTGATGGACGAAATGCCGCGCATTGTGTTTGTTACGGCCTTTGATCAATACGCCATAAAAGCCTTTGAAATCCACGCCATCGATTACCTGTTAAAACCGGTGAATCATGACAGGTTAACCCTGGCCATTGAAAAAGTGGCGAAAGATATCGCGCAAGCGCAAGACAGTGAGCATAAAGAAAAGTTGGTTCAATTTGTCAGCGAAATCACCGGTAATGATTGTGAACAAATATTACAAGAATTGGCGAATAACACCCCGGTATCGATAAATTCCTACCCTCAAACCCTCGCTATTAAGGATGTTGGGGAAACCAGCTTAGTTTTGACCAAAGATATTCTTTGTATTGATGCCGCGGGTGATTACATGTGTGTCCATACCAATAGTGACACCCATATTTTGCGTAAAACAATGAAACAGCTAGAAGAAATGCTCGACCCAAAAATGTTTTTACGTATTCATCGCTCGTGCATCGTTAATAAGCAATATATCGATAAATTTGGAAACCATGTAAATGGTGAATACTATTTGATTTTGACCAATCAAAAAGAGCTCAAAGTCAGTCGTAGCTATAAAGATAAAGTGAAACAAGCCATTTTAGGTTAGAGTTTTAATGGCGGCTGATATGTTAACGTCAGCGGACTTACAAGGGTGCCAACAATAACGCATCTTTTTGCTATGGTTAGATAACTTCGACTACATTCGCTAAAACCAACAAAAAATTTTATCCTGCCTAAGTTTTCCCATCTATAATTGATGGGAAATACGGTTTTACCCAATAAAAAGCCTTGTAAAATACAGAATGTTGTTTTCTTACTAAAAACGCGCTTTATTAAAACCATAAACCAAACAAAATTTGTTTGTAATCAAAAAAAAATTAATATTAATTTACATTCGTAATGGTATTTATTGCCTTGGTTAACAGGGATTTGATAGACTCTAGTTAACTTTTAAAAAAGCCAATATTGTGTTGAAACAAATTGAGTTTGTGTAATTAATTTTCTTTCAGCTTAAGCGCATGACCGAGTTTCATAGGCTTTAGGTATGTTCATGGCGCTACAAACTTTTAGCATATTGGCAAGATATTAACTTACTGTAAAAAAAAGAGACGTTTATGATCCGAAAGATAGGTGTAATGACAAGTGGTGGTGACGCACCAGGTATGAATGCGGCTGCTCGAGCAGTTGTACGTAGCGGTTTATCTAATGGATTAGAAGTATATGGTATTTACGACGGCTACGCGGGTTTGCACGCAGGTCGTATTGAACAACTTGATCGCTTCTCTGTTTCTGATGTTATCAACCGAGGTGGTACCTTTTTAGGCACCGCCCGTTTTCCAGAATTTAAGCAAGAAGAAGTACGTAAACAAGCCATTGAACAAATGAAAAAAATCGGCTTAGACGCGATCGTGGTCATTGGTGGTGACGGCTCTTATATGGGCGCTAAATTATTAACGGAAATGGGCTATCCGTGTATTGGTATCCCTGGCACCATTGATAACGATGTTGCTGGTACCGATTACACTGTGGGTTTTGACACGGCTTTAAATGTGGTTGTTGAAGCGATTGACCGTTTGCGTGATACCTCAACGTCGCACAAGCGTATTTCAATTGTTGAAGTTATGGGTCGTCATTGTGGTGATCTGGCATTATGGTCGAGCATTGCCGGTGGTGCTGAATACTTGATCATCCCTGAATCAGGTGGCTTAGACGAAGAAAAGTTATTAACACAAATCCATGAAGGTATTGAAAAGGGTAAACGTCACGCCATCATTGTGATCACAGAGCACGTTACCAATGTTAATGCTTTAGCACGTCGTATCGAAGCGGATACCGGTTTAGAGTCTCGTGCGACTATTTTAGGCCATATCCAACGTGGTGGTGCACCAACCGGTCGTGATCGTGTGGTCGCTTCTCGTTTTGGTGATTATGCTGTTGAACTTCTTATGCAAGGTCAAGGTGGTCGTTGTGTAGGGCTTCAAGGCAATAAACTGGTTCACCATGACATTATTGATGCCATTGAAAACCAAAATCGCACAATGGATGAAAGCATGTTGGATTTATCTAATCGTTTATTTTAATTAATCGTTCGCAAGTCTTATAAGACTTCAAAGCATGCATGACAAAAGGGCCTTTGGGCCCTTTTTTGTATGCCTTTACAAGTGACACAGGCGATAAACCCTCTCTCATAAAAAAACACCTTAGTAACCAAAATTACGAAGGTGTTTTTTATTTTTACGTTAATAACAGCTAAAGCGCTTTTTTATACCAATCCCATTAAGATTAGTTACCAATAGCGCTATGCGTTTTCTCGGTAGGTTAAGATCTTCATGGTGTTCGAAGAGCCAACCGTTTCCATAACATCCCCTAATGTTAATATCACCGAGTCGCCATCTTTTAAATTGGCCAATACAGAGCCTGCGACTGTTGCTAAAGCTTGAGCGGATATGTTTTCGTGACTGATTTTTGTCGAATCAAAAAATAACGGATAAACCCCACGATAAATTGCCGAGCGACAAAGGGAAGAGTAGTGTCGTGAAAGTGAAAAAATTGGAATGCCTGAGGTGATACGAGACATTACTTTGGCCGTTTTACCAGACTCGGTTAAAGATATAATGGCTTTTACATTGACCAAGTGGTTAGCCGCATACATCGCTGATAGAGCGATGGTTTCTGACACATCAAAAAACTTTTCATCAATTCGATGCTTTGATGTATTCGCCGAACGTTCTTTTTCGGCACCTTCACAGACGGCACTCATGGCTTTTACGGTTTCGACTGGAAATTGCCCGGCGGCGGTTTCTGCACTTAACATCACCGCATCGGTACCATCTAATACTGCGTTTGCTACATCCATCACCTCGGCCCGTGTTGGCATTGGGTTATGGATCATCGTTTCCATCATTTGTGTTGCGGTAATGACCACTCGATCAAGTTGTCTGGCTCGAGCTATAATGTGCTTTTGTTTTCCAACAAGGGCAGCATCACCAATTTCAACACCCAAATCTCCCCGAGCTACCATCACAATATCTGAGGCGAGAATAATATCATCGAGAACTTTTTCATTGTTGACCGCTTCTGCGCGTTCTATTTTTGAAACCAAACGGGCATTTGACCCTGCAGCTTCTGTTAACGAACGAGCATATTCCATGTCCTTTGCATCGCGAGGAAATGAAACGGCAATAAAATCGACACCGATATCGGCTGCCGTAATAATGTCGCGTTTATCTTTTTCAGTTAGAGCGGCAGCAGACAAGCCACCACCTAAACGGTTTATGCCTTTGTTATTGGACAAAGTACCTGCAACGACGGTCGTCGTATAAACTTGCTGGTCAATCACCTGATCAACTTGCAGCTGTACTCGGCCATCGTCAAGTAATAGGGTATCACCTTGGCTGACATCCTGAGGCAATGCCTTGTAATCGATACCCACGCGATCTTTGTTGCCTTCGCCTTTACCCAGAGCCGCATCAAGAATGAATTTGTCACCAATGGCTAAATGAATTGGACCATTTTTAAACGTTGATATGCGGATTTTAGGCCCTTGTAAGTCGGCCAGAATACCAACATAGGTATTTAATTCAGCGGCAATTTGGCGGACCTTTTGTGCTCTTTCTTGATGATCTTGGGCAACACCGTGTGAAAAGTTTAGTCTGACAACATTAACCCCAGACTGAATTATTTCACGTAAAATTTGATCATCATCGGTAGCAGGCCCGAGGGTGGCCACTATTTTTGTTCTTCTTGGCATGTGTTCCACCTTTTTTTGGATTAAAAATGTATATTACAGGTCTTTGCGCTCATAACGTGAACTACGAAGACTGTCTTTTACTTTCTTCAGGTTGTCTCTAAATTTAGAGCCTCGACGCAGGGTAAAGCCCGTTGCGAGAATATCAATTAGGGTTAATTGGGCAATACGTGAAGACATCGGCATGTATAAGTCGGTATCTTCGGCCACCGTAGGTGACAATACGATGTTACATTCTTTTGCCAGTGGCGTGCCACTGTCGGTAATGCCAATTACAATAGCGTCGTTTTCTTTGGCAATTTGTGCCACTTCAACTTGTGATTTAGTACGACCTGTATGAGAAATTAGTACGACGACATCACCTTGTTGAGAGTTTATACTACTCATGCGCTGCATTAGAATGTCCTCGAAATAGACCACAGGAACATTAAAGCGGAAAAACTTGTTTTGCGCATCGTGAGCAACAATAGCAGAAGCCCCTAAGCCGAAAAACGAGATTTTCTTCGCTTGCGTTAACACATCTACGGCTTTATTGATAGTGGCACAATCTAAATTTTTTCGTGCCATTTCTAAATTTGCTTGAGTAGATTCGAAGATTTTTGTTGTATACTCTTCGGCTGTATCATTTTCGTCTACGTGACGGTTAACGTAGGGTGTACCATTGGCTAAACTTTGTGCTAAGTGCAATTTAAAGTCAGGGTATCCTTTGGTATCCAAGCGTCGACAAAAGCGATTTACCGTAGGTTCGCTAATGTTAGCTTGTTTAGCCAGTGAAGCAATGCTTGCATGAATAACGGTTGCAGGGGAAGCAAGAATAACTTCTGCTACTTTACGCTCTGACTTACTGAATGAATCAAACTCATTAGTGATTTTTTCTAAGATGTTCATTAGCAGACCTCATATTATGGTTGATAACTGTAATTTTATTATCGAAATGAACTGTTTACTTTTGTAAATTTATTTCACCTATAGTTAGGGATATTAGCCGAAAAAAATGTACAATGAAACAAATTTACGCACTTTTTCGCCTGTAAATTAAAGTAGATCAAGGCTTCTGATTATTTATATGTCATTTAATAACAGAGTTAGGTTTACCGTTGATCGAAATATCGCTAGATCAACCTTTAATTGTAGTTTTATTTCATTATTTTCAAGAGAAGAATAAAATATATGAAACAACTAGATCTAAATCCTGCAGAGCAGATTGTCTTATTTGGCGCTGCCGGAGATTTATCTAAACGTAAACTTTTTGCAGCTTTGTACCATTTAGAAGCTGAACAACTCTTACAACCTAACACCAAAATTATTGGTGTGGCAAGGCATGCTTCTACGGACCAAGAGTTTCACCAGTTTATTAAAGAGAACTTATTTAAGTATGTAAAAGAAGACTTGAATGACACGATTATTAATAAGTTTGTTAATCGATTCACATACTTACAATTAGATGTGAACGATCAAGAGGGTTTTGCTAGGCTCCAAGCCTTATTGGATCCAAACAAGATCACCATGCATTATTTGGCTACACCGCCATCCATATACGATTTGATCACTGAAGGTTTAAACGCCCATGGATTAGCCAATGACAATGCCCGTATTGTGATGGAGAAACCTATTGGCCATGATTTAGCATCATCGATTGTGATCAACGATCAGGTTAATAAGTACTTTAAAGAATCACAAATATATCGAATCGATCACTACCTTGGTAAAGAAACCGTGCTGAATTTAATTTCACTACGCTTTGCTAACTCGTTATTTTCAACCAACTGGGATCACAATTGTATTGACCATGTGCAAGTGACGGTGGCTGAAAGCGTTGGTATTGAAGGTCGTTGGGGCTTTTATGACGGTGTTGGTCAAATGCGAGATATGGTACAAAACCACTTACTGCAAATCGTATCTTTGTTAGCGATGGAACCACCAACTGATCTTTCAGCTGAAAACATTCGTGACGAAAAATTGAAAGTGATTAAAGCATTACGACCAATTAATAAAACGAATATCGATCAAAAAGCGGTGCGCGGTCAGTACCGAGCTGGTTACATCAACGGCCAACCTGTCCCAGGATACCTAGAAGAAGAGGGTGCCAACGTTGACAGTGATACTGAGACCTTTGTCGCGATTAAAGCCGAAATTGACAACTGGCGTTGGACTGGAGTGCCATTTTATTTGCGCACGGGTAAACGAATGCCTTGTAAGCATTCTGAAGTAGTCATTCATTTCAAACACCAACCTCATAATATTTTTAAGAAAAGTTTCATTCAGTTACCGGCGAATAAACTGACCATACGTTTGCAACCAGACGAAGGTGTCGAACTGTCGATGATGAATAAGGTGTCTAAGATCACCAGTGACATCGAAGTAAAAGAAACCAAACTGGATTTAAGCTTTTCTGACTACAATGAAAACCAGCGGGTGATTGACGCCTACGAGCGCTTAATTTTAAGCGCAATTGAAGGTAATCAATCTTTGTTTATCCGTCGTGATGAAGTCGAAGCATCATGGAAATGGGCCGACAGCATTATTGACGCTTGGCATGATTCTGAGCAACCACCAAAAGAATACGCCGCAGGCTCGTGGGGGCCGTTAAGTTCTGCCTCCTTAATTGGCTTAGATGAACGTAGCTGGGATGAATAAGACCGTTTATACGAATTAGAGTAGGGTTAAAAAATAATGAATAAATTAAACACTTTCACAAGTAAAGCGGAATTAGATCAGGCGCTTGCTGAAAAAATTGCGCAGCAACTACAAGACGCTATTGAGCAAAAAGGTCATGCAAGTATCGCATTTTCTGGTGGTAGTACACCTAAAGGCCTATTTGATGCGTTATCCAATATCGACCTAGATTGGCATAAAGTTACCGTAACCCTTGCCGACGATCGTTGGGTTGATGAACAACATGACAGCAGTAATGCGAAGTTAATCAAAGAAAATCTGCTGGTTAATCATGCTCATGCAGCTCGCTTTTTTGCCTTAAAGCAAGGTCAAGACTTAACGAAAGAGCAATTAGCTGAACTAACCGAGCAAGCGCACCAGCACGTATTACCTTTAGATGTGACCATTTTAGGCATGGGCGAAGATGGCCATACTGCGTCTATTTTCCCTTGCAGTGCACAAGTTGATGAAGGTCTTGATGTAGATGCCACGCCTGCTTTAATTAAAGTGGTACCGACTACCGCCCCATTTGAGCGGATCAGTTTTAATTTCACGGCTCTTATTCAATCTAACCATCTGTATTTGCATATTGTCGGTGATTCAAAGCAACAAGTTCTTGAACAAGCTTTATCGTCTGATGACGCCAGAGAAATGCCAATTCGTGCGTTTTTACAACATCCAACTAAACTTTGTGAGATTTATTGGACCCATTAAAACATGTTAGAGTCTAATGTACACCCAGTTATCTTTGAGGTAACAGAGCGCATCATTGCACGCAGTAAAGCCACTCGTCAGTCTTACATTGAAAAAATCGAGGCTGCCAAGTCAAATACCGTGCATCGCTCTGCGTTATCTTGTGGTAACTTAGCCCATGGCTTTGCTGCCTGTGCGCAACAAGATAAGCAAAAGTTAAAGCGCTTGGATCACAGTGATATTGCGATTGTGTCCTCCTATAACGACATGCTGTCAGCGCATCAACCGTATGAAAGTTATCCGCAAATTTTAAAACAAGCGGTTAGTGAAGCCGGTGGGGTGGCACAATTTGCCGGTGGTGTACCTGCCATGTGTGACGGGGTGACCCAAGGTCAACCCGGTATGGACTTAAGTCTGATGAGCCGTGATGTGATTGCCATGTCCAGTGCGGTGGCATTATCTCATAACATGTTTGATGGCGTCTTAATGTTGGGGATTTGTGACAAAATTGTCCCTGGTCTATTGATTGCCGCCATGACTTTTGGCCATTTACCAACGGTCTTTGTTCCCGCAGGTCCAATGCCTAGTGGGATCCCTAACAAAGAAAAAGCCCGTGTACGACAACAGTTTGCCAAGGGGGAAGTCGATAAAGAACAGCTGTTAAACGCTGAGTCTGCTTCTTATCACAGCCCAGGTACTTGTACTTTTTTTGGTACGGCTAACTCAAATCAATTAGTGGTTGAAGTCATGGGACTGCACTTGCCAGGCGCATCTTTTATTGCACCCAATACCCCATTAAGAGAAGCGCTGACCAAAGCGGCCGCAAAGCAAGTGACCCGTTTAACCACTCAATCAGGGAACTATTTACCTATTGGGAAAATGATCGACGAAAAGTCGATTGTCAATGCCATTGTCGCACTTTTAGCTACTGGCGGTTCGACCAACTTAACCATGCACATTATTGCTTTTGCGCGAGCGGCAGGGATCATTATTAATTGGGATGACTTTGCCGATTTATCAAAAGCGGTGCCGCTAGTCACCCGTATTTACCCCAACGGCTTTGCTGATATAAACCAATTTCAACAAGCGGGTGGAATGGCATTATTGTTTGCTGAATTAATCAAACACGGCTTACTTCATAAAGATGTGCAAACAATTTGCGGTTTTGGTTTAGATAAATATACCCAAGTACCCACGTTGATAAACAACGAATTGGTTTGGGTTGATGGCCCAACAGAGTCAACACAAACCGACGTCATTGCTTGTGTTAACAAACCATTTAAAGCCGACGGAGGCCTTAAGGTCTTAACTGGAAACCTAGGCCGTGCGGTACTAAAAACCTCGTCTCTTCGCGAAGGTAAAGATGTGATAAAAGCACCTGCCGTGGTGTTTGAAGATCAACATGAGCTCGATGCGGCGTTTCAATCTGGTCAGTTAAATAAAGATTGTGTTGCGGTGGTTCGCTTTCAAGGCCCTAAAGCCAGAGGCATGCCAGAATTACATAAGCTCACACCGCCACTTGGTGTACTGCAAGACAAAGGCTTTAATGTTGCTCTTGTCACCGATGGACGAATGTCTGGCGCATCGGGTAAAGTGCCCGCAGCCATACATCTAGTCCCTGAAGCACTCGATGGTGGTCTTATTGGTAAAGTACAAACAGGCGATATGATCCTAATTGATGGGCATAGCGGTGAATTGACTTTGCTAGTGGATGAAAATGAATTAAAACAACGTACTGCAGCAGCTTTTACAGCACAAGATCAACATGTTGGAATGGGACGAGAGATCTTTGGTTTTATGCGTAATAACCTCAGTGGTGCAGAGCTTGGTGCATGTTCCTTATTTACTGAACAAGAATAGATAAGCCCTTTTATGGTTAAATGTGGTTTATTACCCCCTAAAACAACAATAAATCTGGATGGATATCAGGTTTACTTTTTTACAAGCTGCGAGGCATTATGTCGTTAACAAACAATTGGCACGTTCAGCCACAAGATGTATTTTCCCAAGGAGCAATTGTTCCTGTACTCGTCATTGAACAGGTAGAAGATGCCGTTCCTATCGCTAAGGCGTTAATAAAAGGCGGGATCAATATTTTAGAGGTGACTTTACGCACAGAAAATGCACTTGAGGTGATTAAAGAAATCGCAACGCATTTACCCGATTCAATGATTGGCGCGGGTACCATAACGAATAAGAAAAATTTACAACAAGCTATTGATGCCGGTGCAAAATTTGCGATTAGCCCTGGTTTAACACCCGAACTCTTAGCGTATGCTAAAAAGGGAACAGTGCCGTTGATCCCTGGCATATCCTCGATTTCTGAATTAATGACTGGAATTGATGCAGGTTACGATCATTTTAAATTTTTTCCAGCAGAAGCGGTTGGAGGGGTAAAAGTGATTAAAGCGATTTCAGGTCCTTTCCCTAATGTTAAATTTTGCCCGACCGGTGGCATTAACCTAAATAATATGAGTGATTACCTTGCGTTATCAAGCGTGGATTGTATTGGCGGTTCTTGGTTAGTCCCAGCCCAAGCGGTAAAGAATAAAGATTGGGATCAAATCACCGAATTAGCAAAGCAGGCCGTTGCCATTGCCAAAAAATAAGGTCTGCTTTGCCATCGAACTTATGGCCTAACCCCTATATTTAAGGAGCATCATTTAGCTCCTTTTTTTTGGCTCTATTAGCGTTAATTGTTGTTTAACGTAAGTAGTTTGACTTTCAAACACTTATCTGTAAATTAAATAATAGATATGGCGGGCATCGACGTCCGCTTTAAGCGATTTGAAGCCCTTCATGATATTAGAAAAATATATCCGTCATTGCGGCGCAGGCCGCAACCTAGTTTAGTAAAAGTGTGCCTCTTAATTCGTAACATTTATTTCTACAAAGTAAATATCCTCTATAATTGAAGCTCTCTTTTTGAAAAGGACTTCAATTATGAACCAACCCGCTATCTATATTCTTTCTAACACACGAAATACTGTTTTGTATATTGGTGTGACTAGCAATTTAATTCAGCGAATTTATCAACATAAACAAAAAATAATTAAAGGCTTTAGTGCCAAATACAACCTAACTAAATTAGTTTATTTTGAGATTTATAGTGATATGGAAAACGCTATTGTGAGAGAAAAAAGATTAAAGCAATGGCATAGACCATGGAAAGAGCGGTTGATAGGGGAAGTGAATCCCGATTGGCGAGATTTGTACTTTGATCTTATTTAATTATGCGGTTTATAGAGGCACTGATGAATCAACGGGGTTGCGGCCTTCGCCGCAATGACGGTGCTCTTTTTCTGAAAATGTGAACGACTCTGATTGGTACAAAAGCGACATTCGAGACACTTCGAAACTGGTAAAGATCCCACCCAAACACATGGTGGGATGACGTGCACGGATGCACTAATGCAGGAAGGCTCATGGAAGAGCGTATTCTTTCTGTGACGTGCACGGATGCACTAATGCAGGAAGGCTCATGGATGAGCGTATTCTTTCTGTGACGTGCACTGTTTTCGATAGTGTGCGTGCTTCTTTGGTGCTATTTTTCTAATTATGTGAACGACTCTGATTGGCACAAAACGGTCATTGACCATTCAACAATTAACGCTAATAGAGCCTTTTTTTATTCTTTTTATCGACTTTAACCGTATCGTTGAGTGCGATATATTGACTGATCTATCTTTGTATTGATTTAGATAAAACGTCGTGTTGATAATATTTTGTAAAATGACGTTAAAAGACTATGTTCTAAAACATATACTGACAATAATACAAGAAGTCGCTTATGAGCAATATCGCCATTATTTATTCCACAACCGACGGTTTTACCCGCAAAGTGGCCCAATATTTACAATCAAAACTGGAATGCTTTGCACATAACGTAAGCGTTATTGCTATAGCCGATTTTAAGCAACAAGAGATAATAGATTTTGATCATATTATCCTTGGCGCAAGTATTCGCTATGGTAAACATGGCAAAGCCGTTCATGATTTTTTTAACAACTTAACCGATGAAACAAAAGAAAAATTTTTATCTTTCTTTTCGATCAACGTAGTGGCCAGAAAACCAGAAAAAAACAGCCCAGATACCAACCCATACCTTATAAAATTTTTTAATAAAGTCGATTTTAAACCCGAATTGGTCGCGGTATTTGCCGGAAAAATTAATTACAAACTCTATGGCTTATTTGATCGGACAATGATCCGATTCATTATGAAAATAACCAAAGGTCCAACCGATTTAAACACCAATGTAGAGCTTATTGATTGGCAAAAAGTTGATCAATTAGCTCAGCAAATTCATCAACGCATAGAAAGGGTATAGTGAATAGCTTATAGAAACTCATTTTAGCGTTAAGACATATTTTATGTTGTTTACTTAAACCTTTTAAAAGGCATAAAAAAACCCTGCATAAGCAGGGTTTTTTATCTACAAAGTAGAGAGATTAGTGAGCAAGGATGTGATCAGCTAAGTCTAGAACTTTGTCAGAGTAACCAACTTCGTTGTCGTACCAGCTAACTAGTTTAACGAACTTGTCAGTCATTGCGATACCCGCTTCAGCGTCAAATACTGAAGTACAAGTTTCGCCTAGGAAATCGTTAGAAACAACGGCTTCGTCAGTGTAACCTAGGATACCTTTCATGCTACCTTCAGACGCTTCTTTCACTGCGGCACAAATTTCTTCGTAAGTAGCAGCTTCTTTAAGGTTAACTGTTAAGTCAACAACAGAAACGTTAGGAGTAGGTACACGGAAAGCCATACCTGTTAATTTACCGTTTAATGAAGGGATAACACGGCCAACAGCTTTAGCAGCACCAGTAGAAGAAGGAATGATGTTTTGGCTTGCACCACGGCCACCGCGCCAGTCTTTTGCACTTGGAGAGTCAACAGTTTTCTGTGTTGCTGTCGTTGCGTGAACTGTTGTCATTAGACCGTTTTCGATACCGAATTTGTCATGAATAACTTTAGCTAAAGGAGCTAAACAGTTTGTTGTACAAGACGCGTTAGAAACAATGTCTTCACCGTTATATGCGTCGAAGTTTACACCAGCAACGAACATTGGAGTTGCGTCTTTAGAAGGCGCTGACATGATAACTTTCTTGGCACCAGCTTCGATGTGCTTACGTGCAGTCTCGTCAGTTAAGAATAAACCAGTTGATTCAACAACTACGTCTACGTCTACTTCGTTCCACTTAAGTTGAGCAGGATCACGCTCTGCAGTAACACGGATTGTCTTACCGTTAACGATTAAGTTACCGCCTTCAACTTCAACTGTACCATTGAAACGACCGTGAGTTGAATCGTATTTTAACATGTATGCCATGTAATCTACGTCGATTAAGTCGTTGATAGCTACAACTTCTAAATTGTCGCGATGCATTGATTGTCTTAAAACTAAGCGACCGATACGTCCGAAACCATTAATTGCTATTTTTTTCATGCTTATTTGCCTTTAGAAAAGTAAGTTTGGTTGTTGGGTGTAAAATTACTACATTTGTAATTATTTACAAGAGCAAAGTGGCATTTTTTTGTAAGAAATTTAGATATAGGTCAAATTCTTACTAAATCATTACACACACCTGTACTAATAATGTAAAATACACGCAAATTTTAGCCTAAATCGATAAAATCTCAATTTTCGCTAAATATAAGTAGAAATTTATTGGAATAGAAAATGTCTAATGAGATAAAAAAATGTGACATCGGCTTCGTTGGCCTAGGTGTAATGGGAAAAAACTTGGTTTTAAACCTAGCAGATAATGGATACTCTATTGCTGCATTTGATGTTGACCCTGCTAAAGTCGCTGACGCTCAAGCCCAAGATGCACAAGAACGAGGCGAGCAAGCACAAAGAGTTTTTGGTTGTGAATCGTTAAACCAAATGTTGAGCCATTTACAAAGCCCTTATACTATTGTTCTTTCCGTGCCGGCTGGCAATATTGTTGATATTGTTTGTCAACAACTTATCGAAGCTGGTATTAGCCAACAAGACATCGTTATTGATACCGGTAACAGTTTATGGACTGATACCGTTGCTCGAGAGCAAAAATATTTAAACAACTTCATCTTCTTCTCTTCTGCTGTTTCTGGTGGTGAAGTAGGAGCACGTTTTGGTCCTGCGTTAATGCCAAGCGGACCGGCGAGTGCCTGGTCGCAAATTGAACCTATTTTTAGTGCCATTGCCGCTAAAGTTGACGCAAATACGGGTAAACCTCTTGAACGTACTAAACCTGGGGATATCATAAAAAATGGTGAACCATGTGCAGATTATATTGGTCCTGCAGGGGCTGGTCATTACGTTAAAATGGTTCACAACGGCATAGAATATGCCGATATGCAAATTATTTGTGAAGCTTATCATGTTCTTAGAACGGGTTTGCAAATGGATTGCGATCAAATTGCCGATATTTTTGAACGTTGGAATCAAGGTGTTTTAGACAGTTATTTAATGGAAATTTCCGCTGAAGTACTGCGCCATAAAGACCCAAGTACGGGCACGCACTTGGTTGATTTGATTTTAGATAAAGCCGGCCAAAAAGGGACCGGACTTTGGACCGCAATCAGCTCTTTAGAAATGGGGTGTCCTGCACCGACTATTTCGCAAGCCGTGTTTGCTCGTTCATTATCGTCTTTAAAAGACATCCGTGTGCAAGCAGCAGGGCAGTTATCAGGCCCAGAACATGTGGTAATGGATGACACTGCTAAAGAAGAGTTTATTAATCAACTTCATGATGCCTTATACTGCGCAAAAATTTGTGCGTATGCGCAAGGTTTTCAACTAATGAAAGCGGCATCAGTTGAACGTGATTGGGATTTAAACTTTGCCTCTATTGCCAAAATTTGGCGCTCTGGCTGTATTATTCGAGCAGCATTTTTACAAAAAATCACCGATGCTTTTGAGCGTAACCCAGACTTAGATAACCTACTATTAGACAGTTTCTTTGTTAACGAATTAAACAAGTACCAAAATAACTGTCGCCATGGTATTGCTAAAGCAACTTTAATGGGGATCCCTGTTGGCGCTTTATCTTCGTCTTTAAGCTACTATGACTCAATTCGAAGTGCAGTATTACCAGCGAACTTATTACAAGGTCAACGTGATTACTTTGGCGCGCACACTTTCCTTAAAATAAATGAAAGCAGTGGGCAGAAGTATCATGTTGAGTGGACGAGTGAAACACAGCAAATCGTAGCGATTTAATTTACTTTCTTAACTCAAATGTTTGACCTTTGTCGTTTATTTTTAGATGGCAAACATGTAAATATCCTGACCGTTTTAGCGCCTTAAAGACTGCTAAAACGACAGGATATTTTTTTATCTGCAATCAAATGTTCTAAACTAAACTCATGCTTAAATTGCTAACCCTGTTTTTAAGGCCAATAGGTAAAGGAGTTTTGTATGTCAGATCCCAACGAAAAATATAAAAAAACATTATCTGAAGATGCCTTTAGAGTTTGCCGATTGGGCGCGACAGAAGCGCCTTTTAGTGGTAAATATAATGATCATTGGTCTGCTGGGCGCTACGTATGTGCCTGTTGTCGTAAAGGCTTATTTTTAAGTACCGCTAAGTTTGAATCAGGCTGTGGTTGGCCAAGCTTTTACGAAGAACTCGGCAATATCGAATACCTTCCCGATCATTCCCATAACATGATTCGAACCGAAATTCGTTGTAAGTATTGTCAGTCTCATCTTGGCCACGTGTTTGACGATGGTCCCGCACCCACCTATAAACGTTATTGTGTGAATTCACTGAGCTTAGACTTTGATGAAAGTCCAAGCTAAATCCACCAGGGCGAATTACATGGCGACATATTTAAATGGTATCGTTTTAGCTTAAAATTTAAAATAAACTGCGTTTTTGTAGTAATATTACACAATTACTGTTGATTTATTATCAGATTACATTGCAGTTGCTATTTCTTTATGTAATGGGTGGTGAAAACATTTTATTTGAATTACAATGCGTTCGCATTTAAAGCACGGTCATTTGGCTTAAAATCAAAGCAAAAGCTAAGGCGATAGTGCGATAATTATAACAATAAAGGTTTTTAAAATGACCCACCCTAATCAAGAACGCTATCAAAAAAGTTGGCAAGAGCGCCAAGAATATGCAGAGATCATGTTACCTCTTATCGGTAAACTTTATCGTAACTATGGTATTGAAATTTCTATTTACGGTCGTCCTCTAGTTAATGCGTCAGCTATAGACATTATAAAAGCACATAAGTCCGTTACTATTCACGAAGAAAATAAATTAAGGCTGCGAGACAGTTATGCATTTTTACATGCCTTGATGTCGATGGATTTACACCCTGCAAACATAGATATTGGTAAAATTGCATACAAGTATTGTTATCAAAACCAGTCAAAAATGAGTGTTGAAAGCTTCCTTGCGCAAGAACTTAAAGACTTGGTTGCTCAGCCTGCAGCCACTGGGCCGCAAGATGTTGTGTTATATGGTTTTGGACGTATAGGGCGGATCTTAGCTCGTCTATTGATAGAACGTACGGGCCCAATGGCAAATTTACGATTACGAGCCATTGTGATCCGACCTGGAGGCGAGGGTGATTTAGAAAAACGAGCATCTTTATTGCGCCGTGATTCTATTCATGGTGCGTTTAACGGAAGTATCACCATAGATCATGATGCCTGTGCGATTAAAGCAAATGGCGCTTTTATTAAGGTTATTTATGCTAAATCACCAGCCGATATTGATTACACCACATATGGTATTCACAACGCACTGGTCGTTGATAACACTGGCATTTGGACAGATCAAGAAGGCTTAAGTCAACACCTTAAAAGTAAAGGTGTCGAAAAAGTGTTGTTAACGGCCCCCGCCAAAGGGGATATTAAAAATGTGGTTTATGGCGTTAACGATAAAGATATTCACTTTGATGACAAAATTATTTCGGCTGCCAGTTGCACCACCAATGCCATAACCCCTGTATTGAAGGCGGTTAATGATGTTTTTGGTATTCGAAATGGGCATGTAGAAACCGTGCACTCTTATACTAACGATCAAAATTTAATCGACAATTATCATAAGTCAGAGCGTCGAGGGCGCAGTGCACCACTGAACATGGTGATTACTTCGACCGGTGCGGCCAAAGCTGTTGCTAAAGCGTTGCCAGAACTTAAAGGGTTGTTAACGGGCAATGCGATTAGGGTACCCACACCGAATGTATCTATGGCGATCATAAATTTAAACCTTAAAAAGCATACTGAACGCGCGGCATTGAACGATTATTTACGTTCTATTTCATTGAATTCTTCGCTACAAGAGCAAGTAGATTACACCCATCAACCGAAATTGTTTCAACCGATCTTGTCGGTTCAAGGTTTGCTGGAGTAATTGATTCTCAAGCCACCATAGTAGATGGTGACCGCGCTGTATTGTATGTATGGTATGACAATGAATTTGGTTACTCTTGTCAGGTGATCAAAGTGATGAATAAAATGGCTGGGGTGAATATTTTAAGCTTACCGCATCAGCAATAAATAACAGATGAATCATCTCCTCTTTTAGGGGAAATGATTCATACCGGTATAAAGACGATAAAAGCATCAAAGCTAAACTTTTGGTGCTTTGTTGTTTTTGCTTGGTGACTCATGTTAATGCATGGCGTAAAATCTAAGTTACATAATACCTGCATTAATGCAGTACAATCCTTTGAAAGTAAATGGATTGTTTTAAGGTCATTTAGTTAACACGGTTTTTAGAGCGATTTTTTACTCTCATTTTTGGCGTTCGTTTGAACATAGATATCTACATGAAAAGCTTTTTTATCCAAATTATTGTTGTGGTCATTATTTTTAATGGCGTTGCTGCGTTGCGTGAAAGTGGGATGTTATCTAGTTGGCAAAAAGAGCAAGCTCCTCGCTTTAATTTAGTCGGTCTAAACCAACAGCTACATACCTTAGATTCGACAGATACTAAGTCCGTGTACTATTTTTTTGCTCCTTGGTGCTCTGTTTGTCGGATGAGTATCACCAACTTGCAAAACCGATTTGAAAATAACACCAAGGTTAAGGTGTATGCCATTGCGCTAGATTATCGAGACCGCAACGAAGTCGATGTATTTGCTCGCGATCTCAATTTAACCTTTCCTATTTTATTGGGCAATGAACAAGTAAAAGCAGCCTATAAAATTTCTGCCTACCCAAGTTATTATGTTGTTGATGATAATAAGGTTGTTCATCGATCGATGGGATATTCAACAGAATTGGGTTTAATTTTACGCAGTTTATAATGCGACAAAAAATTATCCGTTTGCTTTCACTTTGGAAAGGACTAAAGACTTCTTCTTTTTGTGATAAATGTGTACACTAATGAAAATTTTAATAAGTAAAAAGTGTTCCTATGCAAATTACATCCAATTTTGATAGTGGTAATATTCGAGTCGTTAGTCTGGAAGATCCACAAAACATCCAACTAGAAATTGAGCATGATAACCAGTCTGAATTCTATCAGTGGTTCCATTTTAAATTGCACAATAATCAACGTTGTGAGCATGTTCTAAACATCATCAATGCTGGACAGTCGGCTTATGTTGCCGGTTGGGAAGATTACCAAGCCGTCGCGTCCTATGATCGCATTAACTGGTTTCGCGTTCCGACAACATTCGATGGTCAAAACCTTACCATTAAGGTCACACCAGAACACGATTCAATGTACTTTGCTTACTTCACTCCTTATAGCTACGAACGCCACCAAGATCTTATTCATCAAGCCCAATTAGACCCAGATTGCCAATTAGAAGTTTTAGGCCAAACCCTAGACGGTCGTGATATGAGCCTATTAAAAGTTGGGGAAGAGGGCGAAGGTAAAAAAGTTATTTGGTTAACGGCTCGTCAACACCCAGGTGAAACCATGGCTGAATGGTTTATGGAAGGCTTTATTGAGCGTTTACTTGATGAAGATGACGGTGTTGCCAAAGCTTTGTTAAATAAAGCCGTTTTTTATCTTGTCCCGAACATGAACCCTGATGGCAGTGTGCGAGGTCACCTTCGTACCAATGCAAAGGGCGTAAATTTAAACCGCGAATGGCAGTCCCCTTCAATGGAAAATAGCCCTGAAGTGTACCTAGTGGTTAATAAAATGCACGAAACAGGTGTTGATATGCACCTAGACATTCATGGTGATGAAGCATTGCCCGTTAACTTTGTTGCCGGTTGTGAAGGCATTCCATCGTATGATGAACGAATTAAAAACCTAGAAGACAGCTTTAAAAACATTCTTCTAGCGATCACCCCAGAATTTCAAGATGAGCGTGGTTACGATAAAGATGAACCTGGCAAAGCCAATTTAACGGTAGGTTCTAATTGGGTCGGTGAAGAGTTTAAGTGCCTTGCTTATACTGTTGAAATGCCATTTAAAGACAATGACTTATTGCCAGACCCAATTGTTGGCTGGTCAGATGTTCGCAGTGCTTTATTAGGTAAAGACACATTGACCGCCATTTATCATATCGTCGATCAACTTAGATAACACAATAATAATATTAATAATAAATTTCAGTAGGTCTGACTTCGGTCAGACCTACTGCTTATAACAATAAATAAATCGAGGTATATTTTGTTAGAGATTGTAAATTATATTAACAGCTTCATTTGGAGCCCTGCGTTAATCTACTTATGTTTAGGGGCAGGGTTATTCTTCTCTGTTATTACCCGCTTTGTTCAAATCCGTTATTTTAAAGAAATGTGGCGTTTGCTGTTCGAAGGCAAAAGCTCTGCTAAAGGTATTTCTTCATTTCAAGCGTTATCGGTTTCGCTTTCGGGGCGTGTCGGTACCGGTAATATTGCAGGGGTAGCAGCGGCCATCGGTTTTGGTGGTCCTGGAGCCGTTTTTTGGATGTGGGTTGTGGCTTTTTTTGGCGCGGCAACCGCTTACATTGAGTCTACTTTAGGTCAAATTTATAAAGAAGAACACGAAGGTCAATACCGTGGTGGTCCAGCTTACTACATTGAAAAAGCCCTTGGGCAAAAATGGTATGCTTGGATTTTTGCCATTTCCACCATTATTGCAACCGGTATTTTGTTACCAACGGTACAGTCTAACAGTATCGGTAATGCGGTAGAATTAGCCTTTGGCCCTGGCGCGATGATTGAAACCGGTATTGGTGTTTTATCGTCAACCAAAATTTTAACCGCTGCGGGTATTTTATTGATCTTAGGTTTTATTATTTTTGGTGGTGTCAAACGTATTGCACGTTTTACCCAAGTTGTTGTTCCTTTTATGGCGTTAGCCTATATCATCATTGCGATGGTCATTATTGCGTTAAACATTACGGAATTACCTGGCATTATTGGCTTGATTCTAGCCGATGCTTTTTCGCCAATGGCCGGTATTGGTGCCGCTATTGGTTGGGGTGTTAAGCGTGGTGTTTATTCTAACGAAGCCGGACAGGGTACTGGCCCTCACGCGGCTGCCGTTGCCGAAGTTGAGCATCCTGCGCAACAAGGTTTGGTACAAGCTTTCTCTGTTTATATCGATACCTTATTTGTGTGTTCAGCCACCGCATTTGTCATTTTAATCACGGGCGCTTATAACGTTCATGGTGCAGGTGATACGATGATTGTTCAAAACTTGGCAGCCGATATTGCTGCCAACAGCCCAGCTTATACCCAAATTGCGGTAGACAGTATGTTCCAAGGTGTCGGCAAACCGTTTATTGCTTTAGCATTATTCTTCTTTGCCTTTACCACCATTTTGGCGTATTACTTTATTGCCGAAAACAATGTTGCTTACATCAAACGTACTTTAAATATTTCAGGCTTACAGTTTGGCTTAAAAGTAATGATTATGGCGGCTACCTTCTATGGAACCGTAAAAGCGGCCGATGTTGCTTGGGGGCTTGGTGACGTTGGTGTCGGCCTGATGGCTTGGTTAAACATTATTGCGATTATTATCATTTTCTTTATGGCAAAGCCTGCGATAAAGGCGTTAAAAGATTATGATAAACAATTTAAGTCAAATTCAGAAACTTACACTTTTGATCCTGAAGCACTTGGCATTAAAAACGCAGAACTTTGGCAAAAGAAGTTAAAAAATAAAGTTTAAGATAACCTTGGTTGTTATCAAAAAAAATCCAATCTAAATTGAAAAAACACCCGCAAGGGTGTTTTTTTGTTGTAAAATTTAGGTCTTAAAAAATTCAGAGGTAACTATGGCTTTAATTGAATGTCCTAATTGTACAAAAAAAATGTCATCTAAAGCGGCTGTTTGTAGCCATTGCAATACGGTCGTGGCAGACATGACCCAAGAGCAACGCGAAAACCAACAACGTATACATAAAATTGAACAGTCACAAAAATTGATGACTCATTCTATGATCGCAATGTTGTTATTTTGTGCAGGCTTTGGTTTTATGTTTTGGGGACAACCCGCACCAGACTCGTGGCAATATGGTTTAGCAACAGGCTCTGCCGTGTTTGGCTTTGTTTGGTATATAGTTAACCGTGTACGTTTAATCTTAATGAAAAGAAAATAATATTATGGATATATTAGCAGTTGTCGATTCAATGTCCGAACAAATGTATTTACGTTTAAAGTCGGCGGCCGAAACCGGTAAATGGCCCGAGGGTACTGACGTTGGTATTGAACAACGAGAATCAGCATTGCAATTAACCATGGCGTATCAAGCCAGACATCTAAATAATCAAGATAATATGACCATAGGCGCCGACGGTCATATTGTGACTAAAACCAAAGCCGAGCTTAGAAACCAGTTTAAGCAACCCGATAAAAATAAAGACGATATAGCAAGGTTTTCCGATTTATGATTTTTAACAACTTATTTAAAGCAAAATGGCAACATAAAGACGCCAATACGCGAATTGAAGCATTAAATGAATTTGATTTAAGCGACGCTGAAAAAGTGCTTATTTTACGTTCTTTAATAACTGCCGACCCTTCTCCTTTAGTGCGTCGAGCTGCGTTGTTAAAGCTCAATGACGTTAATGAGTATTTAACCCAAGCAGAGCAAAACACGGTATTAGAAGTCAAACAATTTTGTATAAAACAGCTTCAAAGTGCGATTTTAACGCATGATGGCGTGAGTAAAGAACACAAGCTTAAGTTTTTAAACACCAATAATGCAAAGTTAGCATTTTTAGAGCAGTGGCTGTTTAACGAGCATGATGCCGATATTTTAACGTTGCTATTAAATAAGATTGATAAACCCACTTCGCTTGCGTTGTTTTATGTTAAAACCAACAACATCGACTTACAGCAACAAATTTTACCCAGCTTAAATGATCTTGAACAACTTGAAAAAATGGCTCGTAAAATGGACGCAGGCCATGGTTTAACCTTGCTTGAACAAAAGATCAATACGCTTAAAGCCGATATTGAAAAGCCGATTAAATTGAGAAAACAACTGCAATTGTTGTTATCTAAATTGCTGGCTTTAAAAGAGCATAATGACTATAAGTCAATGGTGCAAAAGCGTGAACAAATCGATCAAGAATGGGCTTTATATCAAAGCGAATTTGATTGTTTACCAGAACAAGAAAAACACGCGGTGATAAAAAAACATCAGCAGATCTGTGAACAATTAAAAAAATATTTTGCCATTATGGAAGAAGCCTATCAGCAACAACATATTGTTGAAAAGCAAAAACAGTTAAAGGCAGAGCAACAACAAAACATTGACCACAGTTTGTCGTCTATTGCTAATGCTATTAGTGAGTCCGTTTTAAATGATGCCGAGTTTGATCAAGAGCAGATTAAAACCCAACTGCAAGGCCTAGAAAACGAAATTAAGTCTTCGTTACTCGAACCTCACGTGGTCGAGTCATTATTAAAAAAACAAACCGCTTTAATGGCTAAATTAGCCAATATGGAACAGGTGAGTGAAAGCGTTGCATTGGCGTTTTCTTTGGTTTCTAAATTTTCGGGGCTTGTTGCGCCAAGCAATATGAGCGAGTTAAATGAGCGCCAAGGCTTATACCGAGAGTGGCAACAAAAGTGGAAATCTATAGACAAACTGGCCTCAGATCTGTTGCCTGCAAGTATTATGGCGGCACGCAACGAAATCACCACAACTTGGGATCAGGCTATAAAACCTTTAGAGCGCGAGCAACATAAACATTTTGCCCATGTTCGTAAAAAAATCTCAGAATTAAAAAGACTTATCGCCAGTGGTAAATATAATTCGGCTTTTGGTTTGCACACTAAATTGACTCATCTCATTGCTGAGTTAGCACCAGAGCAACAGCAAAAGCTGGAAAAAGAGTTTACAACAATCAGTCAAAAGATTGACGAATTGCATGAACTTGAATCGTTTGTGGTAACCCCGAGAAAAAAAGAGTTGTTAGCACAAATTCAAGACTTGGTTGATAACCCAAAAGACAATCCCGAAGAGCAAGCAAAACAGGTTAAATTACATCGTAAACATTGGAATGCCTTAGGACATGCCGATGCAGAGCTGGATAAAGAACTCAATGCACAGTTTAATCAAGCTTGTGAGTTAGCTTTCGCACCGTGTCGAGAATACTATGCTGAACAAACTAAAATTCGGGCTGCTCACTTAGAAGTGAAACAGCAAATTTTAGAAGATTTACAAAAACTTGCTCAAGAGTGTGACGATGAAAACGTTAATTGGTTAAAAATTGACGCCCGCTTACATAAACTGATGAACCAATGGCGTCATAGTGGTGATGTAGATCGCGAGCAGTATCAAAAAATCGTCAAACAATATCGCAAAATTATTGACCCCATTAAGTTGCGGATTCACCAGTTTCAAGATAACAACGCCGAGTTAAAGCAACAACTTATTGAAAAAGCGAAAACGTTAATCGACAAAGACAATGTTTTTGATGCTGTTGAAGAACTGAAACATTTGCAACAAGCTTGGCAAGAAATTGGCTTTGCGGGCCCGCAAAAAGAAAATCAATTGTGGCAAACATTTAGAAAGGTTAACGATCCGGTTTTTGCCAAACGCGATAACATTAAAGCCCAGCAAGACCATAAAAAGCAAGCGCAATGGGCGCAACATCAACAACAGTTGGCTGACATAGAGCAAAAAATCAAATCGGTTTCTTCGTTAACCGACGCCAAGGCTTTGCGGACTACACTCGATACTCTAACGGATGCTATTAAACAACAAAAGCCAATTAATAAAGCGTTGATTGAGCAAAGTAATGTATTAGCAAACAAACTGGTTAAGCTTGTATCATCGTTAAAGACTCAAAAAACCAAACAACTTTATATTAATCTATTTGACTTGGCTGAGTCTTATTCAAATGAAGACATTAGCTTTGAGGATTTATTCGCTGACAAAGTTTATTTGTCGTTGAATAGCCATTGGCAAAAACACCTAAAAACCTTTGCCTCTTGTTCAACCGATAAAGTAAAACGCGCGGCTTTAACCCTTGAACTGGAAATATTAGCCAATGTGCCATCGCCACAAGAGTTCGCCAAGGAGCGTATGCAACTGCAGGTTAATTTACTTGCGGATAAGTTGAATCAGGGGAGTACTTCTCAGTTGTCTGATAAACTTGCACAGTGGCTAGCTTGTGGAAAGTTCGACAATGAGCAAGCGATAATAGAAAGAGTCAAAAAAATATTCTTAGCTTAACTCGCTTAACAGGCTGTGGCGATTAAGCCAACGTTGAAACAACAGCAAAAAGGCATTCGTTTTTAAACGAATGCCTTTTTTATTTACGTAGGTCTATAAGTACTGAGTATTAGGCGGTTGATTAAAGCGAGGACTAAGGCGTTAATTCGCCTCGTAAATTGGTGCCCATTAACTTTCGGGTCGTTTCTGTGTCAAAATTTTTACTAAGCAAATAATGCAGTTTTGTTAAGGTCGCTTCTAAGGTCATGTCTTGACCACTGATCACCCCACATTCACTGAGCGCGTTACCCGTGGCATAACCTTCCATATTGACTTTACCTTTTACGCATTGTGTACAATTAACAATGATAATGCCGCGCTCGGATGCATTTTTTAGTTGTTCTAATAACTCGGGATCTTGGGGCGCATTACCGACTCCATAACTTAACAAAATTAACGCTTTAACCGGTTGTTGAATAACGTTTGCGATAAGTTTTGGAGATATACCTGGGTATAAATGCACAACGCCAACGGGTTGTTCACTAACTTGACTTACGGTTAAATGATCTTTGCCATTGTTGCTGATGCTACCGGCAATGAGTTTTATATTAATGCCGGCTTCTAAAAGTGGTGGCATGTTAGGGGATTCAAACGCGTTAAAGCCATCGGCATAGGCTTTAATTGTGCGATTACCACGAAACAAGTTGTTATTAAAAAATAAGCCCACTTCGTTAATTGGGAAGTTCGCGGCAATATATAAAGCGTTTAATAAATTTTCTTGACCATCTGATCGCAGTTGCGTTAATGGGATTTGTGAACCGGTGACAATCACCGGTTTTGACAAATCTTCCAACATAAAAGATAGAGCTGAACAGGTAAATGCCATGGTATCGGTACCATGTAATACAACAAAACCATCGTATTTGTTGTAATTAGCCTGAATGTCGTTAGCGATACGTTGCCAGTCTGATGGCGTCATATTGGCGGAATCGATTAATGGAGCGTATTCGTTGATGGTAAACTCGGGCATTTCATCACGATGAAAGTCGGGCATTTTTTCGATAGACTGGGTTAAATGTCCAGTGACCGGAATAAAGCCATTGACACTTGGCTTCATTCCTATGGTGCCACCTGTGTATGCGACGTATATTTTTTTTCTGTTATTGTGCATGCTTTCGATTCTCAAATAAAAAAGCCCCATAATTTGGGGCTGATTTTATCAGGGTAGGTGGTAACAAAGAAACATTATTTTGCGCCTTCGTTACTTGCCTTGTTCAATCCATTAATACAATTCACAACGTAAACAAATAGAGTAAATGCCTTTAGGGTCATTTAACTGATTCACTTTTTCAAACTCTTTAACTAACTGACTGATCATTGTGCGCAGAGTAGGGTTGTTGTATTCCTGTTCATCTACCAGAGTTTGACCAAATAGAGCATCGCTATTATTGAGCATATTTTGTAAAAATAAATCACGCGCTGACAGCTCTTTTTCAATTAATAAGGTGTCATAGGATTCTAAACCTGCGATGTTCGCCGCCGCCACGATGGCATCATTTAGGTCACCTAATTTATCGACCAAACCGAGTTCTTGTGCCTTGGCTCCAGTCCAAACACGCCCTTGTGCAATGTTATCAACTTGCTCTGGGGTCATATTGCGATTATTCGCGACTAAGGTGATAAAGTTTTTATATCCTCGGTTAATGTTGGCCTGAATAATTTTTCCAATATCTTCATTTAATTCTCGGGTAATACCGACACCAGCAAAGTCTGTAGTACCAACACCATCGGTATGAATACCTATTTTATCCAGTGCTTTTTCTAAGGTCATAAACATACCAAAAATACCAATTGAACCGGTGATGGTATTTTCTGATGCCCAAATTTCATTGGCAGATACCGAAATCCAGTAACCACCTGAGGCGGCATAGTTTGCCATGGATGCGATAACTGGTTTGCCCGCCGCTTTAAGTAATTCTACTTCTTGGCGAATAACTTCCGATGCATAAGCACTACCACCTGGACTGTCTACACGAAGTACAACCGCTTTAACGTTGTCGTTCATTCGTGCTTTACGAAGCAATTTTGCAGTACTTTGACCACCAATGGTACCCGGTTTCTGGTGACCATTTAAAATATTGCCCTTAGCAACAACAATCGCAACTTTGTCGGTATGTGGGTTTACAATAGGGAATGGGTTTTTGGTCGCTTGGCTGTAGTCTTTGTAGTAAATTTTAGCAAAAGTGTCTTTGCTGCTGCCTTTACCTACTTTTTCCATTAAAGCCACACGGATTTGCTCTTGTGTTCGTAACTCATCGACAAAACCATTATTTAACGCGTACACCGCAAAACTACCATCGGCTTGGTTTAATTTTTGTAATAAGTCTTGGGCTGACTCATCAAAATCTTCTACTGAAATATTTCGCTGTTCTGCAACATCTGCTTTATAGCTTGCCCATAGTTGGTTTAACCAAGCTTCATTCGCTTCTTTTGCCTGCTCAGACATGTCGTCACGAATATAGGGTTCTACGGCACTTTTGTAGGTACCCACTTTAAATACATGTTGAGTAACGTTAAGTTTTTCAAGCGCCGACTTAAAGTAAGTTCGATAACGGCCAAAACCTTCTAAAATTATCGCGCCTTCTGGGTTAAGCCAAACTTGGTCTGCATGTGCTGCGATGTAATATTGGTTTTGATTAAAATAACCACCATAAGCTAGGACTTCTTTGCCCGATTCTTTAAAATCGTCAATGGCGTCACCAATAACTTGTAAATGATGCAAGCCTGCTCGGCCTAATTTTTGCGGGCTAAGCACCAACACTTTAATTCTGTCATCATTTTTAGCGCGTTTTATGGTGTCGAGAAGATCGGTAATCAAAATTTCTGGATTCTCTTCTTCTTCGCCTAAGGCTTCCATTAATAACGCATCAGCAGGATCAATTTGAGTCTTTTGCTCTACAATATCACCATTCAAATTTAGAATTAATGCGGCAGAGTCCGGAACAACAATTTTGTCGCTGTCGTCAGAGAGCAAAATGAAAAATAAAAACAAAAACCCGAAAAAAACTAAGTTTACAATTATTTTTCGAGTGGTGTTTATCAAGCCCCATATTTTTTTTAGGACCATTTTAATAACACTTGGTTTTTCAGACATATATCCTCACGTCTTAATTACTTCATTGATACCATCATACATGGCAAAAAATATTATTGCTTTTATTACCTGCAATTATTAAAAATTTTTTACAATTTATTATCTATAAATAAAGCCAATACGAAAAAAATTTTGAAATTAAACCTGAACTACAATGTTCTTATATTTAATTCAGTTAAAAAACAGGAATTTTATGAAAATCCGATACTTATACAATACTACTATAGAACAAATATTAAAATTAGATGCGATTCCCGCGTTGTTAATTAGGTTATTTCTCGCCCCTGTTTTTATTATTGCGGGTTATAACAAAATGCAGTTTAACAACGAAAATGCGACTTTTATGCAACAATTTTTAGCCGATGACAGTATTGTGCAATGGTTTGGTAACGAGCAATGGGGTTTGGGTTTACCTTTTCCTGAGGTATTAGCCAATTTGGCGGCTTGGACCGAATTCTTTGGTGGTTGGTTACTGCTTATTGGTTTAGTTACGCGCCTTATTAGCCTACCACTTATGTTTACTATGATTATTGCCGCAACTACGGTGCATCTAGAAAACGGTTGGTATGCCATTACCCCAACAAATTCCGCCACCAGTTCAGCCCAAGTATTTGACTGGTTAGGGTTTGAGTCGGCAAAACTAAGCCTAGAAAATAGTGACAACGCCGCAGTTAGACTGACCCGAATCAAAGACATAATTGCCGACAATGGCAACCCAAACTGGTTATACGAAACAGGTAATGTGGTGTTGTTAAATAACGGTATAGAGTTTGCTGCGACGTACTTTATTATGTTGATGGCGTTATTTTTTGTCGGACCAGGACGCTATGTAAGCGTCGATTACTGGCTTGGGTTAAGCCAAAAGGGGCAGGGTATTGATACCTTATAACAGTTTAATTAAATAGGCTGTAATAAGTCGTTGATTAATTCGTTAAAACACACGATTAAAACTAGTTATAGAGTTACCTGAGGCGTTGATTAAAAAATTTTACTCAGTGGGCTTACAACACCGTTTGCTCCTTGTTGTAACACATGCGTATAAATTTGTGTGGTTTTAACATCCGAATGACCAAGTTGTGTTTGCACCGTTCGAATATCTGCGCCACTTTGTAGAAGGTGGGTCGCAAAGCTATGACGCAGAGTGTGTGGCGTTATAGCTTTGGTTAAACCGGCAGCATTTACCGCTTTTTTGACGGCTTTTCTCACGCACGAATGATGAAAGTGATGACGCCGAATTTCACCTGTTTCAGGATCTGCACTTAATTTTTGCGATGGGAAAAGATATTGCCATCCAATTGATTTATTGGCTGAGGGGTATTTTTTCGCTAATGCGTTTGGCATCCATACTCCAGCATAGTGATGATTTTTAACATCAAGTTGAAGGTATTCATTCACTTGAATAATTTGGTTTCTTATTGTTGGGATCAGTTCTTTTGCCAGTGTTACAACTCGGTGTTTGCATCCTTTACCGTTCCATACTCTAATACATTTATAGTCAAAGTCTATGTCTTGTACTCGTAATTGAATAGCTTCCATGACTCTTAAACCACTGCCGTACATTAGGCCTGCAATCAAATAATAACGTTTACTTAAATGAGCCATTAAGGACTTAACTTCTTCAGGCGTCATAACAACGGGTAACTTCGGTTGTTTTTTAGAACGAACAAATTCAAGATTTAAAGATAATTCGTTCTTAATGATATGTTTATATAAAAAAGATAGGGAGTTTAAGGCGGTAGCTTGGGTTCTCGGTGATACATTTAATTGCAAAACAAGGTTATCAAGAAAGGCTGAAACTTCATTATCCCCCATAGAAGCAGGGTGGCGTTTGTTATGAAAGTGAATATATGACGATATCCACTTTAGATACGTATCAACGGTTCTCAAAGAATATTGCCTCTTAAGCATATACTCAGCAATTGCATTTAAAAATGGCGAGCGAGTTTTCATTTAACCACCTAAAGAAATACAACTGTATATATATACAGCTATAGCGCATGGGCGCATATATTCAAGAAAATGCGCAATTTGCGCACATTTATTCATCAGCCTTTCATTCACATGAAACTTAAGTAATTGATAGACATAAAGTAATAAACTCTGGTAAAAAGGGTGTAAAGTAGAAAGGTGAGCAATGGCGTAGTAGAAAAGTGCGCAAATTGCGCACTATTAAATTGTTATATGCAATATGGAGGTCGCATGAAAATCGTACTTTTAATAGTCACTCTAATTTTGGCTGGTTGTTCTTCAGTAGAATTTAATTCTAACATGGGGGGATTTGTTAAGAATAAAGTAGAGAATACTGTTAAAAAAGGTAGCGTAAAAAGCTACACCAATACTGAAGTTTGGGAGCTTGGAGCTTCGCAAGTTGGTTATGTCGAAACAAATTATTGCCAGAAAGACTTTAGAGATCGAGAGCCTAGCAAAAGTTCATTGATTTCTTCTCTAAAAATTAAAGCTCAAAAGCTAGGTGGTAATGCATTAGTTTTTGACTCTTGCATTGTTAATAATAGTACCGCTAGCTGTCACAGTCACACAAAGTGCAGAGGTATGGCATACCTAGTTGAATAGCAGTTTGCATATAACAAGGCAATTAAAAGTCGGACACGCAACAGCTGGCTGCGCTCACTCCATTCACAATTTTAGCCAGCTATTACTTAGCCGTTTATTGCGGCGTTAGTTTTTTAGTCAATTGTGGTATTTATTAAAAAGGAAATATAAGTGATAGATCTACTTTCATTATTAAGTATTGGTATCGCATTTTTTGTCATAGCTGTTTCACCTGGACCCGCAAATATTTCTAACGCGACCATAGCAATGAGTCAGGGTAGAAAAACTAGTTTAATTTATGGTGCAGGGCTTTCTGCTGGTTTGGTTTTTTGGGGAATTATCGCCGCAAGTGGTATGGGGGCTATTCTTCAAAGTTCTATTTATTTGCTAATGGCACTGAAGGTTTTCGGAGGTCTATATTTATTATGGCTTGCTTACCTTTCAGCTAAAGAAACTATCAAATCTAATTCAACTAAAATTGAAATAATTGATGAAAATACTTCAGGTAAAAAGTGGTTTTTTCGTGGTGTTATTATGAATATTTCTAATCCCAAAACAGTAATCGCTTGGATGGCTGCACTTTCTGTGGGATTAGGCTCAAATGATGGAATGCTTTCTCTTGTTTCAGGCTTGGTAGTTTGCATGATTGTCGGATTTTCTACAAATGCTATGTATTCAATTTGCTTCTCATATCGTGGTGTTATGAACTGGTATCAACGTTCAAGTCGATGGATAAACGGTATTACTTCATTTTTATTTTCTATTGCAGGGATTGGGTTGCTTCGTTCTGCCTTCAATCGTAGTTCAGTGTCGTAAAAAAACTAACAAGAATTTAAAGCGGGACTTTTTACAGTTTGCTCGGTTTCGCTGCGCTTCACATTTTAGCAAACTAATAAAAAGCCCCTTAATAGGGCGTTAGCTATCTATCGTAATCTGAGAGTGTGATGAATAACGAATATTATTGTTGGGGGTTGGAAGAATCAACATTTAAGGGTGTTCTTTACGACTCTATAAATATGTATTTCCTCCATGATCACCCTTATAAAAATTGGGAAGAGTTTTCAGAAGCAGATCCACATATGGCATATGCGCACTTAACCTATGTTAGGTTTGATGCCCTAGAGCAACAGTTCGTTGACCTAAGGGTTATACCTCAAATGCTTGGAGCTAAAGAAGTTCCTTTGAAATCGTCAGTTCAAGATATAAATAGGTATGATTGGCTAAAATCGATTGTAGATTTATCTTTATTTAGATTTTCAAGCTTAAGAGACATTGCTTTTCATTTTGTAAATGAAGTTTTAGAGCTTAACCTTCCAGATCACAAGTTAAACATAAAACAGCTCAAAAAGGTGCTCAAGGAAAACCATTCGGAGATTCTAGAGCACTTAAAAATATTAGATCAAACTGGAATGCCACTTCGACTAGACCGAAATGAAAGAGCACATAAAGGTTTCTGTAATTTATACACAGAAGATGATCAAATGTTTAAAAATATGGCGTGGTCGGAGTCGCACAAATCAAAAATAACAGGGTATGATTTAGTGGCTACTTATGAAAACTCTAGGGACAAAATTTATAGTATTGTGGTTAAAGAAGTTCAGGATGCGCTTCATGCTTGCATTGAATTAGTGGACGAACTTTATGTTCATTATCGAGACAGACATGATGCATTATCAATTAACGCTAAAAATGGTGTGTCTCATCACTTTCATAACTATCATAGAAAAGATAGCTAACAAGGGTTTTCAAGTCGGACAAATTACAGTTGGCTGTTGTTCGTACCTCACACATTTTGGCCAACTGCAATTTGCCGCTTAAAACGGCGTTAGCTTAACCCTGAAAATGGATGAATCGGCATGGAAATTGAAGTACGTTTTTGTAAAGAGTGCAATAAAGATAAAGAGCATGTAGGAGTAATTGTAAAACCTCAATATCAGGCCAAAATAGGGAAAAAGGAAAAAATTAAAGAGTTCTTATCAGCTTTAGTTGCCGGTTGGGGAGCAGGCCCAACCGCTGGGTTTATGGAGTTAAGAGATTTGCATTTAATCTGTAAAACTTGTGGTCATAAAATAATTGAAAGGTATCGAGGTGATATAGGCTAACTCGAACAATTAAGCTAACAAGACAATCAAGCAGGACAAAAAACAGTTGGTTTTGTTCATGCTTCACAAGTATAACCAACTATTTTTTGCCTCTTATTGGGGCGTTATATTTATCTCAGTACCGGAGTTCATTTTGCCTAAAGTAGGAATTGTCTATTTTACTAAAACAGATATAACAGGACAGTTAGTCAAAGCTGCGTCAAGTGAAATCGAGAGTAAGGGCCTAGATGTATATGAGCATTTAATCGAAGGTGGTGAGTTAATAGAGGGCCGCTTTGTAAATGATAAAGTTTTCGATGAACTAAGGAATTGTGAAGCCATTATATTTGCATCTCCCACATATATGGGAGGAGTTGCGGCACAATTTAAAGCCTTTGCTGATGCCACAAGTGATTTCTGGGAGGCTCAAGAGTGGGCAGATAAAATAGCTGCGGGTATAACATCAGGCTCGGCTTTTAATGGTGACCAATCAAGCACAATACAATATTTTTCCATTTTAGCTAGTCAACATGGTATGTACTGGGTTGGTCTTGATTCAGCCAACAGCAATGACTCAATAAATAGACTTGGTTGCCAGTTAGGAGTTGTTGCTCAAAGTAATGACGGGATTGTTAATCAGCTTGATTTAAATACGGCGAAGTATTTAGGTGCCAGAGTTTCAAATCTAGTTCTCAACATGCAAAAATAAATATAACAAGCGCATAAAGTAACGGGACACGTAAAGCTTGCTCGGTTCCGCTTCACATTTTAGCAAGCATTACTTAGCCCCTTATGCGGGCGTTATGTGTCTATAAATAATAATGAAATCATTCTCTTAGTGGTGGAATAATCCCTTGTGCACAAGGGATCGAATAGGCGTAGTAATGATTGGCACAAACCACGGTTTTTCTATCATCTGAATCCCTTTGTCGCCAACAATAAACCCAACGCTGGTAGGCATTGGATTGGGGGTTTCAGGTGGTATTTGCATGGCGCCTTATATAGAGTTTTTGCGTTGTTCTAGCCAAACCCAACCGCTCAGAAAAATGGCAGAACCAGCGATTAGTGTCATGAACGTACCAGGGAAGAACGTAGCAAAGCCCCCGAAATCCACAAAAATTAGGTAACCCAGATCCGCTGTGCCGCCTACCATGGCGCTGACCCAGATAGCGGTCATATTGCGTCGCCAGATCATTATTCCGCCAAAAGTTGTCACAACGCCAAACCACAACAAGTTCCAAGCGTGCTGATTCAAAATAGCACCGATAGCTGAATGATAATCTGCACTCAATGTCTCAGGAACAACGCCTGCGGCAATGTAGGCAAAGCCTTGAGAAGTATCTACAGCCATTATGGCAATACCGAAGAAGGCATGGACTACTCCCCAGATAACCCAAAGAATGGCCGAAGCTTTTAGCGCTGTAATCTGTGTATTATTCATTTTCGTATTTCCTCTTGTTTATTGAATTACGACTGGTTGAAGTCGCAAAGGCAAAAATTTTGGGGGTATTTGTTATCATCATTCCTCAGTTTCCTTTATTAGTTGCTTGCATGAATAAGGGCCAACCCTAAATCATGGCCAGCAATGAATTGAAGCGATTCACCCTCTATTAAATCTCCCTTCGTTACAGGTACACCATTTGCATTACCTTTACCCTGGGTGATGAGAACCACAAACGGTTGATTGACTGTTATTTCTTCGCCGACGGGTAGGTAACCAACCTTACAAACCATATTGCTATTGAAGCTGCCATCCGTTCCGCCGAGTACAGTTGTTAAACCACTATCTGAGAGTTTGAAATTTTTGTAGGCAGGTTCAAGTCCTTTTTCGGGTGGCTTAAACCAGATTTGGGCAATATCAGCGGGTGTGTCATGGAGGTTAAACTCAGCATGCTGCATACCAGTTCCAGCACGCTGAACCTGAACTTCAGGTGCGTGAATTGCGGTGCCATCACCTAAAGTACCCTTATGCCCCACACTGCCAGAGAAAACAACGCTGACAATATCGACATCTTTATGCGGATGCATCGGCGCTCCATCGTTGGGTAAAAATTGACCTAGCGCCAAATAAATAAAGTCTCCAAGACCATGACTAATGTCAGTCCGGTCTTTTGCCTTTGGCCATAACTCCGGGTTCAGAACCATATGCCTTTCCAAAATACCAGCAAACCCACCCTGGGGTAGTTCGCCATAGTGAATGACTCTTTGTGTAGTGCTCATGGGTGTTTCTCCTAATGACTACAATTTATTGTCTTTGATAAATAAGGCTTACTAGAGCTAATATAGAACATTGGTTCTTTTTTGTAAGTAGGAACATTTTTGTAACCATGAAGCTTTGAGCCAAAGAAATCTAAAGGAAGTAAATAAATGAGTGAAGAGTGCCCAGTAGAAATGACAATCAAAGTTATTGGTGGTCGTTGGAAATGTCCCATTATTCATCACTTACTGAGTGGTACGAAGCGCTTCAATGAGCTTCGCAGGCTTATACCTGATGCATCCCAACGCATGTTGACAAAACATCTGCGTGAGTTAGAGAATGAAGGGATTGTGCACCGTAAAATATTTGCAGAGGTGCCGCCGAAAACCGAATATTCGCTGACAAATGTTGGTCAATCGCTTGAGCCAGTTTTGTGGGCAATGCATGATTGGGCTGTCACGAACTTGGGCTCAGCAGAAAAGCACTTAATATAAAACCAGTCCATCACATAGCACTTTGGTGCCTTGTGAATATGTAATTGTCAAAAACAGAATAACAGTTTTTGGCCGAAAGCATTCATTTAGATTGGTATACGTTATAGTCATAAACTCAACACATAACAAGGCGTTTAAACGGAACAAAAACAGTTGGCTTTTGTTCGTGCCTCACAAATTATAGCCAACTATTTTTGTCCGCTTAACGCGGCGTTAAGTGTATATATGAAATTGTTCTACTCTGCTAGTATTGGCGTTTTAACTACCTTATTTACCCTATTATTTATAGGGTATGCCCATTTCTTGCGTTTGGATTTTGCTGTAGCTCCAAAAGTAGAATTGTGTAGGTCAATGTTTAACATTAATTCGTGTGACCTTATCGCTTATTTTTTTGTAATGTGTATGGAAATCCCACAAGTGTTAAGTGGATTGCTATGTTCACTTATAACTATTTTGGTTGTTGGAAATTACTCAAATAAAATAAAACTTTCTAACCTATTGATTGCTTGTTCTTTTTTTGTTTCTTACGTAATCTTTTTTATTACCCTGTATAGCTCTTCCGCGTTTAATATTTTTATTTACATAGTGGTTACAGCAGTTATATATTCACTGGTATTATTGCTGCTAATAAAGGGGGTTATACACTTAACAAGTCATTTAAAAGGACAAAAAACCGTTGGCTTGCGCTCGTACCTCGCTAATTTTAGCCAACCATTTATGCGCCTATTATTGAGGCGTTAGCTACTCAGGAGAGACAGTATCAAATTTTCAGTATTAGTATGTATTCTTTTTTCTTCATTATCTTTTGCCGGGGATGTTTACGATAAATTTCCTGAACAAATTAATGCGAATGAAAAATTTGTGTTTTATTCGCATGGCTTTATTGTCGAAGGCACAAATCCTACTCCAAAAAATGCAAGGTGGGGAGTTTATGAGTTTCCTGCGATAAAAGAGTCATTATCAGACAGTGAATATAACTTGATCGCGTACCACCGTTCCAAAGGTACAGATCCCTTTAAGCATGCAGAAGTATTAGCTAACAATGTTAGAGAATTAATAAAAAGTGGAGTAAATGCTAAACATATAACCATTATGGGGTTTTCTCGTGGAGCTTTTATTACCAGTTTAGCCTCTCATTATTTGGAAGAAACTCCTGTTAATACAGTTCTTTTAGCTGGATGTGGACGTATTGTTTCAAAGAAATATTCTGACATTAAAATGAATGGTGCTTTTTTGTCCGTTTATGAAACAACTGACGGTGCTAGTACATGTAAAAAGCTTCAAGCTAGAAGTGTTAACCTTAAATCATTCGAAGAAATCTCTATTTCTACGGGTAAAGAACATGGTGCTTTTTATAGACCGATATCAGAATGGATTGTTCCTGTTAAGCGATGGATCAAAGAAAAGAGTAGCTAACAAGCCATTACAGTAACGGGACTGCTACCAGCTTGGCTCGGTTCCGCTTCGCTGCACAGTATAGCCAAGCATTATCAGCTCCTTATGCGGGCATTAGCTTTCATCTAGTCTGGAGAACGGAATCATGGCTGAAGAAATACTAGGGTATCTAGATCACAACATTCTTGATTCAATTCGAAAGGGCGATCCGCACAATATAAAAAAATTACTCAAAGACCATAATATAACGCCAATATATTCCCATGAAAATTTGAAAGAAATTAAAAGATCAGTAGGCTCAGAGGAAATTTTTCTAAATACATTGCAAGAACTGGATGCCAAATACATAGAGCCAACATTAGAAAATGACCTCCTTACAGGCTCCGCTAAAATTAACAATATTGATGTATTTGATATTTGGAAATGGTTCATTGAAAATGAAGAACCAATGCCTGAATATGGTTATGGATTAACTTCAATGCTAGAAAAATTTTACGGTGGAAGAAATGACGAAAGTTATGAAGATATTTTTTCAAAAGGAAGTGAAGAGCTTAAATCACTACTAAATGATGCATTAAAAGATCTAGAGTCAGAAGACGCTTTTACTGATGAAATGAAATCAGCAATAGAATCTCTGCCTCAAATGTTAAGAGAACAATATGAGCAAATGAGTAACGATTTAGATAATCAAGAGCAATCTCCAGTAAAACAATTTGAGCAAGCTACTGGGCTAGGCGCGTTAGTTTTAAAAAATATAAAATCACCTAATGTAGTTGAGAAAGTCTTTGATTCCGTAAAGAACAGCATGGAGAATATTGAATTAGATATTGATATATTTTTCGGTGTTAAACCTCAACCTTACGAAGCGAATAATGATAGAGAAAAAACTCTATCAGAAAAGGTTAATGGAATTTATCACCAATTAAACTTCTTAGGTTATTACAGAGATACTGGCATGAAAAGCACCAGAGGCTTTGTGCGATCTTCTAGCGATATGACTCACGCCGGAATAGCTTCATTTTGTCATTTACTTCTATGCCGAGATGAAGGACTTGTTGTAAAAGCCGCAGCTGCATATGAATATCTTGGCATCAAAACCAAAATTTTGCATTTTCACGCTAACAAGAGAATAAACAAGGACACGTAACAGTTGGCTGCGTTCCACTTCGTTTCACATTTTAGCCAACCATTACTTAACCTGTTATTTGGGCGTTAGTTGCCAATGGAGAACAATTTGAGCATTAGAGTTGTTGAGGTTGTTGATTACGATCCAAATTGGAAGAATGTTTTTGAAACTGAAAGAGTATTGCTAGCTAAGGCAATTGGTATTAACGCTGTCAAAATAGAACATATTGGCAGTACCTCTGTAGTTGGTTTAGCAGCCAAGCCTGTTATTGATATTCTAATAGAGGTTACCGACCTTAAAGAGTTAGATAATGCAGCTGATAACATGGAAGCCCTTGGTTACCTAGTAAAAGGCGAGAATGGTATTGAAGGTAGACGCTATTTTCAAAAAGGTGGCAACCAACGTAGTCACCATGTTCATGCATTTCAATCTAATGACTTGCACTTGTATCGACATAGAGCATTTAAAGAATATCTAATTGCGCATTCTGACATAGCTTTAGAATATGGCGTTTTCAAAAAAGAGGCTGCATCTAAAAGTGATAATAATATTAATGTTTACATGGCATTAAAAAATAACTTTATTCAAAAGTATGAAAAAATAGCTATTGAGTGGTTTGGCAACTAACAGGCAATTATGTATGGGGCGTTATGTGTTTAGAAGAGTTCATCGATGTATCGAAATTTGTTAAAAACAATTGTAGTCCTATTTTGCCTTTCAGGTTGCGCTGAAAGAGTCATAGATATTACTGACAAAGAGGGAAAAATCGTAGGTGGTTGTAATGCTGGTTTTGATTGGCATTTTTATGGCCTTCAACACTCTATTGATTATATGCTCTATGAATGTGCTAAAGATTCAATAGCTAAAGGTTTCACAATATCAGATGAAAGGCTTCTTACTCTTGATTTTACGTTACCACAACCTCCAGATGGTAAGTTGTGGAATAAAAAATTAGCGATGCATCACTTCTATAAAGGAAATATCACCGAAAGAAAGCTCGGTTATATTCTTGCCGCTATAGAATACGAATATCAGAAGGTTGCTTGGCCAGCAGAAGATGATTTAGCTAACGGCAAAATCACTCAAGCTGAATTCAATAAAATAATCAAAGATGCCAAATTTAAATGGCTTGGCGAATAAAACACATAAGAAGTCACTTAAGCGAAACTAAAAACAGTTTGCTTGGTTTTGCTTCGCTACACAATTTTAGCAAACTATTATAAGCCCCTGAATGGGGCGTTAGGTATTTTAAGGAAGTATGTTGGAAGTTCATCTTGTTGTAGCTCACCCTGAGCAACATTCTTTTAATTTAGCGTTACATAAAGTCGCTCTAGATACATTCAGAAAAGAAAAATTCAAAGTAAACATTTCTGATTTATACGAGCAAAACTTTAACCCTGTTGCTGGCAAAGACGACACAACGTCATTCCCAAGCGATGAATATTTTCAATTAGCCAAAGCTCAACGACTGGCGTTAGCTAGTAATACATTTATAAAAACTATCGCCGACGAACAGAATAAATTACTTTCATCAGATTTATTAGTTTTTCAGTTCCCTTTATGGTGGTGGTCGTTTCCGAGCATGTTGAAAGGCTGGATAGATAGGGTTTTGTCTTCAGGGTTTGCTTATGGCAAAGACGCAAAACTAAAGCCTAGAAAAGTGATGTATTCAATCACAACGGGCGGCGCTAATTCACAAGAAGAATTAGCTTATTATCGTTCTAAAATTGATGGATTGTATCAAGATATATTTGGCTTTATGGGGTGGGAAATTTTGCCTGCTTTTATAGCTCATGGTGTACAACAGAAAACTGACGAGGAACGACAGCAAATACTTGCAAGTTATCAGAAACATTTGCTTGAAAAAGTGCTTACAGACAGTTTAGTGCTATCGAATACCTAACAAACAACTAAAGCGGGACTTTTTAGCCAATTAGTAAAAGCCCCTGAATGGGGTGTTATTTGCCACAAGGAATTTAGATGCAGACTATACGATACGTTAAATATTCGATAATCTCAGTTGTTTCCTTACTAGTTTTATATCTCTTTGTAGACCAAGTATTTATTCGTGGTAGGCACGTAGAAACTTACGACGGCACTGTTCTGCGAGCTTGGGACAATACCGACCTACCTGGTGGCAGAGCAAGGATTAATGTGTATCAAGCGCAAGTAAAACTTAGTAATGGCGCAATCGTAAATATTATTTGTCAAAGAGCTTGTATAGAAGATCAAGCAATAAAAATTGATAAGTTTCAACCTCTTGCAGGGTGGTCAGAAAACTACTACAGTGGCATATAACAAGCGGTTTAATGCGTAGACAACATCATGTTGGCTTTGCCGTTGCACCGTTAATGTATGCCGCAATTCCAACATTGCTGGTAGCTCTATTGTTAAGCAATGGTGCACAAAAAACATAACAAGCCAATTAATCAGCTTCACCAGAGGCTTGCGCGTAAAAATGGAGTTATTTTAATGTGGGCAATATACTGGCGCTCTATTTTCGCAATAGTGTTAGTTATTCTTATTCTTTCGTACTGTCACCAGCAATTCGGCATTTTAAATTTGGCTAGTAATTCCAGCTATTACCCATCACTTTTCTGGTGTTTAAGTGCTTTGTTATTCTGCCTCATTACTGTCATTCAACGTAAAGGGTTAATTTATCTTTTCTGGGGCAAAAGGCTGGCTTTCAACAACTCTATATGGCGTATTCTAAATATCGGTACAATCTTGTTTTTTATCGGGTTGGCAATTTTATCACTCGTTATTTACGCTTCTTTAAGCAACGAGCTATGGTCAAAGTACAAGCTTTATGTTCAGCCTGTAGCAATAATAATTTGGCCATTGCTGTTGGGTAACTATTTGCTATATCGTATAAAAACATAATAAGCTGTTTAAAGTGGAATCCTAAAGCTTGGCTGGCGCTCATTCTTCGCTAATTTTAGCCAAGCTATTATCAGCCCCTTAATGTGGGCCTTATGTGGTAGAGATGGTAAACCATGCATGAATATTTTCTAAGTATGTGGTCGTTGGCCATAGAAGGTGAGAAACAAGGGATTTTGTTTTATGCCACGTTGTATACTTCCGTTTTATTGTGTTATTCCACCGTTTATCAATTGAAAATACGATCATGGCCAAGCACGAAAGGTAGTCTAGTCAATCGTAATATTAGTAATTGGGGGGCGAAAGAGTGGGCAACATCAGATCAAAACTACGTTGTGAATGCATTGTATAAATATAAAGTTGGCCAACAAGAGTATGTAGGTAAAAGGGTTTCACCATGGATAATCATTGCATCGCATAACATGAAGTTTGTTTTGGAAAAACAGTTGAATGGAATTCAAAAAGAGGAAGATGGAAGCATTAGGGTTTTCTTTAACCCTAAAAGACCTCAAAAAAGCTTCTTAATTAAGCCGGGGAACATTGGGTTAATATTTACTTTAGGGTTAGCCGTTATTCCAATGCTTGCGTATTGGCTAGGTTACCATGTATAAAACACAGAACCAATGTGTCAATCTGACGCATTTTTGCTGTACTTAAATACGCCAAGTACACTGACGTTAAGGTTCGCAAGGAATGCATTTAAAATTTAAGCAAATAATAAGTTCACCTTACCGACTCGGCACAATCTTTGGTACAGTTGGTGTGTTGTTTGGATTTTTTGCTCATTTGTTTAACTACAACCTAGCTCCGCTGCTGGTGCCTGGTTACGAATTCTTTGCTGCGCCTGGAATGTTTGTTTTAAGCTTTTTCAGTGAGGAAGCACCTTTCAAACTAAAATTCCTGTTGTTTTTGTCGGGACAATTTCTAGGGTATTTTTGTTTGTCTTTTGCATATTCCATGTTAAAACAAAAGCATGCAGATAATGCTTAGCCCTAACAAGCCACTCAAAGTGAACACAAAACAGTTGGCTGGCGCTCATTCTCCACTAATTTTACGCCGCTTAACAAGGCGTTTTATGAAATTCAGGTTCAAGAGTAATATTCAATATTATATGAAAAATTCAATTGTAATTAGAGAAGCACAAGAAAGTGATAAGCCGTTTATTTTTGAGATGTCACCATACTTAGCTGAAGTTGCTCAATTAGAATGGCATTCCGATGATGCGATTAATAAAATGCAAGATAATTATATTTCACAGATGCTTGTTGAAACCTTAACCCCAAATACAACGTTGATCGCTGAGTTTAACAATGTTCCCCTAGGCTTTATTCATGTTCGTACACGTAATGATGACATTTCAGGGGAAATTTGTGGCACCATTCCACTTCTGGCGGTGTCACCTAAATCACAAGGCTTGGGTATCGGTAAGCTATTAATGGCATCTGCTGAAGAATGGGCTAAGAGTTTGGGCTGTCGTTTGATACACCTTGAAGTATTTGCAAATAATTCAAAAGCAAATAACTTTTATCATAACCTTGGTTTTAAGCCTGAAATGCTTCATATGATTAAAACTTTGTAGTGTAGTTTGCATATAACAAATTACTCAAAAGGATCTAAAAAAGCTTAGCTGCGCTCAATCTTCGCTAATTTGTTTTTTACCAATGAAGGCAGGAACTTGTGGGGTGAACTTAAGAAAAGCTGGGTAGGTGCATTTTTACAGGGTAAGGCAATTGTGACAGAAAAAATGGTCATTTAATTTAGGTAGATGAGCCAGAGTTGGTTGTAAACCAGCTTTTATCTTTGTTACAAAAGCTAGACCAACACTGACAATAAAAGGCAAAACGACGCACACCGTGAGTTTGTTATAAGCATTATGCATTACATCAAATTTAGCGTTAAAAGGATGAATAATGAAGGTTCAAAAAGTAGTTGTAATTACAGGCGGTGGTCGAGGGATTGGTGCTGCGACAGCAAAGCTTTTTGCTCAAAACGGGTTCGCCGTATGCATTAATTACAAATCTAATGCAGAGGCTGCTCAGGCACTTGTCGAAGAAATCAAAGTATTAGGTGGTCATTGTATTTCTGTTCAAGCTGACGTTTCCAAAGAAGGTGATGTTCTGCAACTGTTTGAAACCGTTGACCGCGAGCTTGGTACTGTTTCTGTTGTCATAAACAACGCTGGGATCTTAAAAAAGCAGATGCGCTTAGACGAAATGAGTGCAGAGAGGATTAACTCTATTCTTATAAACAATGTGACTGGTTACTTCTTGTGTTGTCGTGAAGCGGTGAAACGAATGTCAACTCGTCATGGTGGTCTCGGTGGTGTCATAGTTAATGTCTCTTCGGGAGCTGCGCGAACAGGTTCACCGAATGAATACATTGATTATGCTGCGTCAAAAGGTGCAATTGACACGTTAACAAAAGGTCTGTCGTTGGAAGTGGCCGCAGAAGGTATCAGAGTCAATTGTGTTCGCCCAGGATTGATTTATACAGATATGCACGCTGATGGTGGAGAGCCAGATCGTATAGAACGACTCAAAAGTAAAGTTCCGATGCAACGGGGTGGTTTGCCTGATGAAGTTGCCGAGGCTATTTATTGGTTGACGTCTAACAAAGCATCATTTTCTACTGGTAATTTTTTGGATTTAGCCGGTGGTTTGTAATGCATAACAAGTCAATTGTGATGATTCACTAAAGCTTGTCATATTTAGTTGCAAACAACGCAATAAAACTGCCAAACTCACTCTTATATTATTCAGGCGTTAAGTGTAAAAGGACAATTATAAAATGGATTATGAAAACACAGATCTAAAAACTCGAGCTATTAAGCACTACTTACTTCCAATGGCTGCTTTGATTTATTGTTTGTTTGGTGCTTTTTCGGGTGAACTGACTATGTTTACTCGCTCGGGTACTGTTTCTATACCTAGTTCAGATGCCTTGATATTATCAATTGCACCAGCATTGTGGTTGATTAGCGATTTGGTGATGTTTGAGCCGAAGTTTCAATTAACAAAAGCGAAACGTTTAACTTGGGGTATATTACTTTTAATCCCAGCTGGCTATATTTTCTATAAGGTATTGTTTGCTTAATTTACCGCTAACATGGGTTTTCAAGACGGACAAATAACTTTGTTTTTTTGTCCTTGCATCGCTTATTTTAGCCAACATTTGTTTGCCCATTAACTTGGGCATTATGTATAAGGAATTCCATTGAAAGTGTTAAGGCTTGTTTTAACCGCTTTTTTCTCTTTATTGGCAGCAATTGGCTTAGGTGCATTTCTAATGGGCAAAGTACCTTTTTATTCGTTAATTATCGTAGGGGCTTATATTTGTGTGGTCGCGGCTCTTAATACAAAAGGCAACAGGTTGGTTAGAATTATTGCTTATATAGTTTCAGTGAAATTCATGGCTTTCGGACTATTATTTATTGCGCTTGTTGTTTCGCTCTTTTTCAATAATGCCTATGACCACATTACTCCTATTGTTCTGGCTACATTTGGTATAGTAGGAACGTCAACGTTTATTTGCCTGCGAAAAACAACTGTGTAATTTGTACCATTTTACACATAAAAAACATATAAACAGGAACCCATACTTGTTGGCTATGTGCTTAGTCATGCTCGTTGCCGATCCTGAAATTATGTTGAGTTTATAACTCATGGCCATGGTAGATTTATTGGGCGCTTCAACATTCGTTTTAATGCACGTCTCTGGCTTAAAATTATTTCTGAGAAAAATTTCGCTTAAATATAAAAAATTTGAACGCCACTCTATTTTATTTACTCTTTGAATAGCAAATCTAAAGACAATGGCTTTGTTAGCTTTATATGTAATAAGAGCGAAGTTTTAGTCTTTGTTTTTTAGGTTTGATAATTATCTGCATGTCTTGCAATTGCACCCCCATGATTATTGGTGCATAGTATAGCTAACAAACTAATTATTAAAGACAAATTAAAGTTTGCAGTTTTCGTTACTCAACTTTTTAGCAATAATATTTACCCGTGTTAGGCGTTAGGTGAACAAGGAAGTCATGCTTAAATATAAACTCTCTGCAAGACAATGGATTTTCGCAATTGCCTTTGCCTTAACCCTTGTTTTACTTAGAGAGTTAAGTTCGAATATATTCTTTATTGTTTGGAATACTCTAATTCTACTGTATGCAATTTTATTCGCTATCTTCTTAAACGCCGAAAAGTATAGCTTCCTTTATGGTTTAGCACTTATCGGCTTAGGCATAGGTATTCACTGGAATGAAGTTAATACTTTAATTGAAGCGGGCAAATGCATCGCAACATATGATGATCATATACTTAACTATTTAGACCAAATAAGTAATTGTTTAGATTATGCTGAGCGAAGGTTTTTTTATGCTCAGTCATATTTTATTGCAGGGGCATTAATTGTCGTCCCTACAACAATTAATGAAATCTTTAAGGTTTATTATTTTTTTAAGAGTGAGTATTAAGCAACCAGCAATTATTTACAGCTAACAGTCGCATGCTAGGAAGTTCGATCTATTTGGTCTAGCATGCGGGTATTATGACAGAGGAGTATCAGCCATATGATTCGAAATTCAGTTTTAGTGTTATTTTTATTGTTTTCAGTCTGTTCTCTAGCCTCTAATAAAGAAGATGAGCAGAGCAGTCATTCCACCAAACTTGCCGTAATAGCAGACACCATTGCCAAGCAATACCATCAGATGGGGTGGTTTTCAGGGAGTTTGCTGATCACAAAAGATGATAAAGAAATATTCTTATCGTCATATGGATTGCAGAATGTTGAAGAAGGTATAAACAATACGAGTCAAAGCCGTTTTAATCTTGGCTCTATCATGAAAGACTTTACTAAGGTTCTAGTCTTGCAACAAGTTGAGGCGGGTAAGTTAAGATTAAGCGATAAGCTGGTTACCTTTAAATTGGGCTTTAAACAACCTCTTGCCGACACAATCACAATTGAACATATACTAAACCATAGTGCTGGCTTTGCCGATATCTTTGTCGCCGAATATCGCGAAAATCCACTTGCCTTCGATACGCTAGAAAAGAAGCTAAACCTTTTAATAAACAGACCTCTGTTATTTAACCCCGGTTCTGAGCATCAATATTCAAACTATGGGTATGTGGTTTTAGGTGTGATTCTTGAAAAAATCACGGGAAAGCCATTTGAGGAGCTCTTGAAAAACAATATATTCCATCGAGCGGGAATGGCCTTGACCACTTTCAAACCTTTTAATTCTCATCATAATCAGTCGGTTCGATATACCTACCAGTACGACAGTACATTAAGGAAAGTAGGGGTTACTGAACATCCTAGTCCTGATGGCGGTATTGAATCGACTGTTGGGGATGTGCAACGATTCTATCGAGCACTGTTTTATACCGATAAAATATTGAAAAACTCAGACTCTCTTAATCGCAGAATATTTGCAATGGATGGCCAAAATTGGCGGGCATATGGGGGCGGACAGGGCGTCAGTGCGGCGGTAGAAGTTGATCTAACAAATGGTTACGAAGTTGTGGTACTTGCCAACACAGATAACTTAGTCGCTGAGCTCATTTCTGGTCGAATACTGTCGTTTATCAAAAATGGTGAGTATGAATCTATTAGGCCACTGGAAAAAAACTTTGCCTTTAAGTATTACCAAACTAAAGGAAAACAGCCGTTCGCTAAGCACTTTAAACAAGCTTACCGCGAGAGTGGTTATAAGCAATTTATTGGCCGAACAGTCAATGAATTAGGCATGGAACTTGTCAAAACAGGATCGTGGGCAGAGGCCTTTGATATGTTCGAATATTTAGTTGCATTGTTTCCCAATGCACCTCAGGTTTATGACAGCTTAGCGTTTGCCTACTTATCAAAAGGAGATAAGGAGACAGCGAAAAGCACCTTTGCTAAATCCTTAGCAATAAAAGCCGATTTTAATAGCGAATACGTGAGTGATAATTATGGTCATAACAATGCACTTAAGTAAGAACAGCCTAATGCGTGCTTCTTCGTTTGAGTGAGGCATGTCAATAGAAGTAAAGATTGTCAGTTTATTAATGAAATTACATTAACCAGTTCGTCAGTGTTAGTGATTATAAGGAATAATGCATGTTGAAATATTTTTTAACTTTGTGTGTCATTAGTTTTTCAAGTCTTTTGTTGGCACAAGAACACGCTGATGAATTTGTCGAAGTGAATGAACATAAAATTGCTTATGTTTGCAAAGGAACAGGTGAGTTAACCGTTGTGCTCCTAGCCGGAATGGGATTAGAGGTACATTCTACCTATAAGAATACATTTCGCGGCATCGAACCTAAAAATTATAAAGTGTGTATGTACGACCGTGCTGGCTATGGGAAAAGTGCATACGACAACCCTAAAGTGAGAACAATGTCTGAGTTAGTTGATGAACTAGAAGGGCTCAGCGAAAAATTAAAATGGCAAGACGTTATTCTTGTGCCTCACTCATTCGGTGGATTAGTAGCAAGGGCTTTCACGCATAAAAAACCTGAAATAGTCAAAGGCATTGTTTTTGTTGATGCCGTACATGAAAGTTGGTATCAAGACCTGAAATCATCCATGTCAAGCGATGGTTGGAAAACGATGGAGTGGATCATAGACTGGGAACGTAATCATCATTCGTTTGAAGATTTTGAAGAAGCTTCGTCACTTTCAACGATGTATGCTATTTCTGCAGATATTCCGGTTACGGTCATGTCTAGAGGCATTCCACACGTAAGTATACGCCAAACAAAAATGAGTTATGAGGATGTAGACGCTTATACAAACTCTTGGAACCGCTCGCAAGAAAAACTAAAGGCAATTACCAAAAATACGGAGGCTGTTACTATGAAATATGCGTCGCATCTTTTTGATGACACAGATCCATGGATAGTCATTGAGTATATTGAAAAAATGGTTACTAAAGTTAAGGACCAACTTTAACGACATTTAAGTTATTCAATTCGTTAATTATCAAGATATTAGCCCAATCTAAAAGGTTTAAGGTATGACTCAAAAAATACATATTCGTCCAGAGTGTGATGGTGACATAAATGCTATAGAAAAAGTGATCATTGAAGCTTTTAAAAACCATCCTCACAGTAACCAAACAGAACACAACATAGTCGCTAACTTACGTAGCGATAATGCTCTGTCTGTGTCTTTAGTTGCAGAGATTAATAATGAGGTGGTTGGCCATATCGCTTTTTCTAAGGTCAAGGTAAACGATGAATTTATTGGCTGGTATGGTTTAGCACCGGTTTCAGTTTTGCCAGAATATCAAAACCAAGGTGTGGGTTCACAGCTTATATTTTCAGGTTTAGATGCCATTAGAGACTTAAACGCTAAAGGTTGCGTGCTTCTTGGCGAACCCCAGTACTATAACCGCTTCGGTTTTACAGCGTTTAGTGGCTTAGTGTTTAACGGCGTCCCGCCTGAGTATTTTCTATCATTAGTTTTAACTGGTGACGTGCCAAATGGTAACGTAGAGTTTAATAAGGCTTTTGCTTAAGATGACGAACCAAGCTTTACATATTTTCTAGTTTTCAGTGTTAGGTAGTAAAGCAGGTATATTTAAAAAATAAGGTTGGCACATTTTATTTAAGGCCAAACACCTTGATAAGATTTCAAAGGCTTTAAACGTTAAAGGAAGGGGAGTGAGTAAATTAATTTGTACTTATTGTGGAGCAATAGGAAAGCCTAAGATAGTGACTCGAGGGAGTTTGCTTATTGAAATTATTCTTTGGTTATTATTTATCGTACCAGGAATAACCTACTCACTTTGGCGCCATTATAGTCGTTACCAAGGATGTCGATTTTGTGGTTCAGATACAATGGTTGCTGTAGATTCTCCCTTAGGTAAAAAAGCAAAAGACAAGGTTCAATAAACAGCGAACAGGTCGTTTAAATAAACGCACTGTTTTTAGGTTTTACTGCGAGCCTTATGTTACAAAATTTAACGTTGTCGGCATCCTGTCGGGTGTATTTCGTCACCGTCACGAAGCGAAAAATGGCATGGTAATCGCTCACAGAAGCGAGGAATAATAATGATAGTTAAAAAATTAAGAGCTGAAAAAAATTGGTCACAAGAACAAGTTGCTCGGTTTAGTGGTCTTAGCATCAGAACCATTCAACGTGTCGAAAGTGGTCAAAGTGCCAGTTTAGAAACACTCAAATCTCTCGCCTCTGTATTTGAAGTTGAAATATCAACCCTAACAGAGGAAATTAACGTGATAGATAAAAAATCAGAACATTGGAAAACACAGCCTTGGTGGTTTAGATTATGGGCTTTGGGCGTTGACTCTAGGCAAGTTCAAGTGGGGCTTAAGTATTTGCTTTTAGCGGTGGCTATTGGTTTAACCATGGCAAGTTATTTTGAACCAATTTTTACGAAATTTTCGCTCATTACAATGTACTTACTTTTTATTCAAACCACCTGTATTCAGTATGGCGATAAAAATAAATCTTGGGGATATGAGTCTTAATCTCATACAAACCATTTCGTCTGCTAAAGCGCTTAAAGCAAAATTACATAGTGAAAGTGTAAGTGAAAGTGACATAGTGAAAGGTTGGTTTAGGATGTAATTTCGAACCAGCCTTTATTGTTATCCCATCAAAACAACGATGATTAAGTGAACATTTGGTTTGGGCTCGCGGTTAAACTCTGTTATTTTGCTGCGCTTTCCCATATCATCTATGGTTAATACCTAATACAAGATTTCAATTATTTATGTCTGTACTTAATTTCTTACTTGAACGTCAATCTTTTAGTTCGCTTAGCGAACCCGCGCCTTGTGCCGATGCGCTTAATAACATTTTAGCCGCTGCTATGTCGGTACCCGATCACGGTGGGTTAAATCCTTATCAATTTCATATTGTTCGTGGTGAAGGCTTAAAAAAGTTAACCGATGTGTTTGTTGAAATCGTAAAAGAGCAGGGTGGTGATGACTTTAAACTCAATAAAGCCAGTAAGATGGCGTTTAGAGCACCGCTGATCATAACGGTGGCGACCAACTATAAAGACCACCCTAAAGTTCCACAGCAAGAACAGTTAATTACCGCAGGTTGTGCCATTTATAATATGCAAATGGCTTGTGTCGCTCAAGGGTTTCAAGGGGTTTGGCGAACCGGCCATTTTGCTTATAATCCAAAAGTAAAACAATTTTTTAAGATCCACTCTAACGATGACATTGTCGGCTTTTTATACATCGGTACTCCATCAAAAGATGTGCCTATAAAAAAACGCAAAGATGCCGAAGATTTTGTCCACTATTGGGAATAAGGTTTGGTTAATTCATTAAAAAAATTGGCTTTGCTACCACTTTTACCTGTGTGTTTTATTCAAGGTAAGACCTTACGTAAACAAGTGCCTAAATTAGCGGAGCCCAAAGGCGAGCGTTTTGGTCATACGGGCAATGGCAAACCATTAAGGCTAATGATCACAGGCGATTCTGCGGCTGCCGGTGTTGGCGTTGAACATCAAGACCAAGCGCTAATTGGCCAAGTATGTCAGCAATTAAGTCAACATTTTGCCGTGCAATGGTCACTCGAAGCGAAAACAGGGGCGACTACCGCATCGACAATTCGTCATTTAACCAAGCTTCCTGAATGCAAATTAGATGTGGTTGTTACGTCAATAGGCTTAAATGATTTAACCACAGGTAAAAGTCGTACACAGTGGTTAAAAAACCTCAATCAATTATTAGATTTAATGGATTCAAAATATCAGCCTAATCTAGTGATCATTAGCGGGCTCCCCCCGGTAGGGCAATTTCCGGTGATCCCAAGTCCACTGCGATGGTTTCTAGGTTTCGGGGCACAGGGTTTTAATCAAGCGATGGCAAAATTGTTAAGCAAACGACAAAACGCGCATTATTTACCGATTGAACTGCCAACGCAAAGTAAGGTGATCCCTACTGAACTTATGGCATCGGATGGATTTCACCCAGGCGCTAAAGTCTATCAGCAGTGGGCACAAGATATTTGCCAAGTCATTAAAAGTCGTTTTATTTAATTAACTAATTAGGATTACTGAACAAGTTTTAATAGAAATAAAAAAAGAGAATCATCTGATTCTCTTTTTTTATTTAGCATTATTTAATGGCTTTAAGGCGAATTAAAAGTCTGCTGATTTTGGTGTACGAGGGAATGGGATCACATCGCGTACGTTTTGCATACCAGTAGCGTAGGCAACTAAACGTTCAAAACCTAAACCAAAACCTGAATGTGGTACAGTACCGTAACGACGTAAGTCGCGATACCAGCTGTAGTCTTCTTTGTCTAAGCCCATTTCTTCGATACGAGCATCAAGAACATCTAAACGCTCTTCACGTTGTGAACCACCGATGATCTCACCAATACCAGGGGCTAGAATATCCATTGCAGCCACTGTTTTGCCGTCATCGTTCATACGCATGTAGAAAGCTTTGATGTCTTTCGGGTAGTTTTGTAAAACAACTGGGCCTTTAAAATGCTCTTCTGCTAAATAACGCTCGTGCTCAGAATTTAAATCAACACCCCATGACACTTTGTTTTCGAACTTTTTGCCACAGTTAAGAAGGATGTCAATTGCATCGGTGTAGTCAAGACGAACAAACTCTGAATCGACTACTGACTGTAAACGGTCAATAACCGTTTTATCTACACGTTGTTGGAAAAACGCCATATCGTCAGCACGTTCTTCAAGTACGGCTTTAAAGACATAACGTAACATTTCTTCAGCAAGGGTGGCAGCATCGTTTAAATCAGCAAATGCGATTTCTGGTTCAACCATCCAAAACTCAGCTAAGTGGCGTGAAGTATTTGAATTCTCTGCGCGAAATGTAGGACCAAAGGTATAAACTTTAGAAAGGGCACAAGCGTATGTTTCAACGTTTAATTGGCCTGAAACGGTTAAAAAGGTTTCTTTACCAAAGAAGTCTTCTTTGTAGTCGATTGACCCTTTATCATCACGCGGTAAGTTTTCTAAGTCCAGAGTACTGATGCGGAACATTTCACCCGCGCCTTCGGTATCTGACCCAGTAATAATCGGTGTGCTGATCCAATAGTAGCCTTTTTGGTGGAAAAAGCGGTGAATCGCTTGCGCCAAACAGTTGCGAACACGAGTTACGGCGCCGCCAATGTTGGTACGGGCACGTAGATGCGCTTGTTCACGTAAAAACTCAATAGAATGACGTTTAGCTGCCATCGGGTAAGTGTCTGGGTCTTCAACAAAACCGTGTACCGTTACAGCACTGGCTTGGATTTCAAAAGACTGACCTTTACCTTGAGATTCAACTAAGGAGCCGGTTACTGTTACAGAAGAACCTGTTGTTAGTTTTAATACTTCATTTTGGTAATTATTAAGGTCACTTGGCACTACCGCTTGGATAGGATCGAAACATGATCCGTCATGAATAGCTAAAAATGAAATTCCTGCTTTGGAATCTCGACGGGTACGGATCCACCCCTGTACTGACACTGTCTCACCAACAGCTATTTTTCCTTTTAGTACATCAGTAATGGTTGCAACTGACATTATTTGACCTCGTTAATTATCAAGTATTTTAATTCTTTAGGGCTAGCTATATTACCTGTGCCAAAAATAGACTCAAGTAAATATTGCCCCAGAAGGCGTAATTTTTGCAAAAAAATGCCTGCTTTTATCTAATTGGTTAAATTTCGACTTAAGATGGCCGAAATTTGAGATTTTATATCCTTATTGAGTACATCAAGTATTGCCATAATTAAAGTGCTTGATGGCTTGGCTAAGCATGGATATTTACTTTAACGTACTCAAAATCGGCAACGCTACAAAGCCCAAAATAAAGCGCAGTTTAGCAAATGAAGGGCTCTCTAGTACCAAGCTCGCTTAATATCTGCAAATTTACGTGTATATCGCCTACGTTTTTATCTGCTTTAAAGGTAGCCGTAAATGGGCTAACGGTTGCGCTATTTCAGTTATTCGCTGTCCACAACTGTTCGAGAATAATAATACATCATATTATTGCGCTAAACGCTAAAAACAAGATTATTTGACACTGAAATGGCTTAAAAGAACCCCCTTATTCTTAAATATTAAATCAATTATTAAAAGAACAAGGGGATGGGCTGTATCAATTCGCTTGAAAGGTGGTTTAGGAAAAAACCATAGGTAACGCGTTACCTTAAAATCATTATTTTTATAATTAAACCAATGGTATAGCCTAAATTATTAATCAGGTTTAAGGCAATAAATGGCTTAAGTCACTTTGATCTTCAACCGTGGTTTTATCGCCAGCTTTAAATACAAAACCTTGTTTTCCACCGATTAATCGCAAATGGTTATTCTGCATTTTTAATGCACTGCCTTCTTGAATGCCGATAACATAAGTCGTTGGATTTAATACCATAAATTCTTGTAAACGTTGCTCTCGTGTTTCACCGTTGTGCCCTGGCGGGTTAAAGTCAGTGTAATGAGGGTTTAGTTGAATAGGCACTAAATTCAGTGCGTCAAATGACTTGGGTTGAATAATCGGCATGTCATTTGTTGTCTTTATACTCATACCTGCGATATTCGAGCCCGCACTCCAGCCAATATATGGGCAGCCGTCATTCACTCTGGTTTGGATCTCTTTCACAAGTTTGTGTTGATATAACTGGTGTAATAAGTGAAATGTATTGCCACCACCTACAGCAATGGCTTTCGCTTCTTTCACGGCAGCAATGGGGTCGGCACATTGATGAATCCCCACAATGGTTATTTGGCAATCGGATAATGCAGATTGTACACGTTCGGTATATTCGTCATAGCTGATACTAACGCCAGCGTAGGGAATAAATAAAACCTCGGTTATGCCTTTTAAGTGATCGTTAATCATCGGCTTGGCATGGGAAAGATACTCAGTATTGCCTTCACGAGAGCTGCTTAACAGTAATAGGTTTTTATTCATAACATCCAGTCTTTTTTAATTTTTGGAAACAATATTATACCTTATTCGCCAGTCAATTAGATGGCTTATAAACAAACAAGGGAATTATTTTTTTAACTCATTAATGGCAGCACAAGCTAAAAAGCCCGAACGAGTTTTATATTCCGGCGATACCGAAACCCGATCATCAATTTTCTTTATTAACAACTCAGGCAGGGTGACGTTAATTTTATGGCTTTTACCTAGAAAAGGGGTGATGTCGATATCGACGATAGCCCAAACACCACCTCGATATTCAATTTTACCAACATGATTTTCAAAACTTGTTGCCACCGGAATATCTTCTCCATATTCACTCAGTAACGATAGATGAGACTCTATCACCGCCAAAATTTCATCTAATCCTTTATCAATGCTTTTAGACCGACATTCACAGCCAGGTAAATCTGGCACAGTGACTTTGTAATCGGATGATTCGGGGTTAAATAGCAGAACAATAGGGAAGCGCATAATACCAGTCTCGAGGTGTTTTTATTAAAATTATTGATAACTCTAACAACTCCCATACTTATTTACAAGATAACCCTGACAACCCCGCAATATATTGCAGCCATAACCCTGATAACCCCTTATAAAGCAATTGTAATAACCCTTATAACCCTATGGCTTGGTGTGTGAATACACACATACCTCTAATGGTACTGTTTAATAAGTCAAAAGTTTTTTCTGTTTAAAAGGTAAAGTGTTTCTAGGTCTGTTATGGATTTTTGCCGGCATTTTCGTAATAGAAAATAAATTTATAAATGTTTGCCTAATTAGGAGGTATTAGAGGTATTAACTTTATTTAAATTTTTATTAGATCAGGGTTGAAGGCAAAGGTGAGAGCAGAAGAAAACAGAAATTAGCGCTATATTGTGTTCTTATAGAAGGTGTATACGTCCATTTTTGTGATGAAAATACACTAACAAAAAAGGCGCTGATGCGCCTTTTTTGCTTCTGATAGTAGAGAATAGGTAAGCCTAATTTTTCATAAACTCATGATATTTTTGCTGGCCTCGTACAATCCACTCAGGTGCTGCTTCACCGATCCCCTCGACAACCAGATTAGGATGTTTATTAACAACTTTGTTTAACGTTGCTTCTTGTTTCACATCAGCGTCGACAAAAAATATGTGCTTACCATCTCGAAGCATACTTTGAAAACGTTCGAATTCTACATTTGGTCGTTGAATACCAATGAAGCCTCCTTCCCAAGTACAAAAGCCTAGTACAATGATGGCCAAGAAAATAAATGGCATCCAACCTGCTGGGCTTTGATACCACTGAAAAAGGTACGTAGTGGCCAGTACTAAGACAGCACCAATGGCTCCGACCGTAGCACCAACTTCCGTTGAGTGAACGATGTCCTTTTTTAACACGGACTCTACTTCATTTAAGTGGTGTAATTGGACGTCGGCGTCGTTTTCACTTAAAACATGCATTTGCGGTAAGGTAAAGCCGTTATTAAGCAATTCTTTTTCAAATTGCTCTAACTCAGAAAGATTTTCGCTTAAATAGTAGTGACGAATCATGAGATCCTCCGAATTTTTGGTCAAGGTGACAATGACTTCAAAAATCATGACACAAGAACACATTTAGAGGCAGACGTTTGAAGTTTAGACAAGAAATTGTTGTCTAAAAAGATGGTGACAAAAATGACTTGGCCTAGTTATTAAACGGCCTACGAAGAATTTTAGATCAATATATGATATTAACCATATTTGTTTAAGACCTGGCCATTAACGGCTTTTGCATGGGGCGAAGGTGGGTGAGTATTTTGTGGGTATAAATGCCGAGCACTTACAACTGGGTAAATAAAAACGGGAGCCTATTTAATGCTCCCGTTGATGATATATAGTGTTAATTACTCACCATACATTTTATCAATTTCATTTTTATATCTTTCATTAATGACTTTGCGTCGTAGCTTTTGAGTTGGAGTCATTTCACCTTTTTCCATCGAAAAGTTTTTTGACAACAGGGTGAACTTTTTCACTTGCTCAAATTTTGCTAACTCATCTTGCAAATCTGCAAGTCGCTTTTCAAACAGTTCAATAATGTGGCTGTTCTTGATTAGATCCATCCGGTTATTGTATTTGATATTCAACTCTTTTGAGTATTCTTCTAATACTTCATAACAGGGAACGATTAACGCAGAGACAAACTTTTTAGTGTCTGCAATAACGACTATTTGTTCAATAAAATGATCTTTACCTAATGCCCCTTCTATCATTTGAGGTGCAATGTATTTACCGCCAGAGGTTTTCATCAATTCTTTGATACGGTCGGTAATGTATAAGTTACCATTTTTAAAATGACCGGCATCGCCAGTTTTTAAAAAGCCATCGTGATCGAATGTTTTGGCAGTTTCTTCAGGCTTATTGTAATAGCCTTTCATAACCATTGGGCCTTTCACTAAAATTTCGTCTTGCGCACCAATTTTAATTTCAACTCCTGGCATGATGCTACCAACCGATTCTGGATCGTAATTTAGCTCATCCCAACATGAGACAGTGGCCGCGGTTTCGGTCATACCGTAACCTAGCTTTATATTAATGCCTATCGCTTGGAAAAAACGACCAATAATAGGATCAAGTTTGGCACCACCACATGGCATCATTTTGATGTTACCACCAAGGACTTGACGTAACTTGTTTAAAACCATTTTGTCTGCCAATTGGTAGCACTTCGCCAGCACTTTACCAATAGGTTTATTTTGTTGTTTTGCTAAGGCAACTTTAGCACCCATATTTACCGCCCACGTAAATATAATTTTGCGATGCATTGGGGCGCGAGACACTTTGTCAAACACAGTTGAATAAATTTTTTCGTAAAACCTTGGTACCGCACACATTACCGTAGGTTTTATTTCTTCTAAAGCTCGTTTGACTAAATTGGTATCTGACAAATAACAATTTGTTGCGCCTTTGTATAACACAAAGAACGTCCAAGCACGTTCAAACACGTGTGACAAAGGTAAAAAGCATAACGAAACATCGTCTTCGTTTATTGAAATTCGAATGTCATGTAAATGCAACTGAGCATGAATATTACTGTAATCAAGCATCACACCTTTAGGATCGCCGGTAGTTCCCGAGGTATAAATAATGGTTAAGAGATCGGTATCTGCTATATTTTTGATGCGCTGCTCAACTTCTGAAAAATCGCCAACGTACTGTTGCACAAAATCATGCCAATGCAGTGCATTAGAGTGGTTGTTCAGATCGATTTTATCGTCCATCGCAACAATTTTTTCTAACGAGTCACATTGATCAAAAATTAATGCGGCCGCGTTAAACTGGGCTTGTTCGCCGACAAACAATATTTTAATTTGAGCATCATTAATTATGTAGGCCGTTTGCTTTGGAGTGTTGGTAGGGTAAATAGGTACCGAAACCGCACGGTTTTGTAAAATAGCAAGATCAGCAATGCTCCAACGTGCACAGTTGTTAGCAAAGATACCAACATTTTCTTGCTCTTGTAATCCACAAGCGACCAGTGCGCTAGAGAGTTCGTCTGTTTGCTGTTGAAATTCAGACCAACTGATATCAATCCAGTCTTTTTTGGTGCCGTTTCTTAAAGCCGTTTTATCCGCCATGGTTGCCATATGTTGACGGATTTTCTTAACAAGGTTTATCTGACTCATACCTTTAATTCTTTCCAAAGTGTACACGTGTAAGCTATTTCGTGAGCCGATTGTACCGCCAGTTTAAAAAATATCAAGCAAATGCCGTCAATAGTGGGTTTTTGTGGTTGTTTTTTTACCGACAGAGTTAACAACTGTTACTTAAAGAGCGTTGGTAGCGCAATCAGCTCTTAGAATTTACCCGAACAGCAATAAATGACCTAAACTTGCAGGGAGTGGTTAGGTTTAAATTAAGTTTTAAATTGAGTGTCAATACGCTATGTATTCAAAGATAATCACCGAATTGTTTAATTAAGTAAGGTTGAAGATGAAATTTCCTGGACAACGCAAAAATAAACATTATTTCCCAGTAAACGAAAGAGACCCGCTATTAGCGCAAATCAAACATAGCGATGAAAGTACGCAAACCTATATTACCGGCATAGACCAGATCCTTGTCGACATCGAAGCGAAGGTAACCGACGACTTATTGACTCGGTATAAATTACCTAAAGGTAATTCCACATTAATCGACGATGATACGGCTAAACAGTTGTATGATGAAATTAATGATGGTGGACTTATTAGTAATCAATTTGCAGGTGGCACCATAGGCAACACCGTTCATAATTATTCGACCCTAGCCGACGATAAGTCGGTATTATTTGGCGTTATGAGTAATAACATTAAGGTGGGCAGTTATTCTTATCGGTATTTATGTAATACCTCTTCTCGGGTTAATTTAAACTATTTGCAACCTGTTCAAGGCTCTATCGGTCGTTGCTTTACCTTAGTGACGGACTGTGGCGAGCGTACTTTTGCCATTAGTAAAGGCGCTATGGATAAACTCAGTCCAGATTTTATCGACCAAGACGTGATTCAAAATTCTTCTGCTTTGGTGCTAACCGCCTATTTAATGCGATCTTCACCTGAAGATACCATGAAAGAAGCGGCAATGAAGGCGATTGAATACGCTAACGAAGCAAATGTGCCCGTGGTTCTCACACTCGGTACTCGATTTCTGATTGCAGAAGACCCTAAATGGTGGCAACAGTTTATAAAACAACATGTCACCATATTAGCCATGAACGAAGACGAAGGGGAAGCGTTGACCGGTTTTGCAGACCCGTTAGCGGCCAGTGACTTTGCCCTTGATTTATGTGATTTGGTGCTGATAACAGCAGGTCCCACAGGTCTTTATACCGCAGGTTATACAGAAGACAGTGAAAAGCGTTTAACCAGCCGCAGTCTGCTTCCTGGGGTTATCCCAGAATTTAATCAATACGAATTTTCTCGGCCAAAACTTAAAGAGAATTGTAAAACTCCGATAAAAGTCTTTTCGCATATTGCGCCGTTTATGGGCGGGCCAGAAGTTATTCGCAATACCAATGGTGCTGGAGATGCAGCACTTTCGGCGCTTTTACACGATTTAGCATCAAATGATTACCATCGAGTGATGTTACCCAACTCAAGAAAGCACGCAACCAAAGACTTATGCTATTCGTCTTTTTCTCAAATTTGTAAATACGCCAATCGAGCAGCCTATGAAGTATTAGCCCAGCACAGCCCGAGACTTTCTAGAGGATTGCCAGAACGTGAAGACAGTTTAGAAGAAGCGTATTGGGAAGGGTAATAGGTTATTTCACTCGAAGTGTTTACTTCTCAGGGGAGATAACTTAACGGCAAACCTTGAAAACAACATGCCTTGTCAAACTTGACTATGCTTCGAATTGATCTATTAGTTATATACCTCGGCAGTTATTTCTAATATTTTTCAAAAATTTCTAATTCAGTCAAAAGGAAAACAGGAGTTTGACATCAATATTGCCATTAACCCAACAGATTTGCATCGTATCTTCAGATATTGAGCTTGCTAAGGATTGTCAACAGAAAATAAGTCCCGTATCGGGCTTAAATATAACGGCAACCTCAGTTGATGATGCGCTTGAAATAACGACAGATCCTGTCGGTATTTTTTATGTTTGTGAAAACTCGAGCAAAGCTTATATGCACATACTTGAAGCATTAAAAGCACGTTTCGTGCGCAGTTGCTTCTTTGTTGGAGCCCTTTCTTTGTCAATTCCTTTACTGCATCATTGTTTACGACTTGGTGTGGACGATGCTTTTTTATTACCAATGTCGAAATTAGATATTGATAGATTACTTTGTAACCTAATGGGCAATGACTGTGAGTCCTTTGAGCAGAACAATATCTTTTTGTCCAAAGGGCATTGTCCTGAAGGTTACTGTCAGACTTTAAAACAAAGCAGTCCGTTTGAAATGTTGTTGATGGTCATTGAAAAAGACTTTAAAAAAGCCCCTTCGCTCGAAGACCTAGGAAAACGGGTGCATTTAAGCGCTAGTCGATTGTCGCATTTATTTCGTGAAATGTGCGGTTTAACTTACCGTAATTACTTATTATGTCGCCGGTTAGAAGAGGGGGAACGGTTATTAAGAGAGCAAAACAACTCTGTCACAGACATTGCCTATGAATTAGGTTTTTCAAGTCCTTCCCATTTTTGTCGAAGCTTTAAGGTTCATTTTAATGTCACCCCACATTCCTATGCAACAGGCGAGCAAAATATAACCGTCAGTGATTTATACCAATCTTATCAACGATTACGAAATCAACCTATTGAGAAACTCAACGAATCGTCGCTCACAATATGAGAGCAAAACTTTATTAAACGCTTATATAACGAATACAGGTGCTATGGGCATAAAACTTCAACAACGTCTGAGAGGTTTGACACTGTTTAAACGTAAAACTCATTATTTCATGCCGTTACTGTGTTTATTTCTGCTTTCTTTCTCATTTTTATCCGTGGCCGTGGCAAATAGTCAATTAAATACGCTCCAAGCCCCAATGGCTAGTATAACAGAGTCTCAATATCAAACCTTTATCACAATGGCAAAGCGTGAGTACTTGTGGTTAGCAAAAACACATACGTCAAAGGATGGAAACTTCCTAGAGCATACTCTTGCAAGTCTAAGCTTAATAGAATTGGTTGAGGATTTGGGTTGGGTAGCACTTGGAGAACTTCGACAATTAGCAAAACAGCAACCGAGGGAATTTGATCGTCGAATGACGACATTGATGTTTTCGCTCTTTAACCTATCTAATCTTAACCTTCATCAGAACACTTCAAATGCAAATCAACGATTTTTTCAACCCCTTAAAATGAATAATTACTATCCCGTTAGTCAAGAAAATAATATGGTTGATATGGTCTCGTTTGAGCAAGAGTTTGAATTGGCAGTGAAACAAAAGCGACTAGCATCATTAATAACTCGTATGCTTCCACCATACGACCAAGTTACACGTCTTCGACATGCTATTAAGCATTACCAAGGTTTTTTATATCACCCGTGGCCTAAGGTTGAACTCGATTTCAGCCCTAAACTGGGGCAAAGGCACCCCAAAATAAAGCTTATTCGTGAATTATTACAGCGTCATGGTGATTTACCGCGGCATTCATTTGACCAGAAACAAAAACATTTGAGTGCATATCGACAGTCAATATTAGATACCCATTTAATTAATGGCATAAAGCGCTTTCAATCACGACACGGGCTAAAAATTAATGGCCATTTAGATGAAGAAACTCTTATTGTCTTGAACACCCCAGTAAAAAAAATCGTTGCTCGCTTACAAAAGAATTTAAGTCGTTGGTTTTTATTACCTAAGCAATTACCTGACCACTACATATTTGTAAATATTCCGCAATTTAAACTCTGGGTTTTCGAGGAAGGTGAAGAACGCCTAGAAATGAAAGTCATTGTTGGTAAACAAGCTCGCCCAACCCCATTTATGATCAGTAAAATTAATAGTATCACGTTAAATCCGAGTTGGACGCCAACACGAAACATCATTCAAAGCGACTTATGGCCAGAATATTTACATAATTACATAAGTTTGCACGATAGAGGTTTTCAATTAATTGCTAATTCGCCGGGTTCTAATATAAAGGTAGGCTTAAATAAACCAAACTTACCTCTTTTACAGCTTTTAAAAGATTATAGGTTAGTGCAACAACCTGGGCAGTATAATGCCTTAGGTCGATACCGATTTAATCTTATTAACAACCAGTCCATCTTTTTACATGATACTCCAGTCAAATCTTTATTTAACAAGCCTTATAGAGCATTGAGCCATGGCTGTGTGCGCTTAGAGGATGCTGATTTACTTGCCCGCTACTTATTAAACAAAAGTCGTGTTCAAAGAGAGCAAATGCATTATATCTGGCAAACTGGGGCCAGCCAAAATATTAACAAAAACGATAAGAGCAAGTTTGAGACATCCGCCCTTAACAGCAAACAAACCCAAACTCTTGCATTAAATAATTCTATTCCTACCTTCCTAGCGTATTATACCGTTTGGGTAGACGAACAAGGTGTGTTGCATCAATTACCCGATGTTTATGGATTTGATGGTTTAGCCCAAACAAGTGCAACTGAATCTGCGAATACAACTCTTGCATTTAGCCAGCCCTAATGTCGCAAGTTGGTAACATAAATTAGCAACTGTGTGATACCACATAAAATACAAGCTCACTACTATTATCCGTCATTGGGGATATGCAATGCCATACCTCTGTGCGTGAGCATTATTATTTAAAGTAATGCCTATTAAAAATAATCAACTTCTCGGAGTATTAAATTAATGCAAAACTTAAAAAAACTATTTTCAGAATTTATTGAAGATGAAAGCGGATTGACTGCGGTGGAATACGCCATTGCTGGCGCATTAGTATCGGTCGCTGTGGTAACGGCTTTCACCCAGTTAGGAACTGCTGTAGAAGGTACTGTTAACAAACTTTGCACAGCTGCATCAGGTTCCAGTGCGGCAACGCCAACTACAGGCTGTACCTCAAGCACATAATTTTAATAAGCATTCTTTAATTCTTATTGGTAGTGGCGATTACTTTCGTAATCGCCACATTACAAAACTTAAAAGCAGAACTCAAAGTGTCAGCGCACTTTTTCAATATTTTGAAAACAAACAAATATAAGCTTAAGTCATATTCAAAAACAACTTCCCCATTGCAAGTAATTGAGCAGTGATTCCCCGTAATATCGCAAGTTAGAGACATAAAATAGCAACTGTGTGATACCACTTAAAGTTTAAGCTGACTATCATTACCCCTCGTTGGGGATAAGCGATGCGCGTCCTCTGTATGAGCATTATTAATTAAAGTAATGCCTATTAAAAAATCAACTTTTCGGAGTATTAAATAATGAAAGACTTAAAAAAATTATTTTCAGAATTTATTGAAGATGAAAGCGGTCTGACCGCAGTGGAGTACGCCATTGCTGGCGCATTAGTTTCGGTTGCTGTGGTAACGGCTTTCACCCAGTTGGGTACCGCTGTAAAAGGTACTGTTAACGAGCTTTGTACCGCAGCATCGGGCAGTGATGCAACTGCATCGTGTAGCTAACTAAAGCCTTTAAGCGCTGATATAAAAGTCTTTATACTTTTAGTTGGCGAGAGTAACGTCGTCATGTTTATCGCCTCGTTTAGGGACTTTTTAAAGTCAGCGCGAATTCGAAGCACTCATAACACAAACCTATTATAGCTTTATAGACTTATTCCAATCGATTGAAACAAACCCGATAAAATCAATATCAGTATTTAGACTCTCTTAATTTCGCAAGTTGGTGACATATTTTAGCAACTGTGTGATACCACATTAAAAGTAAGCTCACTAATATTATCCCTCATTGAGGATATGCAATGCCATATCTCTATCTCTGTACGTCAAAGCATTATTATTAAATTAGTGCCAATAAAAAATTAGCTTTTGGGAGTATTAACTTGATGAAAGATTTAAAAAAATTATTTTCTGACTTTATTGAAGATGAAAACGGTTTAACCGCCGTGGAATACGCTATCGCGGGTGCATTAGTATCGGTTGCTGTGGTAACAGCTTTCAGCCAGTTAGGAGACGCTGTCGAGGGTACCATTGACAACCTATGTGTAGCTGCTGATGGGGCTAGTGATGCAGCTTCCTCTACAAACTGTAAATAGTCATTAGGTCAGGTTTTGAGCGCTGATATAAAAATACTTTTAGTCTTACTGGTGGTTGCGATTGCATTCGTTATCGCCACTTTTAATGATTTAAAAGTTCAGCGCATCTCTAATGTCTTATGCTTAAGGGTGTTTATCGTAGGGTGTCTTTTACAATTATTGTTGTTTCAACTACCTGGTTTAATGAATATTTTGCTCGGAGTGTTACTACCTTTTGTTATTTTATTCCCTTTATTTTACTTAAGGGCTCTTGGGGCTGGAGATATTAAACTTATGATGGCCGTAGGGCCGATGCTGGTCGCGCAAAATATGTTATTTTCAACACTCTTGTATGCCGTCATTTTTGGGGGAGTAACAACTCTATTATTTGTTATTTACCAAGTGGGGTTTAAAGGCATTATGCTAACACTAACCCGTTACTGGCAATGCCTTATAACAAAAACCTATTTTAAAGCCGAGCAGGGTGAAGCCGCATCTTTGAAAGTTCCTTATGCCCCTGCATTGTTTTTAGGCTGGCTGTGGGCATGTGCTAATGATTCAGGGGTCACTCAAGCTTTTAAGGCGTTTATTGCCTAGGACTTTAGTCAGTAACTTTAATCCGTACCATTTTTACATAGCGATACACATTAAGGATAGATCCTAGCGCATTAAAGGCTCTGATATCCAACGGCGACTAATAAACTTCTGATAAGAAGATAATAAAATAACCATGATGAATTTATTTAAAAATACGTCATTAAAAATTAATGATAAAGAGAATAAAAAAGAATCAACTCAGTGTCGACAAGATGCTGAGGACACTGAATATCAGCCAACAAAAGAACAATTAAAACATACTTCAAAAGACGTAAACAGTCAGGGTTCGCATAACTCTAGTGCCTTTTCTTCCCAAGAAAATCAAAAATTGAGCTCAACAGAGACACATGATATTGACCATAATTCAAGCCCAGGCTTAGCCACAATAAAACATTCCAAGCTTGCCCCTTACCCAACCAAGATATCTTCTTTGGGATTAAAACAACACGTATTATTAGAATTGCTGGTTAAACATATTCAGTTTAATAGTGTCTTAACCTTAATAGAATTAGCTAAGCTATTATGTATTTCTCCAAGTATTGTTCAGGAGTTGCTAGATTTATGTAAACGTAAAGCTTGGGTAGAGAATTACAATGCCCATACATCAAAAAAAGCGGCGAGTGAGTTTGATAAAGGCAATGAAAAACAAAATCAACAAATGCGTTATGTGCTCAGTCATCTGGGCAGAGCCGAAGCGCAAAAGGCTTTTCAACGTAGCGGATACCTTGGTCCTGCGCCCGTGCCGATTGGTCAATATAACGATATATGCAAAAAACAAAGCAGTCGCCAACGAGTCGTTACTAGGGACTCATTACAACAAGCGTTTACCAAGCAAACCTTTTCAGAAGAATTAATCAATCACATTGGTCCCTCGCTCAACTCAAAAAAACCTATTCTTATTTATGGTCATGCAGGAACGGGAAAAAGCTATTTCTGTCGTCACCTTAATCTGGTTTTTGGGGATGCTGTACTTATTCCTTACGCCATTGAAGTTAATAACGACATTATTCAAGTATTTGATCCAGAAATTCATCAAGTACTGCCTATCGAACAGACGAATACATTAATGCTTGATGCTCACCACGATCCTAGGTGGTTATTGTGTAAACGACCTTTGGTGGTAACTGGCGGAGAGTTAACTTTGGATATGTTAGATGTACGATTTGATAACAACAGCAAATTGTATACAGCACCATTGCAGCTAAAAGCTAATAATGGGATTTTGCTACTCGATGACTTAGGTAGGCAAAACATATCTCCTAAAGCACTGTTTAACCGTTGGATTATTCCACTAGAAGAGTCTCGTGACTTTTTAACCCTACAAGCTGGACTGCACTTTGAATTACCGTTTGAACTTATTTTATTGTTCTCGACCAACTTAGCACCGAGTGATTTGGTAGACGAAGCGTTTTTGCGTCGTATTGGCTATAAAATTGAATTTGAACCATTAACTGAAAAGCAGTACCGAATTTTGTGGTTTCAGCAATGTCAGCAACAACGATTAGAGTGCAGTGATGAGATATTTACCTATTTAGTAACAGACTTACACGAAAGGCATCAGCGTCATTTCTTACCCTGCTATCCACGTGACTTGCAATCAATTATCAGTGATCAAATTAAATTTAATCAAATTGAATTAACCATCACCAAAGAATTACTCAACTATGCTTGGCACAGTTACTTTGTATCAGAAACATAAATACGGCAGACAAAATGAACTCATTTAAAAGTGAATGGCCATTAAATCAGCACATAGCGAAGGAAATATCATGAATAAAAATGTTTTACTTTTTATTTTACTGTCAGCAGCTTTTGGCTTAGGGGCTGTCTATATCGCCAAAAGTTGGCTCGATGAAAATCGAGCAGTCAATGTACAAAAAGGCTTTGTTCAAGTGGTAAAAGTCACCACCCCCATTGGTACAGGAACAATCATAAATACCAAAAATATAGCCTTAGTATCTGTTCCTGAAGAAATGGTTCCTCAAGGGGCAATCACCAGCTTAGAAGACGCAAAAGGAATGGTGGCTAAACAACGCTTATTTCCTGGCGATTTACTGCATAGCCAACGCGTATCAAAAAAAGGTGAGGGCAGTACTTTAGCGAGTTTGATCGGGGAAAATATGCGTGCAGTATCCATTCGCGTAAATGACGTCATTGGCGTATCAGGTTTTATATTACCCGGAAATCATGTCGATATTCTCACCACGTTTCAAAGTAAGGGAGGTCCATCGACGGAAGTGGTGTTATCAAACATTAAAATCCTTGCTGTTGATCAACGCGCCTCCACCGATGAAGGCAAGCCCCAGATAGTACGTGCAGTGACGGTTGAAGTCAGTTTACCCCAAGCGGAAACTTTACTCAGTGCAACCCGAAAGGGGGCATTACAACTTGCTTTACGTAATCCTAATAATAAAAAAACGAATCAAGAAGATCTGAAAATGTACGCTGCCCAACCGAAAGTCTTACCCACGAAAAATGTTGATATGGACATAAAAGAAAAGATCACAAAGAAGAAAGCGCAACCAATAAATCGTAAAGTTGAAGTCATTCGTGGTGTGGTAAAAGAAACTATCTCGGTCTCTATTTAATAAACAAGGATTCGCTATGAAAACAGCAAAAATAACTAAAATGGTCAGGGATATGCTTAATATCGTTCTCCTCGGTTTTTTCAGTATTAGCTTGCTTTGGGCGGGCAACACCTATGCTGGTGGACCAACAATGGAGAAAAAAGGTACGGTAAAAGTCCCCATATATAAATCAAAAACCCTAAAAATAGGCAAAGGTATTCATCGGGTATCGGTTGGTAATGCAAGTATTGCTGATATTTTAATTATCCGAGCAAGTGAATTATATATTGTTGGAAAGTCTCTTGGACATACCAATGTGATGCTATGGGATAAAAATGACCAAGTCCTTGATGTTATAAACCTAGAAGTGTCGCATGATTTAAACGGCTTACGTGAGCGTTTATATCACTATTTACCGCAAGAAAACATTGGCATTGAAAGCTCTCAAGGACAATTAATCTTAAGTGGTCAAGCCTCTTCCTTAGCTAAAATGAATATGGCGGTTGAACTTGCAAGCGCCTACGCGCAAGCTGCCAGTGCAAATTCACAGTACAGTAAAGTACTTAACATGCTCACTGTGGGAGGTGGACAACAAGTCATGTTGGAAGTCACTGTGGCAGAGGTACAAACAGAAGTAGCAAGACGTTTAGACTCTAAGTTTTCGATGATTTTTGACGGCACCGATGGTCAAGCAGGGATTATATCGGGAGGCGATGTATTTGATGCTTTAGGTGTTAGTCCTGCAATTTCAAGGGGTTTTTTTGGTAGTTACCTCGATGGCGAAATGTTGCTTAACTTTGCTTTTGATGTTGCTAAACAGCATGGTTTAGCAAAAATTTTAGCAGAACCTAACATCACCGCATTAAGTGGCCAGCAGGCACAATTTTTATCCGGTGGCGAAGTGCCCGTGCCAGTACCTGGTCGTGATAATACAGGCGTTGAGTATCGTGATTTTGGCGTAGGTGTTAATTTTTTACCAACCATTTTAGATAGTGGAAAAATTAATCTTAATTTAAATGTATTTGTAAGCGAATTAAGTAACGCCAATGCGGTAACGATAAGACCTGAAGGCTCAGGTTCTGCCTTTGTGGTACCTTCTATTTTAAAACGAACCACTTCAACAACGGTAGAACTCGGCGATGGACAAACCATTGCAATTGGTGGGTTGATCAGTGATAACTTGCGTGAAAGTGTCGATAAAATACCCGGCTTGGGTGATATTCCAATTCTAGGGCAGTTGTTCCGGAGTCAAGAGTTTGTCAAAGGGCAAACTGAATTGGTTATTCTGGTCACGCCTAGATTAGTTAGACCATTTAATAAACAAAATATTGTGTTACCAACCGATAATTTTGTCCCCGTCGATGATTTAAGCTTTTATTTACTAGGTCAAATGACACCAAGGCACCCCCCTAAAACTCAAGATTCACTAAACCAAATAGAGAACAGAAATACCGTTATGTTGCCAGACAGCGGTGGAACAAAACAAGTTTATGGTCATCAATTAACCAATAATGAAGGAAACTAGTATGTTATCCGAACGACAAACTAATGGTGTGCTATTGGCGGTAAGTATTTATTTGTTGAGTGCTTGCTCAAGTAACGACCCTTACCCAATTACCGATAGCATCGTTAATATTAAGCATCACCAAATACTCGATGCTACGTCATCTCAAACAAATGAAGGCATAGTAACCGGACTTAACGGAAGCTACGGAGAACAAGTGATAAAAAACTATGTTAAGTCAGCTGACAGCGATCTGCAAGAGGCAACGACAGGCATAGATAATTGATGATTTTAAGAAAGTAAAGTTAGCGATATTTACCTTAACATAGGTTTAGGACTCAAAAGGATTTTTATTGCTGATGCAATGAAAACAAACCCAACGTGGCGATATAACAGATGAACACAGACATGAAGTTTTGCCAACAACAGTCAGAAAAAATTATGCCAGATATCGAAGTGATTGATTTGAGTCATTGCGGTCATTACCAGCGTCAAACAGGTAATATTTTAGTGGTATTCACCATAGCTCTATTTGCTTTGATTGCATTGGCTGCCCTTGCTCTTGATGGTAATCATATGTTGTTGCATAAAACTCGCTTGCAAAATATTGTCGATGCCGCTGCACTTCATGCTGCTAAAGAGTTAGATCTTGGTGTAAGTCGTTCAGATGCTCGACAAGCTGCTATCGAAATGATAGATGCAAATCTTAATCACCCAGATAATCATGAGCTTCGTAGCGCGATCACAACTAATATCACCGACTATGGTATCGCTCAATTAACCAGCCAAATTTGGGTAGATTTTTATCAGACCCCTGAAATAGATAATTCGACACCGAGTACAAATGGAGAATACGTTCGAATTAGGGTGAGTAATGTTTCGTTAAGCAATTTTTTAGCTCAAGTGATGAGTTTTAATAAGCAGGTTTCAGCAACCGCACAAGCAGGTCCAAGTACCAGATTAATTGAGTGCTATTATGATCTTGTGCCAATGCTGGTATGTGCCCCAGAACCCAATGATTTTAACCATAACGATGGTGATTTTTTTGGGCTTCCAATTAATAATGAGTCTTCACCACCAACGGGAGGTGGTTTATATGTTATGAAAGCTGGAGCGGGTACTGAGTCTATTGGGCCTGGAAATTTTCAATTAATTCGTCTCAATGATGCTCAAGGCGGCGCCGACATCCGTGATGCGATGGCAGGTGCTTCAAACAGTAATGTGCCAACTTGTTTTGCACCACCTGATCCAGCTACATCAACGCCAGGGGAGGGGATACCAACAGAGCCCGGCAATACCGTAGGCCCGCTCTCTCAAGGTTTAAATACTCGCTTTGGTAAATACAATGGTCCAGTCAATGATGCTGATTTTCCGAGTGATAAAAATACTTGCGAGGGTCAAGTGATGACCATCAGCGAGCATACAAACGAACAAGATCAAAACTATTTTACAATTGATACTGATACCAATAACGCTTACCGATATTATCACTACATACGGGACTCTTACGACGAAAGCCTATCAGCGAGCTGCACAGTACCTATACATACTGATGGCACGACTGAAGAAACTAGGGTAAACGTCGCAGATGGACGTCGGGTACTTTCAGTTGTTGTTGGTGACTGCACCAACCAAACCAATGGCTCATCAAGCATTCCTTATTTAGGTTCAGGTTGCTTCTTTTTAACCCAAAGTGTGCAATCGGGAGGACAAGAATCATACGTCGTTGGAGAATTTCTTAAAGAATGTGGTGCTCTTGGGCTTCCCTCAGGTATAGCAGAAGATGGCATTGGGCCCTATACAATAGTGCTTTACCGAGTTCCCGGTTCGACTGATTCTTAGGTATAAGTCATGAAGAGAAAAACGTTGATTTACCGTAAAAGAATATCAGGTTTGGCTGTTGTTGAGTTAACTTTAATGTTGCCTTTTTTACTGCTCATAATTTTTTCGGTCGCAGAATTTTCTCGAATGCTATATCAATATAATGCACTAAATAAATTTGCTCGTGATGCCGCGAGATATATGAGTGTTCATGCGGTTAATGGGACTACCTCAACAGTTGACTTATCATTAGCTCGTGACGAAGTACTCGCCTTGTTCATCCATGGAGATACCAGTGCATCACAAGAGCTTCTTCCTGGTCTATCTGCAGACAATATTACGACCATCACCTTATCGACTACGGGTAATTTTGTCACTATCAGTGTCAGTTATCATTGGCAACCGATGATATTTACCTCATTACCTCATTTTATAACTAATGACTCGACAAATTTAGGTTTTCCATTAACGGTTAACTATACCATGAGGGCTTTAGGCGCATGAACCGGTCTGTACAAGGTGTTTACACTGTTGAATTTGCCGTTGTAGGCAGTATCTTTTTTTTAGTTCTGTTTGCCGTACTCGAAGTTTCCCGATTAATGTATACCTGGAGCGTGCTAACCGAGGTTTCACGCCGTGGAGCCAGATTAGCTGCAGTGTGTAACATTTTAACCGATCCTGGGCTTGATGGACAAACCATTGGCGCAAGTACAGGCATAGCCGGTATCGCATCATTCGAACAGCAAAGCTTATTACCTAATTTTAGTGCCAACAATGTGGCGGTGAGTTATCTAACACTTAACGGTTCCCAAGCCACTCACTTTAGTGATGTGCGCTTAGTTCGAGTAACGATCCAGAATTATCAGCATAATTTTTTGTTACCGGGCTTTTCGATAACCCTGAATTCACCTGATTTTTCAACCACTATTCCACGTGAAAGTTTAGGAGTCAGTCGCTATGACTACACAAGTTGCTAAGTTCGTTAATAGCAATTATTAGGAGTGCAGTATGAAGTCCAAATTGTTTAACTTGAATGCGGTTACCAAAGAACATCATGAGCCAATCTATAAAGATATTGAGCCTAATGTTACTTTTCCTTTTTCTGTGCAAGCTCTTCTAGTGTGCGAGGATGAAAAGGTGAATAAACAAATGAAAGCCTTATTAACACCTATTAATCGCTTGTCACTGATTATAAAAAATAAAATGGAACAAAAAGAAGAGTTAGCCCATGTAGTTATTGTTGTTTATTGTGGAAATGAACAACAAACAGCACAAGATTTAAAACAGGTGAATAATGAAAAGTCCAAGCTTATTTTAGTTGGAGATAACTTACCGCAACAGTTATTAAGACGCTCTCTTCACCTAAATTTATCTGACTTAGTTTCGTTAAAATCGGCAGAAGTAGACCTTCTTCCTTCCATTAAAAAAGCGGTAGAACAACTTGATTTACCTAGCCGGTTATGTCCTTTGGTATCAATTTTAAACGGTAAGGGAGGAGCTGGCGCCAGCTTCATTGCATGTGCATTAGCACAGGTGCTCTGTAAAAAGACTGAGGAAACCGTTGCCTTAGTTGATATGGATTTACAACATGGCACTCTGGCTGAAAGCTTAAACTTTACTCCTTCATATTTTCTCAACGACGCTTTAGATGATGTAGAAAAACTCGATGCAAGTGCAATGATCAATATCATGTGTCGTCGTGACAACTTAAGCCTTATGCCGGTACGTTCCTATTCGCTTTTGTCTGCAAATGATCGTGATAAGCAGGTAAAGTTTACGGCATTAATGAATAAAATGCGGGATCATTTTAAATTGGTGATGGCCGACCTGTCTCAAGGTTTAGACCACTTTTCTATCCCCGTAATTGAACAATCAGAAATCATATTAATTGTTGTTCAACAAAATATAGCCAGCATACGAGAAGCCAAGCACTTAATTGAACAGTTGACTTACAATATGGGCATAGACATTGCTCGTATCCACATCGTTGTTAATCGTTTTTCCACTAAACACAGCTCAATTGCACTAGATGATATCGCTAAAACCCTTAAAGTTGAACGAATAATTAAGGTCAATAATGATTATGAATTAGCAACGGCATGTACCGACTTAGGTAAATCCTTGCAGGAAATACAAGGCACAAAGCAACTAGAAAACGATCTTAATCGCATCGTTGCAGTGGTTGCTCCCCACCTTATAAAGTCAGAAGTCAAAACCGGTTTTTGGGCTAAATTAAAAGGACGGCTTTAAATGCAATTATCTTCACAAACCCAGAACACATCCGTTTCCGCCGTCGATGAAGTCGACCATCCCTATCTCGCTTTAAGTAATGAAGAGTTAGAGATAAAACAGGCTACATTTGCCAAGATTTTACAAATGATTGACTTATCCGTATTGGAGAACATGAACGAAAGTCAGGCGAAAGAGCAAATAAGCGAAGTCGCCAATCATTTACTCAATGACACTCATCAACCAATAAACCTCGCTACTCGACAAAAAATTATAGCGTTAATCTTTGATGAAATATTGGGACTTGGTCCCTTGGAGTCTTTGTTAGCTGATAGCAGTATTTCAGATATTTTAATTAATAGTCACGACAATATTTACGTTGAACGGTTTGGCAAATTGGAAAGAGTGCCTGTTAAGTTTTATGACGATGCTCACCTACTTAATATTATTGATCGCATCGTATCGAGTGTAGGTCGAAGAATTGATGAATCATCGCCAATGGTCGATGCCAGATTACAAGATGGTTCCCGCGTGAATGCCATTATTCCGCCTTTAGCTCTAGACGGGCCCAGTATGTCTATTCGTCGCTTTACGGTTGATAAACTCACAGCACAGCAACTCATTGACTACGGTTCTATGAGCCCTGAAATAGGTCAGCTTATAGAGGCTGTTGTAATGGGAAAACTTAACGTGCTTATCTCTGGCGGTACCGGTAGTGGCAAAACCACTTTGTTAAATATTCTGTCTGGTTATATTCCTGAGGATGAGCGCATTATTACCATAGAAGATTCGGCTGAATTACAATTACAACAACCACACACGGTACGCCTTGAAACACGAATAGCCAACATTGAGGGGGTTGGAGAAGTCACTCAAAGAGACTTGGTCAGAAATACCTTAAGGATGCGCCCCGATAGAATTGTCATAGGAGAAGTTCGTGGTGCCGAAGCCGTTGATATGCTCGCGGCAATGAATACAGGGCACGAAGGATCTCTAACGACATTGCATGCAAACACCCCAAGGGATGCACTAGGTCGTTTAGAAAATATGATTTGTATGGCCGGTTTTGATATGCCAATAAAGAACATCAGAGCACAAATCGCCTCGGCTATTGACGTTGTTATTCAACTGCAACGAAATGAAGATGGTAAGCGACGAATTACCAGTGTACAGGAGATCAATGGCATGGAAGGAGAAGTTATTACCATGTCTGAAATATTTAGCTTTAAACGACACGGAAAAGATGAACAAGGTAATATCTTAGGGCAATTTACCAGTAGTGGGGTGGTACCTAATTTTGTAAAAGATTTTAGAGCTAAAGGTATCCATTTACCCAATACCATTTTTGGACTTAATGACGATCTATTAAGTTTTTAGGAGGTTTAATGAGTAATCAGCTTATATTTTTGCTTTTAGTCTTTGCTGCCGTGTTGTTTTTGACACAAACGCTTTTTGTGTCTATTTATAACCCGCAGCGCGCAAAAACCAAAGAGTTGAAAAAACAACTTAGAGAGTTAGCTGGCGAAGAAGGAATGCATGTCAATTTACTTCTGAATGCTCGGGTAAAAAAACTTTCACCAATATTTGCTCGACTTGAGAAAATTGAATTTATAGAAAATTTGACCTGCAATCTGGAAATGTCAGGCTCTAAGATGTTTGGTCATCAATACCTATTATTACTGCTTGCCACACTTATTGTGTCAATACCAATCGTTTGGTTCTACACTTTTGATCTTGTCTTTATTATCGTTTGGGCCCTAATTGTTATTGTGTTCTTTTGGCTTCGATTAAAACGAGCAGTAAATAATCGGTTAGAACAAATTGAAATGCAATTTCCAGAGTCGTTAGATGTGCTCAAACGCGGCCTGCAAGCAGGGTATGCTTTTTCTGAAGCAATTAAATTGGTCGTTGATGAGACCTATGGCCCTTTGAGTGATGAATTTAACGTGCTGTTTAAACAAATAAATTTTGGCGCAGATGTTAAAACCGCATTAATGACGTTCGTCAACCGAGTTCCCACTACTTCCGCTATGGCATTTGTGAGTGCTGTCAGTATACAGAAAGAAACAGGGGGGAATTTAGCGGAAAAAATTGATGGTTTATCCAAGGTTATTAGGCAACGTTTTAAGTTTAAGCGTAGAGTAAAAACCTTATCCGCTGAAGGGCGACTGTCTGCCTGGGTATTGGTTCTAACACCGTTTGTTCTATTTGCTATTTTATACTTTTCTTCTCCAGGCTATGTCAGCACTTTATTCGAGTCAGAACAAGGCATTGACTTATTAAAGTGGGGGGGTGTCGCTATGGTCGTTGGCATCGTCTGGATTAATAAATTAATAAATATTGAGCTATAAATTATGGATTTTATTTTCAGTTTAATTACAAGTCTTACCGATGATCCTATGACAACCCGTTGGGTGGTATATATAGGTGCGCTGTTGGCGGGTGTTACCCTTGCTGTGGCATTAGGGTTTGTATATTCGGGTTTGTACTCACCGGTACGTATTAAGTTGCAAAAGCTCCAAAATCAAGCCGTTGATCAACAAGATACCGGCAAACGTTCATCATTAGAACATTCTTTAGAAAATCTATCGTTTCTGGACAAACAATTTTCAGGGGATAAAAAGACTCGGCGTTTGCTTATTCATGCCGGCTTTCACTCAGAAAATGCATTGAAGCTGTATAATGCGCTAAAACTATTATTATTATTAATTGGCCTTATTTTAGCCGCAGCTGTTTCTTACTTATTTCCCACTTTATCTACCTTCGTCACATTTTATCTAGTCGCTCTAATTTGTGGTATTTGTTATTTACTTCCTGGGATGGTTATCACCTATTTAGCGAATAAGCGAATGGCAACCTTACGCCGAGCTTTCCCTGATGCCCTTGACTTACTCGTGGTTTGCTGTGAATCGGGTTTAGGTTTATTAGAATCATTGCAACGTGTAAGTAAGGAAATGGCGTTTGTTCATCCCGACTTATCTGAAGAAATAAGTCTTGTCTGCAGTAAAGTAAGAATGGGGTTTAGCATGCAACAAGCATTACATGAATTTTCTGAACGCACCGGTTTAGAGGACATCCGAGGTTTAAATTCAGTTATTGTGCAAAGTCTTCGTTTAGGCACGGGTATTGCTAAAACTTTACGAGTTTATGCAGATGAATACCGAGATAAGAGGTTGCAACAAGCAGAAGAAATGGCTGCAAAAGTGGGTGTTAAAATGATATTTCCAATGATGGTTTGCATTTGGCCCTCTTTCTTTATTGTCGCCGTTGGACCAGCTATATTAAAAGTATTGGCGGTTTTTAAATAAACCTATGAAGCTGCTAATAAAACCTTAAAGTTAAATAAAAATAGGCGAGCGAATGACAACAAGAATAACTTCGAAGCTACTGCTTTTGTTGATGGCATGTATTTTATTAGGATGTCAAACGACTGATTCAAAAAAATCGACCAAGAATGCACTCAATAGACAAGATTTATTAGCTGGGCAGGGGATCAGTTCGATAGCTGAAAATCTAACATATGACAAAGCACTTACCTTAGCTAGAAAAGCAGAAACAAGTCAGGAAATGGATAAAGCCTTGTTTTACTATATTCATTGCTTAGAGCAGAAACCCAATGATGCCGAAATTTTATTACGCATTGGTAGAATTCATGACCTTGATGGGCGCGATGATATTGCTGCTAAGGCATATAAAGAAGCGTTAAGTTCTGATCCAGGTTTGCTCTTAGCGCATCAACATTTGGGCATAATAGAAATGGAAAGGCGCCAATACTCAAAGGCGCAAGAGCACCTTCAAAAAGCGATATTGTTGGATCAAAAAAGGTTACGAACCTTAGGGACAAAAAGACAGTTTGGTTACCATACCCTTGATGATGAGTCCCCGGTTGATTCATATAACGCATCAGGCGTCATCGAAGATATGCACCGTAACTTTATGTTAGCTCGGATTTATTACAAATTAGCGCTAACCAAACAACAAACAGCCATAATAATGGCTAACCTCGGTTATTCTTTTTACCTAACGGGTGAATTGACAGCAGCTGAACGCTATTTTCGTGATGCCATTAATCTTGATAATGATTACACAAAGGCCTGGAGTAATTTGGGCTTAGTTTACGCCCGCAAGGGGCTGTACGATCGCGCTTTAACGACGCTTAAACAGGTGATGCATGAATATGAGGCATACAATGATATAGGGTATTTTCTTATGCTTGAAGGGCGCCTTGAACAAGCAGAATATTTTTTTCAATCTGCTATTGATTCATCACCTCGCTACTTCAGTAAAGCATATGCAAACTTAGAACAAGTAAAGTTAAAAAAACGTGAGAAATTTTTGCAACAACAAGGCAACAATGCCGGGACAATTGAGCCACAAGGTTCGGCAGATAAGATACTCCCCCTAGCAGAAAACAATGCACAAAGATGATAAGAAAGCACATTTTTACGCAAGGTATTTGCTCAAAAGTGATAACTTTCAACAAAAACTTATATTTGATGTCTTTGATAAAAAAGTGCCACTTCTGAATTTTAGAAGTGACACTAAATTCGTAGTAAATTTTAAATATCCGTGTTTAACCTAGTTACTCATACTAGCTGATTTTTTCACGGTTATTGTTGACGACAACCTTTCTGGAGTACCACCATCATTATCCCTTGCCTTGATGGTTAATGAGTTATCAATGACTTCTACCGCCGTGTCTAACAAAGAAGCGTTATTAGCAGATGCTTGAAAACGACAAGAGTAAGATGCTTCGACAGGATTGTCACTTGGTATTAAGACTTGCGTTTGATCTGAGCAATCTATATTAGAAATAGTAAATTTATTAAAGTCCGTTGTAAGAAGGGAAACCTCTGTCGGTATCGTGCTACCTTGTGGGATAGCTAACACGACAATATCTTCAAATGGATTAAATTCAGTCGCTTCAACGTTATTCTCATCGGCAGTGACTTCTATTTCGATAATGGCGCTTAAACCAATGCCAAGATTAAAACTAATTGGTTTTGGAGTGAAGTCTACCATGGCAGCATCAGTATCAAAATCCTGAAGCGCTTGTGGACTATCGCCATCATCAACCAAGACCCAAGCCGTGTTATCAACACTTTCGTCATCATCACCTTTCACTTTAAAGGTGATTAAACAATGCACTTTATTAGCATCCGGATTTATTGGATCAAACGTTGGTACACTGGTATTTAGAATTGACCCATCAAGTCCATTACACGAGTTATATAACGGTGTTGTGTCTGCGATGTTTACATCATAATTGGAAGATGGAGGAGTGGTGCTAAAGCCTTGGCCATTATCATCTGCGAAATCGATAAAATCAACAATCGTAAAAGGCTCGAAGCTATTGTTGGTTACCACAAACAAGTAAGTAACTTTAGGCGCGTTGGTTAAATCGTTTAATTCGAATTCACCTACCAAGGTTGAAACATCATTATAATCTGCAACATTAGTACTCAACGATTGACCCGCTCGAACATATTTTTTCAAGGTAACCATTGGCGATACATTGTTTACATCCACCGTTGCCATCGCTGTTTTTTGCGCACCATTACTACCTTCTTCATCGGTTGGCGTGGCGGTAGCGGTATTCTTGTAAATATCACCGGCATTTAAAGAGGGGTAAACTGAAGCAAGATTAACAGAGTATACGCAGTCCACTTTATTCGCTTCACCAACAATTAAATTCGAAATATCACATTGGCTCAAATCTATATTTTGGGGGGCGAGTCCATTTTGCAGTAATACATCAGCTAGATTTTCATCGCTTATATTGATGGTATCCCAACCACTGTCATTACCAAAAGTCAGGGTATAGGTAACCAGATCAAAGCTGGGTTCACCAGTTTCATTGATAGATGTTGGACTTACAGATTTTGATAAAGTAAGTATTGGTGCCACATCTGTAATACTGGCAATGGCGTTGTTAGATGGACCCGTTTCTTCGATTTCAGAAACTTGATTTGTACTTTTCCACTTAACTTTAAAACTGTTCACTTTATCTTCTTTAACACCATTATCAAAGTTTCCATCAGTGTCATAAAGGTCTAAGCTTTTCCAACGAAAAGTAACTTTGCAGATATAATGTTCCCCGCCAGCAATTGTGATAGGACCATTAGATAAACAAGTACCACCAGAGCTATCGGTTGCACTAACTAAATACACTTCGTCTTCGTTTACTATTAGATTGGGTGTGGTGTTTATGTTAGTAGGAATAACATAGGGTTGAAGATCAAATATATCGGTTATTTCAGTGATTATTATGGGAGCACTTTCGTTAGGGTTAGTGATTTTTAGATCAAATTCAAAGGTATCAGTACCAGCATAAATTTGAGCTTCCGTTCGAGATACCTGTAAAGGTGCTTTAACCAACGTTGGCGCTGCTGGTTTTACGAGAACGGGAATTGCAATATCTTCACAATTACATTTTGAAGGAGAGCCAGGTACAGGCAGTGAATTAGGGTCTATATCTCCAATATTATCTGTAGTACATAGGTCATCATCACTTTGACTCCAAGTCGCACAATAGGGTAGGTCTACAAAACCATCACCATCGGTATCTTGACATTTAAAGGTTAACGCTTGGTCGATAAATTCAGCAGGTTGTGATTTAGTAACATCGGTACAGACATCACCATTAACAGATTGAGAATTAGCACCATCGCCAATAATTTCACCGACCCAAATAGAACACACATTACCTGGCCCTTCTAAGGGCGTAGCTGTGCTATCTAACGTAGTATAAAACGACCAGTTATAGCGAATATTAGCAGTTGAAATGACTCTGAAATTTAAATTTTGAGTAACATCTTCACCCGCAGTACATTCTCCAGAAGCCCCTGAACCCAATGTAATGTCGGCTAATCGAACATCATTGGCGGTACAGGTTAAACTGCTTAAAGTAGAGCGCTCCCTTACACATTGTTGGGAGTCAAAAATAGTTATTTTAGATTGCACATCAATTGGCGTTGGTTTGCCAGCTTGTGTAGATGCGCTAAAAAAAAACAATAGAAAGATGGTATATACGAATCCATAAAACAGCGGATTCGAGCTGTTAAATTGCTTGTTAATACTCTTCATTGTAAAACCCTTATTTTTTTAGGTTAAATGAGAAAGTCTCATATATCGAAGATACAGAGATCCTTGGTGGCAATTTATTTTTTTTGTTAAAAGAGAGGTTGCTTCAGAGCCGCTTTCGCCTGCTTTGACGCTTTGTTGAATAATGAGAATTGTCTTTAATGACCGACGGGAATATGCTCAGTATTTTTAATTGAGCAATGTGTGTTTGCATTTGAAGTAAAACATCATTGGCGAGACCTTCTGGCTGGTCACTTAGATAGTCAGATGATGCAAGATTGCCTGACATAATAAAGCTCCTCGACAAATGTTAATTCATTGTACTTACTGCGCCTCAAGTATAGCAGTGGCTAAACAAAATTGTTTTAAAAAATTCAAAAAACAACCTAGTTTTTATGGCTTGTTGAAAGGTGATTTTAGCTAAAGATTACGAGATTGGTTTAATTTATTGATAGCGTTATGATAATTTGTTTTTAACAAAGTAGCCTAGAAAAAATAGGCTAAAAAATATGGTCGGGATGGCAGGACTTGAACCTACGACCTTACGTCCCCAATATTCAATTCTTCCAAAATTATCATTTATAAGACCAAGTACGGCGACACAAAGGCTGCCCTTTTTCGTTTTTTAATAACCTACTACGTATCGAAGCTCGAGTTGGTTGCGTTCAACTTCCTGCCCAACTGAGGCGAGTGTTCATCTGCGATCCATCCCGTTGTGCCGAGTCGCGAGGTTGTACAATGGCCTATTTGAGATTGATTGTTTCGTTCAGTTAAAACCTGAACAGTACACCGATAGAAAACAGATCAACGTCTTCGTCGATATCATACCACTCCCACTCAGCGACAATGCTGAACTGATCAGTGAACTTGTATTCAGCGCCGAGGCCATACAAAAGGTCTGTGCCATCATCATCAATTCCGGAAGCTACGCCACCCCCTTCGACATCCCACGCGATCACGCCAAACTTGCCGAACAGGTCAAACTGCTCATTGAGCGGTAGTATGCCCTTTGCAGCGAGTGAAAACCCGTCTACTTCGGCACTGACTTTGAAACCGTCTATGGAACCATCGATCTCACCAAAATCCACCCAAGCGGCCTCAAAGGCGAGATTAGAATTGAACTCCCAACCGCCGAAGATCTTCCAGCCTGTGTCCTCATCGTCGCAACTGGTGAGACCGCTACACGCATCGATGGTAGCTTGCCCGATGCTCGCACCCGCATAAAAATCATTCTGTGCAACGGCATTACCTGTTATGCCCAATGTCAACAAAATTGTGCCAATAAGTTTCGATTGTTTCATTATTTACTCCTAGTTGATCATAGAAGGATAAATGTTACCCCAAAGTATATTTGTACATACAAGGACAGTTATAACAGGCCCATTACTTTCTAAAATCGATTTCCAGTCTATGCGTGTCCCACTAGTATTTCGCTGCATTTGGGATTAATTTCAAGTAGGTACTGTTAATAGCGTAGTTGATAAGTCTCGTTTAGGGCAGTTTTCAAGCACGCAATGTTGCTATCTTAAAAATTTGATACAGGGCGATCATCCAAGATACAAAGGTAATATATTTTTATAAAGAAAAAACAATGGGAAAAAATAATATTTAGCCCCATTATCATGGGGATTTTTCTTTATTGCTTATGCTCAATCCCTGTTGTTAATTCTAAGTCGGACAGGGCGGTGCGATATATGTGCGATGGAATGAATTTGGGTCGTAGATTCAGAGATGGCGGAAATAAAAAAAGCCTGTAAAAACAGGCTCTAAAATATGGTCGGGATGGCAGGACTTGAACCTGCGACCTCACGTCCCCCAGACGCACGCGCTACCAGACTGCGCTACACCCCGACAAATGTTGTTTGACAACAATTTTGTATGTTAATGAAAAACTCAATGATTGCAATCAATAAATCCAAGTTATTGTTTAACTGCTTAATTTATAGTCTTTTTAGCTTATTTGACCGCTTGTTTTTGTTGATGATAAACCGAAAACTGGTTCAAACTATTGATCCCATCTATCATCATTGGAAAGTTGTAACTTTCTGATATAAGCGTGTTTAACTGTGTAGAGTAACTTTCAAAGTTACCTTGACGGTCAATAAAAATGGTTTTGTCTTTTTTAAATATCATTAAACCATCGTTACTGGTGTTACCAATTACGCGATCATTTTTTAATCGATATAAGTTTTTGCCGTTGCTGTATTCCTTATAGGACGTTCTACATTGCAACCAATAACGCATCAACGTTGGTTGGATATCCATTGGTGACGACAAACGGGTAATTTCTCGAGCTTTTTTATTCGGCCAAATAAGCAGTGAGGGTTTAGGCGAAAAGCTTTGCTCAAAGCTTTTATTGCCCAAAGAGCCAAGCCAAATGATGTCTTTTTGTTGCTTAGATTTTTGAGCCAGCAATAGGGCATTTACAAATAAATCGTATTTATACTCTGACATGTCCGAAAAATAGAATATATGCACCCCTTGTTTAAAGCCGTTTAACGCAGATGCAGAAAGGAACTTGTCGATATCGTTAAATTGTTCACTGTTTTCAAACAAAGACGATAAACCACTCTCAATCCCCATTGTTTTATTTTCAGAAAACACGGTCAAACTGGTGGTTAAATCTTGTTGACTCATCGCTTGAAACAGCATTGGTTTTTTATTTTGAGCCAAAATATCTTGTTGGTAAATGCTTGGCAGACTGAATAAAAGGTTAAACCATGCATCATGGTCTAAGGCACTGTCCATATGGTTATACAATTGGGAAGCAGGGATTGATGAGCTAAGTTTAAACTGCTTAACTTGTTTTTCGGTTAACGTATCGTCGTTGAGAACAATAAATACCGAACCCTGAACATTATTGGTGATTGCGCATTGGGCACCATTATCGGGATATTGTGGGGCTTTTTGTTCCAATTTTATCGATAAGTTACGACGCTGAGCATAGTCTTGCTGATCAAATAAGCCATACTTTGTTAATAATGTTTTTGCCGTTGATGGATAAGAAAACGGCAACACTCGGTCTTGTCGTAAAACCGAATACTGTAAATTGGCATCGGCCCAAACGTGAATTAGATGACTGATAAAAAATGATGACACCAAAACGCCAACGAAGATCTTTGGCCACAGTAATTGCTGTAAGCTTCTTAAATGCTTCCAAGCATAGTTACTGGCAACTAATTCAAACACCAATAGGGTTAAAAGGGTTAATACGATATGACCTGCGAAAGCGAGCTTGTTGACCTGCATTTTTTCATACAGCAAACTAAAAATCTGGCTACTTGAGGCCCAATTTAAATGGTAACCCAGATGGTAATAGGTAAAACCATCAAGCATTAGTAGGGTAAGCAACAAGGTGAATATAAGGGAAGCCGCCCCCCGAATAAAACGAGTTTTAGGGTAAATTAAGGTCAGCGGAAATACCGTTAATACAAATAAGATAAAAGTTAGAAATGCCATATGGCTAAACCAATTGGTAAACATATAGAATTTACCAATCAAGTCGTCTGGTATACCCTCGGCATTGAGAAAAATTATCGCGATTATAATGGCGGCAAAAATATTAAAAAAAGTGAACCAATGGCCCCAACTTATTAATTGTAATAAACGCTTGCTGTACGTCGTATTGTCTTTATTTACCATAATTGTAATCGCGTTATCTTTATTTTGTTTTTATTGATTTTGCAAGTGCCGCAGAAAAGTTTTTACTGATATTTTCTCTTTGGCTTTCTGGTACTTGATTATTTATAATAGTGGAAATGGTATTTCCCAAGCACATTAGGGCAAGATCCGTAGAAGCTTCTTCGTCAACTAAAACGTCGATAAGGTTTTGAACAATTTTTTCAACGCGTTCGTTGGAGTATTTTGAGACAATAGGCATAAGATTTACATTCGTCCTGTTAATAATTTAGCTGTAGTTTATCAAATGCTTGCACAAGTTAATATACTAACGAATTTCAACAATTAAAAATAAAAGTATTATCATTCAATTATTATGAGTTTAATTATAACCAATATCGATCTACATTATCTTAATAAAGCGGAAAACAGCACAGAAGTCACCTTAGAGGCCAGCAATGGACCGATTGCGGTGACGGAAAAGATGTCCGCTTTTGTTGAGTCTTTGCATAAACTTTACAACAGCAAGGGCAGTAAAGCCTTTGGCGGTTTTAAATCTGAGCCGGTTGACGGTTTTGAAAAGCCATTTGATCAATTGCTGCAAGACTACCTTGATAATCCTGACGAATTTATTCCATTTTCAAACCAGGCAAGCTTACGCCTTAAAAAAGAATTAGAAAAATACGAATTGGCCGAAACAGGGTATCTCGTAACATGTCATTATGAAGCTTTAGGTGGTCAATATTTATTGGTGGCGTTACTGCCAATCTCTGAACACTTTTATGTTGACGGCGAGTTAAATATTTCTGCCGACCAACACATTGATATTACTCGATTAACGTTAGCCGCACGAGTTGACATATTCGCGTATCGCGATAACAGAGAATCGGGTAAGTACATTTCTTTTATAAAAGGTCGTGCCGGTCGCAAAGTAGCCGACTTTTTCCTCGATTTTTTAAACTGCGAAGAAGGTATCGATCCTAAACAACAATCGCACAATTTAGTTGAAGCCGTTGAGCAATACGTCAATGTTAATCAACTGAACGCAGAAGAAAAACAAGAAGCTCGAAAAGAGCTTTTAACCTACTGTAAAGAGCAACATCACTCTGGCCAAGAAGTTCATTTAAAAGAGTTATCGGCCAGCATTCGCACAGAAGACGAAAGCAACAGTTTTTATCAATTTTGCCAAGACAACGCACTAGAAATAGAAGAAAGCTTTCCGCATGATCAAACAGTTATAAACAAAGTTACAAAATACTCAGGTTATGGTGCTGGTATAAGCGTCAGTTTTGAGCGTTCTCACTTTGGTCAAGATGTGGTTTATAATCCTGAAAAAGACAGTTTGACCATTTACAAAGTCCCACCTAACTTAAAAGAACAATTAATGAAGTTATTGGAACAAAATCAGGCTGATACAACCGAAGAATAAGCGGTTAAAGAGCAGTCTTAACAACATTTATTTTTGCATCTTGGCATAGCACAGAGTAGGATGCGTTAATTTTCATTTTCATGCTGTTTTATGATTAAACAGTTCGCAGTATTTGAGACACTATTTATGACCACATTAACCATTACAAGACCAGATGACTGGCATGTTCACCTTAGAGATGGCGACGTATTAAAAGATACCGTTCGCGATATTAGTCGCTATTTTGGTCGCGCTATTATTATGCCTAACTTGGTGCCGCCGGTAATGAATGCTGAACAAGCTAAGCAATACCATGACCGAATTATGGATGCCAGCGAAAGTGAGCAGTTTAAACCTTTAATGGTGCTTTACCTTACCGATAATACTACCGCTGCCGATATCGAAGAAGCACACAAAGCGGGCTTAGTTTATGCCGCAAAATTATATCCTGCAGGTGCTACCACGAATTCTGCCTCGGGTGTGACTGATGTGAAAAATATCTACCCAGTATTAAAAGCAATGCAATCTGTTGGCATGCCGTTGCTCATTCACGGAGAAGTAACCGATAGTGACATCGACATTTTTGATCGTGAAAAAGAATACATTGACCGAATTTTAACCCCGGTTGTGGCAGACTTCCCAGACTTACGCATCGTTCTTGAGCATATCACAACCAAAGATGCGGTTGAGTTTGTTGCTAATGGCTCTGACAACATCGCGGCAACGATTACCGCGCATCACCTATTATTTAACCGTAACGACATGCTTGTAGGTGGTATTAAACCACACTTTTTCTGTTTGCCAATTTTAAAGCGTAATATTCATCAGCAAGCACTGGTTGAAGCTGCAACAAGTGGCTCTAAGAAATTTTTCTTAGGTACTGACTCAGCACCACACACAAAATCAAATAAAGAAAATGCGTGTGGGTGTGCTGGCTCTTATACTGCGCACGCAGCTATTGAATTGTATGCTGAGGTATTTGAACAGGAAAATGCATTAGATAAATTAGAAGCGTTTGCGAGCTTCAACGGCCCCGATTTCTATCGATTACCAAGGCATGAAGACACGATCACCTTGGTTAAAGAACCTTGGGATATTCCAAAAACCCTGCCATTTGGTGATGATGTTGTTGTACCTATTCGTGCCGGTGAGCAAATTCTTTGGCAAGTAAAGTAGGGCACTTATGAAAAACATGCAGCTGTTTGTTAACGATTTAACCGTTATAGATTTTTCGTATTTATCATCTCAAAGAGGCGTTGTGGGCGAAAGCTGGATTGTTGATGTCACTTTAAGTGGTGATTTAAATGCAGAAAGTATGGTTTTAGATTTTGGTATTGTTAAAAAGCAAATAAAAGCCATCATCGATGACGCGGTTGATCACAAGCTGGTGTTACCCATAAAAGATACCAATGTACAGGTGTCAGAGTCAGTGCGCTCTGATCACTTGTATGTGGACTTTGACGCCCCAGGTTTTGAGATGTATTTACAATCTCCAAGCCAGGCCTTTGTTCAGTTGGACTGCGCTGAAATTAATGAAGAAAACGTAACGCGTTACCTTGAAAAGGTTATAAAACAGCAACTTCCTGAAAACGTGCAAGGTATCTCTTTACACCTTAGAGCTGAAAACATAGTCGGTGATTATTACCACTATACCCATGGTTTGAAAAAACACGATGGTAATTGTCAACGCATAGCCCATGGTCATCGCTCGCCCATCCACCTTTATAAAGACGGTACTCGAGATCTAGAATTAGAGCGCTATTGGTGCACCAGATGGCGAGATATATATTTAGCCAGTGAATCAGATAGAGCAACCATCGACGAAATTGAACTATCGGCTAATGCCAAAGTGGCTTTAAAACCAGAACATCAATATTTTTCTTATTATGCGCCACAAGGTCGATTTGATATTGCGGTTTTAAGCTCCCGCCTTGATGTCGTTGATTGCGACTCCACGGTGGAACTATTGGCCGATTTTATTGCCAGACAATTAAAACAACGCCATCCAGAAGCAAACTTTAAGGTGGTTGCTTTTGAAGGTGTCGGTAAAGGAGCGATTGCTAATGCGTAAAAATAAGGTCTACACCTTTTGGGGTTTATGTTTAGCCTGTTGCCTAAATTGGGCAAACGCCGAGGTTTTACTCGAGCTCGAAGGTGCGCTAACCCAAGGTGGCTTAATGGTAGGCAAAACCGAGGCAGCAAATAAAGTGCTTTTTGATGATCGGGCACTAAAAGTGTCGAAACATGGTTATTTTACCTTTGGTTTTTCTCGTGATGACGACAAAACACATACCTTAACGATTACCGAACCATCGGGTGAAACCTTATCAAAAGCTTTAACCCCAACAAAACGTCAATACAACATTCAAAAGATTGAAGGTATTGCCAAAAAAATCATGCAGCCAGATCCGAAAGCATTAGAGCGCATTCGCCAAGATAATAAAAAAATTGGTCAGGTAAGGGCGGTTTCATCATCGAATATCGACTTTGCCCATGGCTTTAAAGCCCCAGCAAACGGGGTTATTACCGGGGTTTATGGTAGTCAACGTTATTATAATGGGGTTCCGAAAAACCCGCATTTTGGCCTTGATTATGCGGGAAAAAAAGGCACACCTGTCTATGCTCCTGCAGCAGGTACGGTGACGCTTTGGGTACCAGACATGTTTTATTCTGGCGGTACTTTGGTGATTGACCACGGCCATGGTATTACCTCAACGTTTTTGCATTTAAGTGGTGCCGATGTCAAAGTTGGTGACAGAGTATTACAATCTCAACCAGTAGCAAGAATTGGTTCAACAGGGCGCTCGACAGGCCCTCACTTAGATTGGCGGATTAACTGGTATAACGTCAAGCTTGACCCCGCATTAGCCCTAGAGTTACCTAATTTTCGAACTTTTTCAGCGCCGAGCGCCATATCGGCTCAAGACGAGTAAATTGATAACTTAAACCAATAAAGGCCAAGATTATTGGCCTTTATTGGTTAATATACTGTGCTTATATAAGTTTTTTCGTTCTTTACAGTAAACTTATCGACTTTCAACAATACGTTTTTTACCAGATTTAGCCCGTTCAAGGTGATCTGATTGCACGTAGACTCTATCGGTTGTTCCCATGCTAGCATGGCCTAATTCGTCTGCCATATGTTTTAATGGCCTTGAGTCGATATCCATAGAAGCCCCCGTATGACGTAGCCAGTGCGTTGTTGCTTCTTTTAGTGTTTGCGCCTCGTTCTTAAATCCTTCTTGCACCATTTGTTCATAAGCAAAGTCAAATGCTTGCTGCACAATTCGCCTTAACTGGCGAGAAGTCATGCCGCCAGAGCCTTTTAGTTTATGAATAAGAGGATCAGATTCACTCGATAAGGGATAACCAGACAGGCCGCGGCTTGCCCGATAGCGTTCTAGATACGGTAAAAACGAGTCTGGAACCGACACATCACGTTGTTTAGAACCTTTACCGAAAACTTTAAACCAGTGGTTTTTATCTTTATCTTGCCAAAAATGGCCCATTGTAGGCGACCAATTAGCGCGCTCAGACAATTCAGATATACGTAAATATAAGGTTTTAAGCGTCGCTATTATAAATAAGGTCCGTTCATGGTTGTCATTTTCACTGGCTAAAAGTTCGGACGACTCTAAAATGTAGTCCCATTGCAGTGAAGATAATCGTTTCACTTCGGTGTAAGAAGCATCTTTGATTAAATAAGGGCAGTCTTTTTTCACCGAAGCGATGGCATTGCCAAAGGCATAATCTTCACTAACTAAATAGTCATAATAGACATTAAGAACTGAAAAGGTGGCTTTTAAAGCATCTTGAGAACATTGGTAATTTTGTTTTTTCTTTTTAAAATCAATATTATCAAGGCGTTGAGCTTTGGGAATTTTTATTGTGAATGGGCGCCAGTCAGGATTAACATCGCGAATACCATTGCGATTTTCAAATCGACGATAAACATTATCCGAGATCCATTGATGCGGTGGCTTATGCACAAAGTCAATATACGCTTCAAGATCACGTCGTTTTAACTGCACAATAGATTTTTTATTGATCAGCCATGACCACAAGAGAAACTTTTCGGTTTCGGTGCGAAATAAATTGTACGTAGCTTCATTTCGACGTCCTTTAGACTGAAGAAATTCTTTGGTGAACTTATAGTCATCAAAAGCATCGGCAACCGTTTGACTTACAGACTCTACAAATTGTTTAACGGTTGGCGTGTCGTCAGAGAAAACTTGGTTGCGTTTAAGTAATTGAAAATGTCGATGAGAATCAAACAAGGGTTGAGCGGTAAAAGTATCGGTCATAAATTATTATCATTATTAAGGTTGTAATCAGCGCAATAAAATGCAAATTGTAAGGGCTTTTTAACAATCCATAATCGTATTTAACGACAACGATATTACCAGTTAAAAACGTATCTAGCGGTATAGATATTAAACTAAAGATAACACTTGAAGCCCAAAACACGGATTAAGAGACGTAATCAACACTATAAAGGCTTAAAATCAAAATGTCCACTAATTAACATTAACGGACATTTGAGCCATGTAAATAGCCCTGTCTTTGTCATATGTATTTAAATTTCTGTGCTGGGCTTATTTTATCGATATGATGAGTAAGCTTATAAACACCTTAGCGCTTAGCTAAATGCATTCGCCTGACCAGATTAACATAAACGCGTTATGCAAAACATACAGGATGCAATTAAAGCAACCTCCTAAATATAATCCACAGCCTTACTCGCAAATAAACAAATAGTATTAATATCAGTGGATTACTAAAACATTTAAGCGCTTCTGGTTAAATATTGTGGCTAAAGTTAGCCACAATAAAAAAGAATTCACGTAGCGCACGGACATTTTCAATCGTTATCTGGCTTAAACCGTTATAAATAGCGCCTTGTAGCGATTTTAGGAGACTTTTGAATGCCGTTACTGATGTTTTTTATGAAAGCATTCTTAACCATTGACCACGGAAAAATAAAAAAGCCCGCAAGTATCAACTTGCGGGCTTTCATTTACCGAAACTCTAAATGTTTAAGCGTCGTTTTCTGCTTGGTCTTTGTTGCTGTCTTTCTTAGCTTCCATTTTGCCTTTATGATCTAACTCATATTCAGGCATGTCTTTATTGCCTTCGATAAGATAGTTATCCATCCAACGCATTAAACGTAAGCTGTAATCGTATTGCGCAGCAGCACGTCGGTTACCATGGCCTTCACCTGGGTAGTAAACTAGACGAACATCTTTACCTTGCACTTTCATGTAGCGGTACATTTCCATCGATTGTGCTGGGTGCACACGTGGATCGGCTTTACCGTGCATGATCAATAATGGCGTTTTTGACTGATGAGCCCAGTAAATTGGACTGCGCTCTAAGTAGTATTGCCATTTATCCCATGGGTATGAACGTGCATGCACTAAATGCATTTCGTTAGAGATATCTGTCGTACCAAATTTTGATAACTGGTTTGAAATACCAACAAACATAACACTCGCGGCAAAATGCTCTGTTAATTTAGTTGCCCCCCAAGCCGATGCGTAACCACCGTATGAGCCACCTGTAATACCAACACGCTTACTATCAACAACGCCCATTTCAACTAAGTGGTTTTTCATATCAACTAAGTCGTTAAACTCAGCACCGGCATAGTCGTTTTGACCAAGTTTTGAATAGGCCACACCTTTACCCGTAGAACCACGGTAGTTAGGATAAAATACAGCGTAACCACGAGCTGCGCCCATTTGACCTGGCTTAGAGTACGCGGTTACCCAACCGTTTTTCTCGTGCGCTTCTGGACCACCGTGCACTTGCATAATTAACGGGTAACGAGTACCTTCTTTATAATCTAATGGGTAAACCAATACACCATCAAGTTCCACACCATCGCGAGCTTTTAAGCTTATGGTTTCTTGCTTGGCAAAACGTTTGTTTGCCAGCCAAGGGTTTGAATCGGTTAATTTAGTAACCTTGTTATCGCGAACCATAAACACTTCATTTGGGTGTTTTGCGGTATGACCATTCACCATCATGGTTTTGTCAGAGTCTGAGATGGTTAGATTTGAGGCGATAAACGTACCAGGCTTAACGATGGTATCGTATGTGCTTGTGCCAGGTTTAATGCTAGCAACCACAGATTCGGTATTAACTTGCGCAATGAAGTTAAGTTGATCTTTTTTATTTGACCATTCAATGTCACTTACATGACCTTTAAAGTTTGGGATCCAATCACTCACTTCGCCACTGTTGGTATTGGCTAAAAACAAGCGCCCTGCCGATGGATCGTGCTTATCTTCTGCACCAATAATGGCAATGTAATCACCACTTGGTGAAAACTCTGCTTGATTCAATTTACCTTCAGTCGAAAGTGATAAAGTAAATTTACTTGATGCTAAGTCCATTACATGCCATTGCGATTTGGTGTATGTATCGTCAATGAGTGCTGTCGGCTGTGTTTTAACCAACAACTTGTCTTGATCTTCAGACCAATTCATATCCGCAACATACGCGTTAATATCAAACGCTTCTAGGGCTAGAGGTTTGTCGTTAATGGCTAAATCAGTAACGAAAAGTTGCTTATTATCCAATCCCATTTCATAAACTTCGGCTTTAAAACCAAGTTCTTGCAATGTTTTTTCAGATTTATCTTTGGCCGGCATTGCTAATAAAGCAATTTTATCGCCTTTGGGGCTGATGTCGTATGAACTGATTGACGTTTCTTTTAACGCCATAACTTTTTGGCTTTCACCACCGTTAAATGGAATACGGTAAAGCGCAGTAAATTTATCTTCGCCCTGCTTTGCTAGAAAATAAATAAATTGGCCATCAGGCGACCATTCTAGACGGCTTACATTGACTTTCCCGGTAATAAATGGACGCTCATTACCCTTACTGTCAACAATGTACAGCTCGCTAAAACTGTTGCTGTCTTTATCAACGTATAGCTCTGGTGCTAATTTACGGGTAAAGGCAACATAATCGCCACTTGGGCTAACGGCGTTTTGCAGTACGTGTTCAATGTTTGGAATGTCATCTATTGAAATGGTGTCATTTGCCATTGCTTGACCCGATGATAGAGCGGCCGTGATGGCAAAGAGCTTGGTTAATTTATTCATAATATTATTGTTCTCAATTTATTCGTTGAAAATCATTGGCAAATTATTACGCAGGCCGAAAAAAGCCCCCGCAAGAGACAAAGCTTAGTTGTAAGATTTGTTTGCACAAGCCTTATAAAATACGGGGGTTTGAATAAGATCTCAACCTAAATCTACAAACTTAGGCTTAAACTAGGCTTATAAACGGCCATATTTACCCGTTGAGTTGAAGATAAATTACCCTTTGCCCAGGTGTATTCAAAAAAGAAATGACCTTAGCCCAAATGCCATGAAATCATAGCTTTAACTTGTTCTTTGTTTAAATTTATATAATGGTTTATTGCTAACTAATTATATTGTTTAGAATATATTAGATTATGGTGGTGTTAATACCGGTTGCCAATCTAACCATTCTTGCTTTACTTTGGGGTAAAGCTTGAATGTAGCGCCATTATCAACTTTGTTCAAATTGGTGACGTCAGGGGTGGAAAAGGCAATACCACCTTGAAATATAGACTCTACCGATGCCGTGTCTATATTAAACCCCGAGAATAAGCTCGCTTGCACATTTACCCCACTTACATTGTAAAAACGAGAATAGTAACTGACTAAATGCTGGTGTTGTTTGTCAATATTTATGTAGATATACACCCCATTTGAGCGTTGATTAAGCTCAGTGCCTAGTACTTGACCTACCTGTATTTGCCTAAAATAAACCGGATTTGAAGCACGAATTGAACCGGCTCTTGTTGCTGTTAAGGTAAGGTTTAAGCCCGTAGGTAAGGATTGTAAAGCGGGTTCTTTAACCAAGCCAATAAATTCATTTTGGCTATGGCCTGACCCCGGTATAACACCAAGGTAATTGCCGGTTAATAAGGCTTTCGCATCTTTTATACCACTGATGCTTACGATCGGTTTTACCAACCAAAATTTGCTGCCAACTTTAGCTAAACGCTCATACTTATCGTTTAAGTTAACGATTAACATTGTTTTCGTCAGTTCAGGATTTAATAATACATCTTCAACATATCCAACTTGATGTTGATGAAACTGCACTTTCGCACCTTTTTGAATATCAATGATCTGCTCAAACGTTACTTTGATTTGCCGGCCGGTGTGCTCTAGATCATCAAATTTACTGTATAAAATATATTGGCTTTTTTCTTTGGCGGGCTTGCTGTAGTCGGCGCGTTGATTATCTATCGCAATACCACCTTGGACAATACTGCTGACGCTTTCAGTTTTAATTTTTAACCCCGTCAAGTCCGCCTTGATATCAAAACCACTTCCTATATAAAATCGAGTTTGTTCGGTCACTAAATGACGGAATTTCTCATCCACCGTCAACGCAATATCTATCGCATCACCTTGCTCTGTAAAGTTAATGGCATCGACCTCTCCTATTAACATTTGCTTATAAGTAATCGCCGCCCCTTTGGTTAAAGAATTCGTGTTATCGGAACGTAAGTGTATTTGTAACCCGGGTGCAGATGCCTCTTTAACCGGCGCTTGACTCAATAAAGTAAATGCATTCTGTGCTTTTCCACTGCCCTGGCTTACTTCAATGAAACTGCCATTAAACAGTGCATTAACCCCTTCTAAGTTGCCCGTTGAAATATCAGGTTCAACCAACCAAACTTTTGTCGTTTGCTTAAATAATCCTTTGTACTGAGTTTGATAACCTATCGTTACTGTCGATGTACTTAGATCGGATGAGGGCTCAATTTTAATGACTTTGCCAATGACTTTAGAACCAAATTTTACTGGCGTAAGATCGGCGACTAAATCAATATTAATATCCGCCGTTAAAGTCACTATTTCACTGTTTAACGCATCGTCAAGACTGCTGTTTAAAGCAAATATCGTCCCGTTTTTTACTGTTTGACCTTTGCGTGGTTTTAAGGTTTGAAAGGCAATACCGCCAGAAATAATGGTCTGTAAAGGGCCTGTTTCTAAAGTAAATTGCTGTAAACTGCCTTTTGCGGTGATCCCACTAAGTTCGTAAAAGACACTGCTGCTATTAACTAAGTGTTGATACTCAGGCATAATATGAATCTTTACTTCAAACCTGTCATTACCGTCGATAAATTGATGATCTTGTACTGTTCCGACCTTTAAGTCTTTGTAGTAAATGTTTGATCCCACGGCTAATGACTTTACATTGTTTGAGTACAGCGATAAATGCAACCCAGGTTCTGAAAAATTTAAGGGGGGCGCCGATGGTAAAACATCAAATTCGCGAGCGGGCTCTCCCTCACCTAAGCGAAATGACACAAATACCCCACTTAAAATGGTGTCTAAATTCGCAATCCCATCAAGACTTATCATCGGTTTTACTAGCCAAAAGTCCATTTTAGAAAGCAAAAACGGCTCTAGCTTAGGGTTTAATAATACATTACCTTTTACCCCACCGGTGTCTTCATTAAAGGTCAGGCTTTCAACCTGCCCTACTTCAAAACCTTCAAACATGACCTTAGTGACCCCAGCCTTTACACCACTATTTTTCGGAAAATTCATCACCACACTCACGCCTGCACGCGCCTGCTCGAAATCTTCATATAATGGAAATTCTGTAAAATCGTTTACCTCATTGTCGTGTTTTGCAGGCTCAGGGTTATGAAAAGCGATGCCACCTCCAATAATCGATGATAATGACTGAGTTTGCATTTTAAAGCCGGACAAGTCGCCTTTTAACGAAATCCCACTGGCATTCCAAAAACGCGAGTGCATGGTGACTAAATGAGCATATTGCTCCTCAATGATCACTTTAACTTCAATATGAGAACTGTCTTGGGAAAATTCATATGCATAGACTTCACCCACTTTGATTTGTTTGTAATACACACTGCTGCCATGAGATATGGACCCTAAGTCTTTGGAATGAAGAATAAGGTGAAGGCCTGGGTACTCTTGACTTAAAGCCGGTGGTTTTTTAAGTGCTTCAAAATAGCGTTGCTCTTGCTTGCCATCACCGGGTAACATTTCAAAGTAATTACCGGTTAAAACAGTATCAAGGCCAGAAATACCTGACAAACTCACCTCGGGTTTAACCAGCCAAATATACGTATTTTCATTTAAATAATCTTCTGCTGCATTATCCATTTCAATGCTCACCAAGACATTTTGTAAATCTTCGGTGAATGCTAAGTCTCTAACAACACCTAAAGGAAACCCTTTGTATCTAAGCTGGGTTTTATTGACGGTAATACCATCAGCGCGATCTAACTGCACCACAATGTCGATACCCGCATCGGTAAAGGATTTATAAAGCAAGTACAAGCCGATAACACCCGCGATTATCGGCAACAACCATATCGCCGAAATAGTGGACGATTTTTTCACCAAAGCTTTAGGTTGTTCATTAACTTGTTGTGCTGTCATCCACCGACTCCTCATCCCATAGTAATCTTGGATCAAAGCTATTGGCGGCAAAAATGGTTAAAATGACCATAATGCCAAAAGCGGTAGCACCTGGGCCTGCCACTATCCGAAGAAATGTACCAAACTCAACAAGAGCAACCAGTAGAGCGACGACAAATACATCAATCATTGACCATTTACCAAAAAATTCTATATAACGATATATTTTAGTTCGTTTTTCTGGACTAAAGGCTGATCGTCTGCGTAAAGAATTTAACAGTAGAAATAAGCCAAAGATTTTAGCCGCGGGTACTAAAAAACTGGCAATAAAGACAATGGCTGCAATTGGATACATTTCAAATTTTAATAACGCAATGATCCCAGATAAGATGGTATCGCCTTGGCCATTACCAAAATATAAGAAGGTCATGATGGGATACGTATTGGCCGGAATAAAGACAATTAAAGAGCAAATGGTTAATGCCCAGCATCGTTGCAGCGAGTTTCTAAATCGAACGTCTATCGCAGAGCCACAACGAGGACAAAAGTTTTGCTCTTGTTGTTGGTATTTCGCCAGTTGATGACAAACTTGACATAACACTAAGCCGTTATCTTTGGCATTAACCGCTATTGTTTTATCCTTTGTCATAATCAATGGTGTCCCAAACCATGTCGTGATCTAAAGTGACTTTAAGTGCGTTCACACAAACCACTAAAGTAGCAAAACATAAAATGCCAAAGTTTAACGTTAAGTCTGCCAGATCTTTTAACTTGAATATGGCTACCAGCACTCCAATCATAAAAACTTCGAGCATTTCCCATACATCGGCACGGTGGTAGTACAAGAAAAGTTTTTTAAACCACATTTGATATCCCCACTGAAATTTTACCCCGACACAAATAACAAACGCACAGGACAACTTGACTAGAGGGGTAAAGATACAAAAGAAAAAGATCAAACTGGAGACCAAATACATTTCACTTTGCCACAAGGCAATCATGCCCGTAAACAAGCTGGCTGAACTTTGTAAAGAAAGTATTTTCATTGACATCAGAGGTTCAAAAACAGCGGGAATAAAAATTAACAAACCAGAACAGCAAACCGCTAAGGTGCGATTAATGGAATTGATTTTACGTTGTACTATGGGGTGTCTACACCTTGGACAAAAGGCCGTTTCACCCTCTAGCAGATGGGGCAAGGTTAACAAGTAATCGCATTCAAGACATGCATAAAGTTTTTCCTTCAAACTATAAGCCCTTTGTTTCACCCTTAGCACTCTGTTAACGAACTCACTAAACATTATTTATGGTGCTATCAAACCAACAGCTTGATTAAGCCGATACTCTTTAAATATAAAACAAATATTAGGTTTTTATATTTTTATTAGCGCAAACCAACCAATAAAGGTTGGCCTTTAGGACAACATCTAAACGCTATCGGAGCAAAACTTTAGGGTATAGGGGCATGCGAAATTTAGCATTGTTGCCGTTAAAGCTTTAGGGTAAAAAGGTAAATATTTCTTCTGATGGCAGTCTTGACTTTGGCAATGCGGCATTAAAGTCAGTATCGGCACGATAGCCCAACGACAGTACCCCAACGACCGAATACCCTTGTTCTCTTAAGCCAAACTCTTGGTCTAAAACAGGCTTGTCTACCCCTTCCATAGGTAATCCATCAATACCTAAAGCGCCCGCGCCCAGCAGTATGGTTCCCATATTTAAGTACACTTGTTTTTCTATCCAATGTTGCACATCTTTTAAATCATAACGGTGAATATTTATAAACATCGCTCTTGCCGCGTGCATCATATCTTTGTGTGCTGGTTCTGCAAATCGTCCATCTCGTTCTTCAGATGCCAAAAGATGTAACATGTATTGTTCGTCGATTTCTGTTTTTGCGCAAAACACAATGACATGGGATGCATCCAATATTTTAGCTTCATTAAACTTGAACACGCCTTGCGTGCCTTTGCTTACCCGCTCTTTGGCTTCTTTTGATGTGGCAATGAGAAAATGCCAGGGTTGTGAGTTAACACTTGAAGGGCTAAAACGAAGCAAATCTAGAATTTGCTGAAACTCTGGTTCGGGTATCTTTTTATTTGAATTAAATTCTTTGGTCGAATAACGATAGTTTGCTATGTCGGTTAAGTTCATGCGATCTCCAAATAATATATTGCTGAGGGAACGAGTATTAATAAGTTACTGAAAAATAGTTATGGTGTAAGTATCGATGCGCTGTAAGTATAGACAGAATATGTGTACTGAGTGCTTAGCTGACCATTAAATTTTATTTAGTGATATTGTATTTTGCGCAATAATGACGGTCACTTTGTCGTTATAGTGCATGTTTACAATATATGGGCTAAGTAACTCTATGGTCGATTTTGATTGGAAATGATCGGGTTTGGTTTCTGGATGTGGAAAGTATACGAGCACCGGATAAAAACGGGCGCGGTGCATAAGCTGGCATTGAATAAACGAAAAACTTTCAGCGGGCATCGCCTTGGCCCACTTTACGTGATGAAAGGTGTAATCGGGCCTTACAATGTCAAAAGCGTAAGGTTTAATATTCACATTGATGGTACCGTTAAAGCACGCATCTAAATCAAGACCTAATTGCTTAAACAAGGGTTTTTGCAACGCAATACTGCCTTGTTTAAATCTAGGATCAGGGGTTTGCCCCGAAGCAACCTGATACCCTTGTTTGACAAAACCCGATAAGAAATATTTCACCATAAAAAAGGAAGCAAAAGCTTCCTCATTTAAAACTACTTTTCAACGATCAAGTCATGGATATTTTTTAAGTCTGACTTGCCTGCAATAATTTCATCGGGCGTCAAGCCCGATAATTCATGCGGGAACACCAACCACTCTTCTGATTCATGAACGTAGTAATCTGGCTCGATATCAACTTTAGAATTTTTCGGTTTGTACCACGGACAAGCAATACGAATATCTGTTGGTGTATTTAAACGCATTTGTTGTTTAATTTGGGCAATTAACGCTTCAATACTGCGACCAGAGTCAAATACATCATCAACAATAAGAAGTTTGTCATCGGCGTTAGCATTTTCAATTAAGTAATGAAGGCCGTGAACTTTAATTTCTTTTGATTGTTGATTAATCCCGTAATAAGACGATGTTCTTACCGCAATATGGTCTGTTTCAACTTGCTTGTAATCAAAATATTCTTGTACGGCAATACCAATTGGAGCACCGCCACGCCATATGCCAATAATAAATTCAGGACGAAAACCGTCTTTGTATACTTGTGCGGCCACGCGAAAAGAATCTTCTAATAATTCTTGAGCGGTGATAAATTTTTTATTCATGGAAGTCCCCAAGTGAAACAACAAAATGAGTTAATAATGGCTTTATGCCAAGATTATGCGTTTATGTGGGTAATTAAGGTTGTGAACATGCCCATACCCGCGCAGATATGGCTATTATAACTTAGTTAATAATTTTTCGTATAATCAAGATATTAAATCTCTGTGTTAATTAAGTTAACAGACTCATTGAGACTGTCTATTTGTCACTTTATCGATTCGATATGCCAGTATTGACGTGAAAAACCAATATGTATAGGTTTATAAACTAGAAAATAGACTCAATTTGTCTTGGTATTTTTTTTCAATCGATTGAAAAGGAGCATGGGCTTTCGCTTTCATTAAGTAGCGTTGAGACTTGTTTAAGTCACCCAACTTAAAGTACGCTTTGGCTAAGCCAAAGTAAAACTCATCTTCTTCGGGTTTCATTTTATTGGCACGTTTAAAATGTTTAATGGCTTGACTAAAGTTACCCTGATAAAGCGCTTCATCACCAAGAAGACCATGGTAATAAGGGTTATGGATTCGAGCATTGAGTAAATATATATCGATAGCTTTGGCTTTTTCATCTTTAGCTTGGCTTGCATATAAAATGCTTAAATTATTCCAAGCGTTATAGTTTTTATTATCTAAAGATATTGCCTTTATATAAGTATTTTCGGCAAGCTCTAGTAGGTTTTGCTGTTTATAAAGTAAACCTAAATTAGCCCAGGCGGGACCAAATTTAGGGTCCATTAATGTGGCTGCTTTAAGGTAGGCATAGGCTTTTGGGCTATCGCCAGCAACAATTGCCTGAGCGCCACGGTTATTATAAAACATCGCTGTCACTTTATTTTTGCTGATCAATCGTTTGGTAAAATGATGCTTGGTACTGTAGGGATCAAAATCAATGGTAATGCTGTTTTGCCCCCAAACGACTTTACCTGGAGCCTGTTTTTTTCCAGTCACTTTTAAATTTACATGCCCTGTCAACAGATTATATTGTCCATTACGAACCCAGTACTCGGGAATGATGATTTCTTGAAAGGCTAAAGTCAGTTTCGCGTGTTCTGCCAAGGTGTAGGCAAGAATGGTTAATGACAAACAATTGGCAACGTTTTGATTGTAGGTTTCAATGGCGGTTAAATTAGCCCCATTTTGATATTGCAACGACGTAGGAGATTGGCTAAATAAATGGGTTAAAAGTTTTTTTGCGCGTTGATAAGGCTCTTTTTCGGTTTGCAGTTGGGTGGCGACAAACGCCTTCATCTGATCATTTAACGCAAAAATTTGATCTTGACTAACCACCGAGTAATCCTTGTAGCCCAAAAACGCATTATCGTCATAAAGTGACTGATGGGTCAGTGTTGTGTGTTTTAAATCCGCTAGAGGATCATTGACGTGGGCACAGGAAAACAACAACAATGAAAACGTAATGCTACTTAGAATGTTACGACAAATCTTCAGATTCATTATGTCTCCTAACTTGATTGCGTTATCAATAGTGACAGTTTAGGTATTATCTCCTTGTAATATCACTAAGTGTGCTCTTTTTTATCCACTGGTTACAAAGTGAAAAATACCAAAACGAACCAATATCGAGTATCTAATTCAGTTACCTAAAATAACGACAGACTCTTAGTTGAGACATGTTAAATAGACAAAAATTCATAAAATGCCTTTGCTTAGCAAATCTATTGACCTAACCGCTTAAGGCATGACATTAATTTATCGGGGAAAAAAGCGCACACAAGTCATTGACTTCAGGTAATTGTGCCATCGGAATACGCTCAGCAACTTCTTCAAAGTCTTGCCAAATTTGTTGCACCACGGGGTTCATGTCGGCCAAAATTGCGGCCTCATCTGATGACCATTCAAAGATTTCGATGATAATATCATCGCTATTGTGCATTACGACGGGCATACGAGCGCTAACCAAGCCTTGTTGATCTAATAAGTCATAATGTTCTAGCACCAAGCGTTTTAACAACTCAAAATTGCCTGCTTTAGGTTTAAACGCCAATATTGCAATTTTTCCCATTGTCCCATCCGTTTAAAAGACCCGTTTCAAAGATCCTTTTAAAAGCCATAAACCTTAATACGTTGTCCTCGTTTTAGGTATTCAATATCTTTAATGATACGTTGCTTTTGTCTTTTGAATTAACTGTTTTAAAAATAGAGCTGTTCGCTGATCAATTCAAAAAACTTAATGGGATTAGTATAATTTAAATTTTTAGCCTGCATAGGCCTGGTTAACAAACCGGATTAGAAAATGAATTGCAACAGGGATAAAGAGCAGAGAGTAAATAGATTTACCATAGGATAAAAAGCAAAAAGCCCGCTAAATAGCGGGCTTTTTAATATGGCGGTGAGATAGGGATTTGAACCCTAGATACGCTACAAACGTATGCCGGTTTTCAAGACCGGTGCTTTCGACCACTCAGCCATCTCACCTGAAGTTGGTGCGAATATTATAGCTAGTTGCCAACCTTGTAAAGAGGAAAAACAAAGAAATTTCAAAAAAAATGGCTTTTGTATATTGTTCGCCTAAAAACTGACATTTTTTGTTTAATTATCGTGCCGCTAAACGTATGAGGTTATATCATGGCGCTAACAAAGGAGAATGAAAGTCTTTAAATTGGTCAGGTAAAAACGGGTTTTTCAACGTAATGACTTTACGGTGATGTAAATTCAGTCGTTTAACCACATCGCCATGATGCTTGAAAAAAATCTGATCAAATTCCCCCGATTGCTGTAGTTTCAGCAAGCCCTGTTCAATGTGTTGGGCTAATTCAGGTTTATTCACATTGACATAAAACAATAAGGGATAGGGGTAATACAATATTAAACTGGATTCAATACCAACATCTGGGTATTGATTCTGTTGTGCTTTGACGATCTCCTCGATTTCATTTGCTCCTAAGGCACTGTAATCAAACTCGCCATTTTCGATAAATGCAAATAATTGCTCAAAGCTGCCCTTCTCATTTACTAAATAATCATTTTGTCGAAACAACTCAGCATCAACCCAAGTTTCAGGTATGCCAATGGCCATAGACTGTAAATGTTTCTGGCTAAAGTGCTTCTGAAAGTGTTGTTGTTGGCTTTTTTCAATGAGTAATATCCGGATCCCAAGTAAACCTTTAGCAAGTGGATGGGGCACAATAATTTTATCTTGGTCTTCAAATTTTTCATTGCCAGCGACGGTTACTAGAACGTCGCTACCTTGGTTAAAGACATTGCCTTCATCTTCAGCTTTTGGCCGATCGGTTCTATCATCAAACAAGGGTTCTTGAACGCCGGCAGCCCTTAAACAAGATGTAAGTAAGTCGAGTTCGTAAGATTGGCGAGCGGAAGATTTATTGCCATTCCAAAAATGCAACATAAGCGATTCTCAATAGTAAAGTGAAGAGATATTTTCCCTAATGAAAAACCAGAGCGCAAGCCAAAATGATGGTATCGAGTGCGCTTTGCAACTGCATTTTACCCAGGCCTACCAGTATATCGCACCTTGGCCCCTGAAAACTTTTCATAAAGTCTTTGGTGGGCTTGTTGAGAGAAAACGTCATCACGTTGTTGATAGGCTTTTATCCAATCAATTAACATCTCTAAATTGGCGTCTTGCTCTTGCTTAGTGCGATATTTATGAGGTTCCCAAGGCCTGTTTTGGGCATTTTCAACGCATGATTGAACTGGCAAATCTAAAAAGATCATTTCATTAGCATGCGGTAAAATCAATTCAAGTAAGTCGGCGTAACAGCCTTCTATAACCCAATTGGAATGACTATTAATAAATGTTTCAATAACAGTGAGTGACTTCCCCAACGTCATTCTCACAGGAGGGGTTGTGTTTTCCCAAGCGATAGTGTCTAAATCCAAGTGCTCAATATTCGATGTACGAGCCATATTTTTGGCCATCGTGGATTTGCCCGATGACGAGTTGCCAAAGATAATGATTTTTTTCACAACAATCCTATTTTTATTCTTTTTCTACTTTAAATGTATTAAGGCTTTCCAGCGTATACATCCTGTCAGAAATTCTGTGTAAATGATAGCAAACTCGGTTAAACCAACGTATCGCCTCTAAAATTTGCGTTCCCTCACTGACACTAAGCGCCCCTTTGCCAATATCTTCGGTAACTTGCTGTCTTAATTGAAGACGAAATTCATTCACTTGTTCAGACAAAGCTAAAGCATTATTGGAAACCGTCTTGAGCTTTTCTAACTGTTCATGTTGAAGGCTTAACTGTAAATCACAAATATTTTCTTTTAACCTTTGTTTAAAGGGCGTTAACCCTTGCCATTGACTGGCTGTGATTGCTCTTGCTCTATCTTCTTCACACCGTTCATGCAGTCTTTGAAGATGATCAATAAGATGAATAGAATGAATCAACTGAGCCCAAAATTGCTCTTTAGATGGTGTCAGGTGGATCCGGTCAATATAATCGTGACATTCATTTAAACTTGTTTGAAGTTCTGATAAATCTAGCGATGAGCTCCCTAGCTTCAACAGATCCTGTAAACTATGCAGCAAGGCCAAAGTGTGTGAACGTAACGATTTTCGAACACTCAATAACGCCAAATCTGGCGTTTGTAATAAGCTTTCGTCCAGGAAGCGGTTGTGCTGATGCGGTTTTGCCACGATTAAAGTTTGCATCAAATGCGCGAAATGGTGAGTAAAAGGTAAAACCAACAAAACCCCAAGAAAATTAAAACCAGAATGAAATATAACTAAAGCTATTTCACTATCATCGGTTAATAAAGTGGGGAAAAATGTGGTTATGATGGCAATAAATGGGCTGATCAAGAAGAACGCCATAATAGCGGTTAACACGTTATATATAACATGAGAAAAACCTGTTCGCTTACTGTTTATTGACCCGCCAACCGTCGCTAGTGCAGCGGTTGCTGTAGTCCCAATGTCCATGCCTATGGCCAATGCTGCGGCTTGTTCAAACACAATAAAGTCGGCATTTAGTGCGGTTAAAGTGGCGGCAATACCAGCGCTTGAAGACTGGGTAACAATGGTAAATAAAATGCCAAAGACTATGAGTTGTATTCGACTAAACCAGGTATCACCTGGGAAGCCATCAAAGCTAAAAACCGCTTGTAATTGCTCCATCCCCAATTGCATATGGTTAATGCCTAAAAACACCAAGCCAAAGCCAGCAATACTAAAACCTAAATGCGACAACTGCCCTTTAGCCACCAATTTAAGCAAAGCACCAAAAAAGATGAAGGGAAATACTAGGATTCCAATTTTAAATTTAAAGCCCAAAAGAGCCACCAACCACCCGGTTATGGTCGTTCCTAGATTCGCCCCTATAATGATCCCTAAGCTACTGGTAAAGGTAATGATTTCGGCCGCCACAAAACCAACAGCAGCGAGTGTGGTGGCAGAAGAAGATTGCATTAAAGCGGTACATAAAGCACCAAAAGTAACCGCACTTAAAGGTGTTTTAGTTAGATGAGCAAGGATGTTTTTTATTTGTTGGCCCGCTAACTCTTTTAATCCCTGAGTCATAATAACCATGCCCAATAAAAACAGCCCTAAGCCACCTACTGTGGTAAGAATTTCCATGATTGAACAATAAAAACCTGATCTACCTTAGGTTTAGCAGTTAACCTGAGTTTGAACAACAAAACTCAGGTTTGATTTTGCTTTTGTTAAATGAAAAGAGGCACTGGTATTTTATTTGAAAAGGCGATGAGGTTGAGAACTTGTGCTAGAAAGCAAAAAGCCCGCTAAATAGCGGGCTTTTTTAACATGGCGGTGAGATAGGGATTTGAACCCTAGATACGCTACAAACGTATGCCGGTTTTCAAGACCGGTGCTTTCGACCACTCAGCCATCTCACCTGAAGTTGGTGCGAATATTATAGCTTGCAGCTGAGCTTGTAAAGTAAAAAAACTCAAATTTAAACTGTTTGCTTATTTTCAACCCAACTTGTTTTATATTCAACCACTTGCAATATAAAAAGCGTTTTTTATAACCAATATGAGGGTCAATCAGTAATTTATATTATATGAAAACCGTTGAATTGTTTGCGCTAGATCAAGCTTAAAATTCGCCTTTAGCGGATCTTATCGTTAAGATCCGATTTAATTTTATTTCATAACACAGAGATTTTAGCCAAATGAAAGGTATTCAGATTTTAAAATCATCAGACCAAGCGTTAATTAACTCAATTTGGTTAGTAAATGAAGACATCGACACGGCAATTTGCTTAGGTTCAAAAAGCGCAACAAAATACCCTGCCGACACTCAAGCTAAGTTCAGTGAACTTGCTATTGATGAGTTTAGAGATGTGAACATCGAAACAGAAAAACCTCGTGAAGGCGGTCAACATTTAAATGTCAACGTGCTGGATCGTGAAATGTTACTAGATGCTCGTGAGAATCCTGAAAAGTACCCACAATTGACCATCCGTGTGTCTGGGTATGCGGTTCGATTTAACTCATTAACCGACGAACAACAGTTAGACGTTATTAATCGAACGTTTACCGAACAATTCTAATTTCGTTGTTCGTTCGCACTGTATTAAGCCTGCTTATAGCAGGCTTTTTTATTAGCATTTTAAGGCCTATTTAATCGATTAAAACATCCGCTATTAGGTTTATAAAAACCTCTTCAACTTCTATACTGAAACTGTAAGGATGTAACATAACGAAACGTTATTAAGAGAGGAAGTATGTCTGAACATACCTATCTAGTTGCAACCGATGGCAGTGATTGCAGTATTAGAGCAGCGCAAAAAGCCATTGAACTAGCAAAACTAACCAAAGCTGCGGTAAAACTGTTTTATGTTATTGATAATACCCATAAAATGCCCTTAGCGATTGAAGGATACATCCCACCTGAGCCGAGTGAAGAAAGCCAAAAAGCGAATATTGTAGAGCATGTCATGGGACCAATGTTAAAAGAGCTACAAAGTGATGAAGTAGACGTGAGCTCTGACATCGTATTGGGTGATCCTGCTTTTCAAATCACTAAATACTTGAAAGAGAATGACGTCTCTATGTTATTTGTAGGCCGACGAAGTCGCTCTACCGTGATGGATTTATTAATCGGTAGCCTTGCCAACAAACTGGCGCACGCGGTTGAAGTACCTATCACCTTAGTGCCTTAGTAAATAACACAAAAAAGGCTGATAAATCAGCCTTTTTTCTAGTGTTTAGGTTTGTACTATTGATTATAGTTTTTTAACCGACAGGTATTCAATCTTAATTGACTGGCTGTCTATGTCTGACTTACCTTCACCTAAAATGTGCGCTTTACAATTAGCAAGTGCTTCTGGGGTATCATCAAACTGTAGACCCGCCCATTTACCACAGGTGGTAATGTTAAAAATAACTTTCATGTTAACAAAACCAGTATCTTCTGAGCCTTTACAGCTCTTACATTGCCATGGTTCATGGACGCTGGCATCACAACTTTGACTTCCTGGCAGTAATTTTACTGTATTTTTAAGGCTTTGCTTGTCCCACATAGCAAGATCAGGGTTTTCACTTAAAGGTCCCCCTTCTTTACGAACATCATCTTTACTGTTCCAGTAGTAATATTTAATGGTGTCTTTTTGCCAAGCTATAGCAAAAGTGCCTTCGGGTTTTTCTATTTCATATGGGGTACCGCTACACCCTGGATTAGGATCGCTCGAGTTAGCATTAGCACAGTTAATGGCCACAGTACTGTCATTCCACTGCCCATCAAACATCTGTGGACAAGTGTGTAAGGTATTATGAATAGTTTTATGACCATTAATGTTTTCAATAATGTCAATTTCCCCTGCCGCCGGCCAATCCGTAGGGTTTACCGGACTTGGGGTGTTATAAAAATGGCCGACGCCTGAATAACTGTCTAAATGTTTATCAGTATCTAATTTACCCTCGCCTGCGTATAGCCATGTCGGTTCTTGCCCGCCATTTAGCCACCAAGCTGGCCATAAACCATTGGCTGAAGGTAATTTACCTTTAAAAACAAACAGAATGGTTTCGTTGTTATCAATGTTGTAATACGCTTTAGAGGTTAAACGAACGGAATCAAACATCGGCACATCATCACGACTTCGAATGTACATAAACAAACCATCTTGGTTTTTTAGTTCGATCATATTGTCATGTTTCCACAGTTTACGATCGTAAATCACATCACCTGCGGTTGGATCATCGTGTGGGAATGTGGTGAAAAACTGTTGCTCAACATCTTTCATCGAATAAGACTTTCGCTCGAAGTCGAATGTATAAAAATCAGAATTATCACTCTTTGCCGTCGCAGCGGGTACTAAAGAGATTGATAGTGTGGCAATGAAAATACTGAGAATATGTTTAATCTTCATGATAAAACAAGCACCTTTTAAAATTAAATTATGGTTTTTCTCAGTATAACGGTTTGGCCGTAGATAAAAACAGAAAAAGCGATGACTCAGGGTTATTTTTAAGATAAACAGGCAAGTATGGGCTAAAAAGAGGCGGACGTCGGTCTAAGTTAATTGTCGAAATTACTCGGATAAAATTTTCGTTTTATGAATCGAGCAAAATAACTGCTGATAAACATGCCAAGCGGTATCACAATAAATGGTAAAAACGATAACCGTTCTTTAATGAACCTGTCGGTGGCTTGCGCTTCTAATTGTAAGCGTTTATCGCCAAACACCAAGTTATTGGTATGATACTTTAAATCACTCACACTCAAATCTTTTTTGCGACTTAGATGACTTAATAACACGGTTTTTTCAGTGTTAGTGATATCCACCAATCGCATGTTAATACCCATTGAGTCCCCCATTAAAGCGGATTGCTCAAAAGTATTTTTTAAATCGTATAGCGCGACAAAGTAACCAAATACATTACGTGTTTGTGTATCTAAAGGATGGGCTTGATCATTTACATCGGTTATTGGAACAATAACCACAAAATAGGGTTTTGGTTGTTGCTCTGATGGCATGGTTACTTTTCCATTAATAACCATAAATTCTTGGGTGAAAATATTTTTTTGCAGTAACGAAGGTTGTTCTAATTGCACCTTAAACTGGGGACCAAACTGCTGAATATTTTGTTTTAATTTAAGTGCATTACTGATTTCTTCATTTAAGTGTTCTGACACTAACTGATCATGTGACAGCCAGGTTAGGGATAATAAGTCTTGTTGATTAAAATTAAATTGCTTGATGGTATTTTTGATAAAATCAACATCATTATCTTTGATAACCGATACAAAGTCAGCTAGGTTTCGCAGCGTTTGAGCTTTCCAATTTAGATTTTGCTGCAATGCTTGTGCTCGTTTTTCAACAATGTGTTCAAATTCAGCGGTAATATTTTGCTTCTGATGATTTTGAATATAAAAAACAGCAACAAAAGACAAGCTTACACCGATGATCAGCATAAGTTCAGGCAAAAAATCTGATATTCTTTTATAACTGTTGTTGAAAATATTGTGTATTAACACAGTACCATGGCCTTCGTGGTTGCACGTATTTATGCAGTAATTATTCTTAGTATAAAACCTAGTAATCAAATTTGACTTAACTTGCGGGTATTAATGTCAAATTCAGACTAAGGATAGGGTAAAAACCAAGTTGATAGTTTTCATTAGCCTTGTCTGTTAATGAAGTAACGTCTTAACTTTATTAGTTATAAAGCAAAAAGCCCGCTAAATAGCGGGCTTTTTTTAACATGGCGGTGAGATAGGGATTTGAACCCTAGATGGGCTACAAACCCATGCCGGTTTTCAAGACCGGTGCTTTCGACCACTCAGCCATCTCACCTGAAGTTGGTGCGAATAATAGAGACTCTTTTTAGCCTTGTAAAGGGTTAATTTTAAAAAAAAGTTTGTTTGCCCTTTTTTTGTACATTCCGTTGATTTTTGCCTCAAATTACGCATAAATACAAGCAACAAAGATAACAACTGGAGGGTCTATGCAAAACACCAAGTGCCGGTGCCCATGGTTAGATGAGTCGAAACCCGATTATGTTAAATATCATGACGAAGAATGGGGCGTTCCTGTATTTAACGATCAAAAAATGTTTGAGTATTTAACTTTAGAAGCGGCGCAAGCGGGTTTAAGTTGGTATACCGTATTAAAAAAACGAGCAAATTACCGTCAATTGTTCGACCAGTTTGAGGTCAGCAAAGTAGCGAAATACGACGATGCTAAAATTGAGGCTTTACTGCAAAACCCTGGTATTATTCGAAACCGTTTAAAAGTGCAAGCCGCTGTTAATAACGCCAAGCAATTTATTAAAATTCAGCAAGAGTTTGGTAGTTTTTGTGATTACATTTGGGCCTTCGTTGACTTTAAACCCATTAATAATTCACTAAAGACCTTAACTGATTACCCATCTAGCTCCCCTATTTCAGACAAAATAAGTAAAGATTTAAAAAAACGTGGATTCAAATTTATTGGCTCGACCATCATTTATGCTTACATGCAAGCGTGCGGGATGGTAAATGATCACAGCATCGATTGCTTTCGTAATAATGAAGTAAGCCAAATTCGATAATATTTTGTCACAGCTTTCGCTTGGAATTGTTAAAAAAGCTGTGTCATAATATGTCAAAGATGGTTTACCTTACGCGCGCTTTGCGATATAAAGGTAATTAAATTTAGGTTAAAGACAGATAATTCCTTCGTAAATAAAATTGGATTGAATTTTTTCGCTTTAACCCCATCTAAATTAAAGTAATTAACTTTTCAGAGGAAATTTTATGCAATCTCAAATGGATTTTAATGTTGCGAGTCAAAGCTCAGCAATTGAAATCAACAAAGTTCTGCGTAACACATACATGTTACTTGGTATGACACTAGCCTTTAGTGCCGTAACAGCAGGCGTTTCTATGGCTATGGGTCTGTCTCACATTGCCGCGTTAGTTATGACGTTGGTGGCATTTGGTTTGCTGTTTGTCGTTCACAAACAAGCCGATAAAGCGAACGGTATCTTCTGGATCTTTGCTTTTACAGGTTTAATGGGCGCTTCACTAGGGCCAATGCTTAATGTTTATGCTTCTTTACCTAACGGTGGCTCTTTAATCATGCAAGCCTTAGGCGGTACAGCGTTAATTTTCTTCGCATTATCTGCCTACGCCTTAACCAGTAAGAAAGACTTCTCATTTATGGGTGGCTTTTTAATGGTCGGCTTAATCGTTGCTTTGATCGCAGGTATTGCTAACATTTTCTTAGGCATCCCTGCACTTTCATTAGCAATCAGTGCTGCCATCATTATGATCATGTCTGGTTTAATTTTATTTGACACCAGTCGTATTATTCACGGTGGTGAGCGCAACTACATCCGTGCAACAGTATCTTTGTACTTAAATATTTATAATATTTTCGTACACTTATTGCACTTATTAGGCGCTCTTTCTGGTAATGACGATTAATATATGATGTAAAATCATTTATACTATAAAGGCTCCTTTGGGAGCCTTTTTTATTTGTTAAATTAACTCATTCATTGTAAGGAAAGTCTTTGAGTTGTTATGCACTTGTGGTCAGTACTGCACCGACCGACAACAAAACCAATACAGCATTAGAAATCGCCAAAAGCTTAATAGCCAGTGGCCACCGTATTAATGGTGTGTTCTTTTACCAACAAGGCGTATTAAACGCGAATACCAATATTCAAGTTCCATCAGATGAAGTAAACTTGCTTAACGAATGGGTCGCGTTTCATCAAAACAGCCAAACCCCATTACATTTGTGTATTAGCGCTGCAGAAAAGCGTGGTTTATCAGACTCAACCGATACCCCTTTACAGCACAATATTCACCAAGCCTTTACTATATCGGGTTTAGGAGAGTTGGCCGTATTAACAAATGGTGCTGATAAGGTAGTGCAATTATGAGCGCAAACGCTGCAAAACCCGCCAAACATTACGCGATCATTAATTCTCAATCAACGTTTCACGCCGGTATCGGCAAAGAAGCACTTGATGCAGCCTTAATTCTCGCCAGCTATGAGCTAAAAGTGAGCATGTTTTTTATCGGAGATGGTGTTTACCAAATTCAAAAAAATCAACTGCCACAGGAAATAAGTCATAAAGATTATGTCGCCACGTTCCAAGCATTGGAATTTTACGATATTGAAGATATTTATATTTGTAAAGCCTCATTACAAGCGAGGCAATTAAGCGAGCAGTCGGTATTTGAGCATGCCAATATTGTTGCACCTGCCGACATCAAACAATCTTTAGCTGATTGCGATGTCGTTTTAACGTTTTAAGGAAATTCATGGCAAATTTACATTTAGTGCGAACGTCCGGCTTTCAATCTGACCGGTTAAGTTTATGCCTTAGCCTGTTAAATAATGATGATCGGGTTTTGTTATTAGATGATGGCGTTTACAATGTGAACCACCCGAGTCTTTTAACCTTATCAAATACCATTCTTTATCTAGACTTACACGCTAGCGCCCGTGGTATTAATCCAGCCAAATTGTTTAAGGCCGTGGATTATAAAAGCCTAATAGAAGAAACCGAACAAGCAGAGAAAATCATTACATGGCAATAATGTTTAATAACCAAGAAATTGAAACAGACAAACAAGGCTACTTACTCAACGTCAGTGACTGGCACCAAGACCTTGCGGTTATCATCGCCGAACAAGAGCAAATAACCTTAACCGAAGATCATTGGGAAGTGGTTAATTTTGTCCGTAATTTTTACTTAACCTACAAAACGTCACCTGCCATTAGAGCCTTAATAAAGGCATTAAAAGCAGAATTTGGTGAAGAAAAAGCCAACAGTCGTTATTTGTATCGCCTGTTCCCCAAAGGTCCAGCTAAACAAGCCACTAAAATTGCGGGTTTACCCAAACCAGCTCGCTGTATTTAAATGATAAACCAGCTAACAACGCTTTCAATAAAGTGTGTTAGCTGGCGTTACATCTCTTGTTTGTTGTTAGCGCCCCCCTTCACTAAGCCCTTCACTGCGCCCTTCTATTGAACTTCACTTTACTTGTTGACTTGTTTTAGTCAAAAGAACCATTTTCTTACCCTATTAATGGGATAAATTGTTTTGCCTATATAAGATCTGCTATGGTGTATATTAACAATTTATTAACCTAGGTTGACATCATGAGTAAGAAGATTTTCATCAATGGCGCGGCATATGACATTGACGTGCCCGAAGACATGCCTTTATTGTGGTTTTTACGTGACCGACTAGAGTTTACGGGCACCAAATTTGGCTGTGGTTCAGGCCTTTGTGGTGCTTGTACCGTACATGTAGACGGGGTCGCCATGCGCTCTTGTATCACTCCGTTAAATTCAATCATTGATAAACAAATCACCACCATTGAAGGCTTGTCAAAAGATGGTCAACATCCTCTGCAAAAGGCTTGGTTAGAGCATAATGTCCCCCAATGTGGATATTGCCAAGCGGGGCAAATTATGAATGCAGCCAGTTTACTTAATAGCAACCCTAACCCTACAGATGAAGAAATCGTCAGTGCCATGCAAGGCAATATTTGCCGTTGCGGCACCTATCAGCGAATAAAAAAAGCGATTAAATCTGCTTCTTACGATTTAGCTAAGGAGGTTTAAGATGAACCCACATGTAATCGCTGCCATGAAAGCAAGTGGCTATAATGTAGAACCTAGCAATCAAAGCCGTCGTACTTTTTTAAAAACGGCTACGGTCACCACCACCGGCTTAATGATTGGAATTACATTGCCCGGTGTTAGTGCCAATACCACTTCCCCTGATGCTGAAACATTTAATCCAAGCGCTTTTATACATCTTGATAGCAATGGCGATACCACACTATATTGTGGTCGCTGTGAAATGGGTCAAGGCATTAGTACCGCTTTACCGGCGGCTGTAGCCGATGAAATGGAAGCAGATTGGTCACGCGTAACCGTAAAACAAGGTGAGGGAAATAAAGAAAAGTATGGGCCTCAGGCAACAGGTGGATCAGCGAGTATTCGAGTCATGTTTCAACCAATGCGAGAAGCAGGTGCCTCGGCTAAACTCATGTTAATCGCGGCTGCGGCAAAAGTTTGGGGCACATCGGTCGATAATTGCTACGCTGAAAATCATTTTGTCATTAATAAAGCCACAAAACAAACATTGGCATACGGTGAACTCGCATCTTTGGCCGCGCTTCAGCCAGTTCCCAATAAACCTAAATTAAAACAAAAAAGCGAGTATCGTTATATTGGTAAAGCGCTAGATCGACATGACCAACATATGGTTGTGGTGGGCAAACGAACCTATGGCGTAGATACCAAGCTTCCAGGTCTAAAGTATGCGGCCATAACACACTGCCCAGTGTTTGGTGGGCGATTAAAATCGCTCGATAAAACCGATGCATTAAACGTTAAAGGCGTTATTGATGTCGTAGAGATTTCTCCGTTAAAAGTGCCCTTTGGCTCACTTGGCGGTGTCGCGGTTGTTGCAGATAACACTTGGACAGCTCAACAAGCGTTGAAAAAGCTAAAAATTGAATGGGATAGTGGCCCTAACGGTAATTATGACACCAAACAGTATCGCAAGATGTTGGTTAAAAATGTAGAAAAGCCAGCAGAGCTTGTCAGTGAGCGTGGCGATATCACAAAAGCATTTGCAAAAGCCAAACATAAAGTCAGTGCAACGTACACCGGTGGTCATTTGTCTCATTCGCCAATGGAGCCTAATGCCAGTGTGGTTTGGGTTAAAGACGATCGATGTGAAGTGTGGGCATCAACTCAAAGCCCGGAAGACATTCAAAAAGTGTTAGCACAATACTTAAACCTTAAACAAGAGAACATTTATGTTAACGTGATGATGGCTGGCGGTGCATTTGGCCGTAAATTTAAATGCGATTATGTTCATGAAGCAGCCGTTTTATCTAAACACATTAATGCGCCAGTACAACTGACCTGGAGCAGAGAAGAGGATACTCGTACCGGTTATTATCATTCTATTAATGCGCAACATATTGAAGGCGCGTTAGATAATGATGGTAATGTGACAGGTTGGCTTCATCGAGCGGCATTTCCCTCGATTACCTCTTTATTCGTACCCGGCTTACAAAAGGCACCAGCAGATAGCTTAAAAGACGTAGATGATCACCCTTTTGGCGTAGCAAATTTTCGCAGCGAAACGGGTGAAGCGCCTGCACACACTCGAATTGGCTGGTATCGAGCTGTTTATGCTATTTTTTATGGCTTTGCGTTTAATAGCTTTGCTAATGAATTGGCTTATAAAGCGGGTAAAGATCCCCTTGCCTTTTTAAACAATTTATATGACAGCAACCCAAATCCAGACCAAAAGGAGCAAGTAGAGCGCTCTAAAGCCGTCCTTAATCTGGTCGCAAACAAGTCGGGCTATGGCAAAACGCTGCCACCAGGTGAAGCCATCGGCTTAGCAGTGCATTATAGCTTTCAAAGCTATGTTGCGATGGCGGTTCATGTAAAAGTAGACGGTGATAACATTGAGGTGGTAAACGTAGATTGTGCGATTGATTGCGGTCAGGTCTTAAATACTGACGGAGCTACAGCACAAATGGAAGGTGCTGTCGTTATGGGGATGTCATTAGCACTTTATACCGAAGTTACTTTTAAAGATGGCGCTGTGGTGAATTCCAATTTTCACGACTACCCTGTTCTTCGCATCAATGAAATGCCCAATGTACGTGTTCATATTATGGATTCAGATCATCCACCTACGGGGCTTGGTGAACCTGGGGTATCGCCGTTTGCGCCCGCTTTAACCAATGCCATATTTGCGGCCACAGGCAAGCGTTATAGAGACTTGCCTATTAAACCCCTTAAAATCTAATATGAGGTAATGTTTGCCCACAAAAACTAAGGTTCTTGTCTTTGGTGCCAGTGGTTATATTGGCACCCACTTGGTTCCAGAACTTAAACAACATGGCTATGATGTGCGCGCAAGCGCACGTCAAAAAAGGGTTCTACTCGCTCGCGGTTGGGAAGATATAGAAACCGTTTCTGCCGATGCTTTAAAACCAGAAACTCTGGGGCAAGCATTAGCCAATATAGACATCGCTTTTTATTTGGTACACTCAATGGCTGCGGGCAAAGACTTTGCCAAACTTGACAATCAAGCCGCCCATAATTTTGTCAAAGCAGCTGAGCAAGCTGGTGTAAAGCGCATCATTTATTTAGGCAGCCTACTCCCCCCCAACGCTCAATCAGAACATTTTCTTTCGCGCAAACAAACAGGTGAAATTTTAGCGTCCACTTCGGTGCCGGTGACCGAAGTAAGAGCTGGAATCATTGTTGGTCCGGGCTCAGCGGCATTCGAAGTGATGCGTGATATTGTTAATCATTTACCCATTCTCCTTACCCCAAAGTGGGTATTATCCAAAGCAAAACCTATCGCTTTGACAAATTTGCTCAGCTACTTTATTAAATTAATTGAATTACCAATACAAGGAAACAAAATCTATGAGGTAGGTGGTCCTGACGTATTAACGTATGAACAAATGATGAAAGAATACGCTAAATACACAAAGCATAAATTTAACCTTATTAAAGTACCGTTATTAACCCCTAAAATGGTGTCTTATTGGCTGAGAGCCGTGACCTCGGTGCCCGCTAATATTGCTAAAGCTTTAATAGAAGGTTTAAAGCAGGATGTGATCCCAAACGATGAAGAAATAAAATCACTAATCCCATTAAAATTAATAACATTTGAACAAGCCGTATATGAGTGTTTAGAGGTTGAGCAACAAAATACTAAAGTAGCCCATTGGGTGACTGGCTCGATTTCATGTCGAGATTATGATCCAAAATTCAGTTTTTATGCAAAAAATACTGGCGACAGCGCTCGCTCATCAGCCAGTGTCGAGGCAATATTTGAGCAAGTGACGGCATTTGGGGGCAGTAAAGGGTTTTATTATGCTGATTTTTTATGGTATTTGCGCCGAGTTTTAGATTGGTTTTTTGGTGGCCCGAGCTTTCGTCGCGAGCGTCGCCATCCAGTCAATGTGCGAGTTGGTGATGTCGTTGATTCATGGCGAGTTATTGCTTTGCAACCCCCCAATGTAATGACTTTAAAAATGGAAATGAAAGGCCCTGGTTCGGGCGTATTAGAATTTATTATTCGGGATAAAGGCGATCATAGATTGATCTTAGCGAACGCTTATTGGCACCCAGCAGGCCCGCTTGGTTTGATTTACTGGTATGTTTGCTTACCTGCACATGTCTTTTTATTTAAAGGATTAACCGAGCAAATCGCCAAAAGAGCAGAGCTGGCAGAAAAGAACGCACCACCAGATAAAGCCTAGTCGAATTAACATGCTCATCGACAACTCAGTTATGCTGTTTTGGCTAATTTATCAGCGAATTCTACCTAATTCTTTTTCGACAATAAATACTCCGCTACAGCTTGATAGGCAGGTAATGAGGTAGGATCAATGTAGCCATTTTTGGCTTCAGGAAAAGAGGCAAAACGCACAATAACCATCTCTGCCACAGGATCGACATAAATTGTTTGGCCGTGAACACCTCGGGCCGCATAGGCGCCATGTAAATTGTGAAATATCCACCACATACTGCGATAACTTCCACCTGGTAGCGATGCATAACCAGCCTTTGCAAAAGCCTGTTTGTCTCCACCTTTTTTAATACTTCTTATCACAGATTTCGGTACAATTTGCTGTCCATCTAATGCCCCGTCATTTAACATAAGTTGTCCAACACGGCCTAAATCTCTAAGACCTGCACTCAAACCGCCACCGGCAAAAGGTACCCCTTTACCATCGATGGTCATGTACGCATCTTGTTCCGCACCAATTTTTTGCCAAATTTTCTCAGACAATAAATCGGCTAAATTTTTATTCGCACTGCGAGACACTAACCAACCTAAGGCATCACTATTGATGGTCTTATAACCAAAAGCTTCGCCATGCTCGCCACTTTTTTTAACCGTTTGTAAGTATTCATAATAGCCATTAGGGCCTTGATAGTCTGCTGGTTTTGGTAATGGGCTGGCGGCAGCCGAATAAATCCAAATATCGGCGTTAGGATCTGAATAATCTTCGCTGTAATTTAATCCTGTGGTCATATCCATCACTTGGCGAACCGTAGCATCCTCAAATGCACTGCCTTTTAATTCTGGAATAATCGATCCGACTAAAGCCGTCTCATCTAGCGTCCCTTCTGCGACTAACATCTCAGCTAACAGCCCAGTAAAAGACTTGGTCATTGACATGGCTGCATGTTTAGCATTTTCATCAAGACAGCCAATATATTTTTCATAAACAACTTTACCTTTATGTAAAATCAACATGCCGTCGGTATAGTTTGCAGATAAAGACTGCTTCCAGGTCATGGTATTTTGGCTACCCGAGGGCTTAAAGGTTACGTTGTCAATGTTTTCATCTAGGGCATAGTCAAAGGCTGTAGCATCAGCAAACCCTTTGACGACATTTTTTGTCGGTAAAAACTCTCTTATATGACAGACTGTCCAACGTAGTTTTGGAAAACTAAAATAGTTCGATTGAGGTTGACTTATAAGCTTATCAGGTGGTGGTGGATTACCAACCATCCAACCTAAAACTTTAGGATCTGACTCTTCTGCTGAAAGATGTTTGGTTTTTCCTGCACAAGCGGTATTACAAAAACCAATAAAAATGGATAAAAATAAGACTGAATATGTTGTTGTTTTCAATTTAAAAGGCGTCATATTACGTTGAATCTCTCGTTATTAAAGCCAAAGCTTTAGGTGTATAACGTGTTGCGGTGCAAGTCAAAAACAGGCATTTTATTAGGACTTGCACGTTCAGCACCTATTAACTGATTAAAAATCAGTTGAACTTTTGAACATCACTTTAACCTTGTGATCCCAATTAAGACGGCAATAATACCACCAACCATACCGAGCCAGGCTTCTATAGGAACCTCGCCACTGATTGCTTCTGAAAGTTGTGAACTCGGAGAGTCATAAATGTTGTAGCCCCATAAAGCTAAGGCTACCCCCGCAATAATAAGTACAATCCCAATAATCTTGTTGTTCATTGTTACTCCAAATAGTAATTAAATTAATCGAGAACCCAATACCACATGATTTGAGAGGCACATCACGATGTTAAAACACTTAAAGTTTCATATCTTAATGTGAGACAACATACGTAACTAGTCTGTGCTAAGCGAAGCATTAAACATAGATCACGTTCCCTTAATTAAAGCCGATGCCATTGATTTTGTAAAAATTATCGATTTTTTAATGTTAACGTGCAGATTGAAGAAATTTAGATAACCATATTGGCCAACGATTAATCAGCAAATATAAAGGCTAGGATGAACAATAACAGAACCGCTTTACATGCCCCTGTAAAGTATTTTTTCCAAGTAAAAACGCTGCTCCCCAAAAGTCACAGCGTTAAGGCAAAATGAGATAAATTAACATTACGGTTGAAAGAACAATTTAGCCTCTCGTATGAATATAAACGGCTAATTTATTCTTTCATCGTTGTTTTCGTTTTATTAAAGGCGAGTTTTATAAACCACTGAATAAGTTTGAGCAGAAAATATAATACCGCACTAATAATCGCAACATAAATAAAGGTTGGAACAAACCAACTGATAGCGGTATCGTAAACAAAGTGCCAGTTTGTGCCCTGTTGATCATGAAAAATACCGCCTGGGTTTTCAAGCCACTCCCAAATAACAATAATTAAGGTCAACACTATTGAGACCACAAATGCAGTCATTAACGAAAATTGCCAAAACGAATTCTTTATTGTTGAAAATTTCACCGCATTTTCCTTTGTGAGTAAAGCCTTTCCTGGGTTGGAGAACGATGCTGTCAGCAAAAAATTTCCAACTTTTTCTATTTAAAACAACAATAACATAAGTGAGGTTAAAGGAAAGGTTCTATTCGCCCTCGGTCAAAATCACATTAACCTTTGCTGCTAACTGACGCATCTCTTTCCAAGGACGATATTCTGTTGACTGATACCACTTTTTAAATTGTGCGATACTGGGAAATTCATGCACGACCATAAGGTTACTTTCCCAATCACCCTCTAAAATTTCACCCTGACATCCTTTAACTAAGAATTTACCGCCAAACTTTTCAAGCGTGGGAATATGACCATCAACATAGTGATTAAACTTTTCTTGATCATAAATTCGAACAATTTGCACAATGTTGTATGCCTTTTTCATCTCTTTTCTATTCCATCATCTCGTTTAATTGCGATTAAAAAGCTGAATTTGGTTGCTCAAGAAATGCTAATTCTTGCGCTGATGATTTACGTGCGAGGATCTGATTTCTGTGTGGGTAACGACCAAACCTATCAATGATGACTTTGTGTTTTAATTCGAACTCCAAACTGCTTTCATTGCCTAATGATTGAAATAATGTGACCGCTTGTTGATGAATTTTTTCAGACTCGCTGTGCATGAAAGGCATATACAAAAAACTGCGCTGTACAGCTGATAATTTCGCGTCAAAATTTTTCGCTATAGCAACCTGAGCAAGCGCTAAAGCCATTGGATCACTGGCAAACGATTCAGGTTTATTGCGATAGATATTCCGGGAAAACTGATCAAGAATAATCACTTCAGCTAAGCTGCCCACAGCATTTTCACGCCAAGTGTAAAGTTCACCGGCTTTGGCTTGAGTGTGCAGTTGCGCAAATCGAGATTGAATGAGTTGATCTAATTGATCATCTTTTTGCCACCATTGCTTTGGTTCAAGTTCCTCAAACCAAAACGCAATAATTTCTTTATACATTACCCACTCCGTATTCAATTTAGATTTAACAACCTAAGCCTAGATCACTTTCTGCGGTAATTAAATGAAAAGATGAAAACCGTTTTTAGCCATTAAAACAAGGGGAGCAAAGGTAATTCGGACAGTGTAAGGCGTGGTAAAATAAGCAATAAAAAAAGGATCTGATGAGCAGATCCTTTTCAATATCAGGAATATCCCTAAGTTATAACTTTATGCTCGTAAAGCTTTAGCCATTAACCTAATTGGGTTAATCCACCCATATATGGTTGAAGCACCGTTGGCACCTTAACGCTACCATCTGCTTGTTGATAGTTTTCTAAAATGGCCACTAAGGTACGACCAACCGCTAAACCAGAACCATTTAGGGTGTGCAGCAATTCTGGCTTATTGTTTTCGTTACGAAAACGCGCTTGCATACGTCGTGCTTGGAAATCCCCCATGTTTGAACAAGAAGAAATCTCACGATAAGTGCCTTGCGCAGGAAGCCATACTTCAATATCGAAGGTTTTGGTTGCACTAAAGCCCATATCGCCAGTACACAGACTCACTGTTCTGTACGGTAGTTCTAATAATTGCAGCACTTTCTCGGCATGCAAGGTCAACTCTTCTAACGCATCAAATGAGGTTTCAGGTTTAACCAATTGCACCAATTCCACTTTATCAAACTGATGCTGACGAATTAAGCCTCGAATATCACGACCAGACGAGCCTGCCTCACTACGAAAACAGCTCGATAACGCCGTTAACTTAATTGGTAACTCGGCTTCATCGACAATTTCATCACGCACTAAATTGGTAAGTGGTACTTCTGCGGTTGGGATCAATGAGAATTTCTTGTTACTCAAATCGGTGTGAAATAAATCTTCACCAAATTTTGGCAACTGACCCGTGCCGTACAATGAGTCGTGATTGACCAATAATGGTACATTCGCTTCGTTATAACCGTGTTGTTCGGTGTGCAGGTCTAGCATGAATTGTCCAATGGCACGATGTAAACGAGCCATTTGCCCACGCATCACAACAAAACGAGTACCTGACAATTTAGCACCGGCTTCAAAATCAAGACCTTTATCAAGGGCTGTGGCAATGTCGACGTGATCTTTTACGTCAAAATCAAATTCACGAGGAGTACCCCAACGACGTATTTCTACGTTATCGTTTTCATCTTTTCCATCAGGAACCGATTGATCTGGGAGGTTTGGAATTTTAGATGCGATTTCATCAATCTTAGCTAAAATCACATTTAGCTCTTCTTTAGCCGCATCAAGCTGGCTACCTAGCTCACCTACTTCGGCTAATAATGGTTGAATATCTTCACCACGTGCCTTAGCTTGGCCGATAGATTTAGAGCGAGTATTACGTTGGTTTTGTAACTCTTGGGTGCGAACTTGCAATTCTTTACGTTCTTCTTCTAAAGCCGTAAGTGCTTGCGTATCAAGAGTAAAGCCGCGTCGGGCTAATAAGTCTGCAGTGTTTTGTAAGTCTGCTCTTAGCAATTTTGGATCAAGCATGATTTGTCACTTGTTATTTATTTACTACACAAAAACATTCCTAAACCCGCTGCTAATAAACATAGCACCACATTTAGTAAAACGTTTAACATGGCTTTTAAAATATCTCCCTGTTGTATTAACAACAAGGTATCTAATGAAAACGTTGAAAAGGTGGTTAATGCGCCCAAAAAGCCAACACCAATTAAAGTGCGATATGGCACAATCTCTAACACACCGGATTCAATGAGTCCGTATAAAGCCCCCATGATCAAAGAACCCGTTATATTAACGATCAAGGTGGCAAAAGGGAATCCCTTTCCGAACCAATTTAAGACTAATTGACCAATATAAAACCGTAAACAGGCGCCAGTAGCTCCTCCAGCGGCAATATATAGGTAAATAAGGCCATTATTAATCAAATTCTATTCCTGTTTGCTGATTTAAGCTATTGAGATAATCAATTTTTTCTTGTAGCTTGCGCTCTAGACCGCGATCGGTCGGATGATATAAGTCTAATTCTCCTAGTTGTTCAGGAAAATAAGTTTGACCGGGGGAAAAAGCGCCTGGTTCGTCATGAGCATAACGATATTCTCGGCCATGGCCCATGTTTTTTGTTAACTGTGAGGTTGCATTTCGAAGATGAATAGGCACCTCCATATGGCCAGTATCTTTAGCGAGTGCGCGAGCCGCTTTAAAGGCGGTATAAACGGCATTAGACTTGGGAGCTAATGCCATATAAACCGCGGCTTGTGCTATGGCTCTTTCACCTTCACTTGGTCCAACTCGATGGTAAATATCCCACGCATTAACCCCTAATTGCATGGCTCTAGGATCGGCATTTCCGACATCTTCACTGGCAATCGCTAGCAAACGACGACAGACATATAACGGATCGCCACCGCCTTCTAAAATACGACTGTACCAATATAAAGCCGCATTGGGGTTAGAGCCGCGAACGGATTTATGAAAAGCACTGATCAAATCGTAAAAGTGATCACCGCCTTTATCATATAAAGCCTGTTTTTCGCCGGCAACTAAATTTACTGTGGCCAAAGAAATATGAATTGTATCTTGGCGATTCTCAGCTAAGTCAATGCAATTTTCCAGTAAATTTAATAACCGTCTGGCATCACCATTAGCTAATGCTATGAGCGACTCTTGCGCTTTGTCTTCGAGCTGAACGCTGTACTTACCAAACCCGCGTTCTGGATCTGTTAATGCTTGTTTTAAAACGGTTTCAAGCTCGCTAACGCTCAGTCTTTTAAGTAAGTATACGCGCGCTCGAGACAACAAGGCTTGATTTAGTTCAAAGGCTGGATTTTCCGTGGTCGCACCAATAAAAGTGATGGTGCCATCTTCAATGAACGGCAAAAAAGCATCTTGTTGTGACTTGTTAAATCTGTGCACCTCATCAACAAACAAAATAGTGCGGCGGTTTTTCGCTTGCGCATTCATTTTAGCTTTTTCAATCGCCGAGCGGATCTCTTTCACCCCGGAAGTAACCGCAGAAATACGTTCAATTTCTGCATTAGCATAATGGGCAATAATCTCTGCTAATGTGGTTTTGCCCGTACCCGGCGGTCCCCAAAATATAAGAGAGTGACAATGACCTTGCTCTATCGCTATCCGAAGTGGCTTCCCTATCGCCAATAAATGTTGTTGGCCTATATATTGTTCAATTGTTTTGGGGCGCATACGCGCTGCTAAGGGGGCAAATTGCTGGTTTTGCCCCTCGTTTTGAGCATCGTTTTGATCATCAAAACCAAAAGAAAATGAGCCGTTATCGTTGGTCATCAAAGTCCACGCCTGCAGGCAATTCAAAGGTAAAGACATTGTCGTTTGGTAATGGTGAGGTCACCACGTTCGATAAATCAAACTGACTCGTTTGCCCCGTCGCATCAACAATCGTAAAGGCGGTAATAGTGTCGTTTGCAAAAACTAACTTTAACGATTTAACTTGGGCTTCATCGTTTAACGACAAAATTTCATATTCATTGTCTTTAATTAACGATACTTGATAATCTTGCCAGGTTTTCTTTGAAGTATCACTTAATAATAAAATCGGGGTATTGGTAACCGCATTGCTTATACTAAACGCTGATACTTGCTCAACAAATGGGTTATAAAACCAAAGTGTATGACCATCACTAATAACAAGAGTTTCATCCGGTTGCTGGGTTTCCCAATAGATTAAATTAGGTCGTTTTACCACAAGTTTACCTTGGCTTTGTTGCAAGACATTGCCATCGTTGTCCAAAACAAGTTGCTTAAACATCGAGCTAAAGCCTTTGTTTTTATCAAGTTTTTGTCTTAACTGCTGTTTTAAATGCTCAGCGTTAGTGATGACCACAGCTTGAGTCTCTCGCTCAGGTGTTGCGACTTCGGCATAACTAAAAAAAGAACAAGTCGCGATAATGGATACGGGTAATAATTTTTTAAAATACATCTAAGGTTCTCTATCGAATTAATTTTTTACTGGCGGTGGCGCTAAAACTTCACGATTACCATTGTGCCCCGGAGGACTTACAACACCTGAGGCTTCCATTTGTTCAATCAATCTGGCTGCTCGGTTATAGCCAATTCGAAACTTACGTTGTACCCCAGAAATGGACGCTCGGCGACTTTCGGTAACATGGGCTAATGCCTCATCGTATAACACATCAAGTTCTTGCTCTTCTGACTCTGAAACTTCACCCGGTAGTAAATTATCTTCGGTGGTTTCGCCAGACAAAATTTCCTCAATGTAACTTGGTTTGCCGCGTGATTTCCAATCATTTACCACGGCATGAACTTCATGGTCGTCTACAAAGGCCCCTTGTGCCCTTAGCGGAATACTAGTCCCTTGAGGTAAGTAAAGCATGTCACCATGGCCCAGTAATTGTTCCGCACCTTGCTGATCTAAAATGGTTCTCGAATCCACACGCGAAGACACCGTTAACGCCATTCGAGTTGGAATATTCGCTTTGATCAGGCCGGTGATCACATCCACTGATGGGCGCTGAGTTGCTAAAATTAGGTGAATACCGGCAGCACGTGCTTTTTGTGCAATGCGCGCGATAAGCTCTTCAACCTTTTTACCGACAATCATGATCATGTCGGCAAATTCATCAACCACCACCACAATACTTGGCAGTTTCTCAAGTTCTGGGGCTGAGTCCAGCATATTGTCACCCGGTTTCCATAATGGACAGGTAATAGGCTCACCGGATTCTATCGCTTGCTTAATTTTTTGGTTATAGCCTTTTAGGTTTCGAACCCCTAGGGCTGACATCAGTTTATAACGTCTTTCCATTTCACCAACACACCAACGAAGGGCATTAGCCGCATCTTTCATGTCGGTAACAACTTCAGATAATAAATGTGGGATACCCTCATAAATAGAAAGTTCCAACATTTTTGGATCAATCATGATAAAGCGCACATCTTCAGGAGTTGATTTATACAACATCGAGATGATCATGACATTTACCACCACCGATTTACCAGAGCCCGTGGTGCCGGCAACCAGCAGGTGTGGCATTTTAGCCAAATCGGCCACAATGGGATCGCCAGCGATGTCTTTACCGACAACCATGGCCAGTGACGATTTAGAATTAACAAAATCGTCGCACTCTATAACTTCACTTAAGTGCACCATTTCACGGTATTTATTTGGAATTTCAAGACCAATAACCGATTTACCCGGAATAACTTCCACAACACGAACACTGGCAGCCGATAAAGCACGTGCTAAATCTTTTGATAAATTAGTAATTTTGCTGACTTTAACCCCTGGGGCTAAATCAAGTTCAAAACGGGTAATAACAGGTCCTGGTAACACAGCAACAACTTCGGCTTGTACCCCATAATCCATCAATTTGGCCTCGACCAAGCGCGACACCTGTTCTAACTCATCTGGGCTAATTGGGTTTTTAGTTCGATGTGGTTTATCCAGTAACTCAATTGTTGGCATGCCCTTGTATTTGTCAAATGGCGTGTCACCCTTAGTAGCTGCCCCCTGACTTTGGCTTGCAACAGGCTTATCATCTGGTACATCAAGCTTTTCGACATTTGAAAAGGCAGCGTCTAATTCGCCCTCGGAAAACTCTTCATCGATGTTAAATACCGCAGATTCATCCATTAAATCGTCTATATCGACAAAATCATCATCCAATGATGGCGCCTGCACTATACTCGAATCCTCATCTATCACCTCATTAAAGGTGTTTGCTTCGATAGTATCCATGTTGGCAGAATCCATACTGTCAGCTGAAAATAGGCTTTGAGCACTGTCTTCTATCTCAAGTTCAGTCTCTGTAATTAACTCATTTTCTTTACCAGCTGAGGTAACCAAAGGCGAGTCGACTTGTTGCTCGCTATCTGTGGAGTTCGCAAGGGTTGGATCTTTTGCCGTAACAGTACCCACTTTTTCAGGGGCTGATGCAAACTTGTCTTTAAGGCTCAGACCTAGATGGTATAAAGCAAAAGCTACTGCAATGGCCTTTTCTCCAATGTAGTCAATGATCATAAACACTGACCAACCAGTGACAAGAACAAATCCTGAGCAAGTTAGCACTAAAAATAGAAGGCTTGAGCCAATGTAATTTAAAAACGGCAATAAGCTAATGTATACGTAGTCCCCTACCACCCCACCAGCAGAAAACCCGTATATATCGCTAAAGTTCATACTGAAAATAGCGGTGATACCAATATAGAAAAACAGTCCCCCTAATAATTTAAGACCGAGGGTAAAGAAATCTATTTGGAATAAAAGATGGACACGTTGAAACAACACCCAACCAAGAAGCGCCAGTACAAATGGGAAGGTAAAGGCTATTTTACCAAACGTAAAAAACAGAATGTCGGACATGTAAGCGCCCCAGACACCCCCTGCATTTTTAATGTCGGCATGATACGCCGTTTGCGACCATCCAGGATCGGCTTGATCGAAGCTCAGTAAACAAACCACCAAATAGATGGAAAAAATACTGGTAAATATTAACCCAGTCTCAAGTAAACGCTGAGTTCCGGTAAGTTTTGTAGATTCTGAATCAGACAAAGTATTGTTCCGCGTATTCATTTTTATTGTATCTTTCTTAAATTAGCAGAATTTAGGGTAGGATAACATAGTTGTATCCGACCATTTTTATGCTTGGTTACTTTATGGGTAATTTATTACCTGCTTTCACCTCTTCCATCACCACATAAGTGCGCGATTCACTGACAAAGGGCAATGTCAGTAAGGTATCGCCTAAAAGATTACGATAGGCTTGCATATCCGATACCCGGGTCTTTAATAAGAAGTCGAATTTACCCGATACCAAATGGCACTCTTGGATCACATCCACTTTTTGAACGGCTTTAGAGAATTCTTCAAATACATCTGGTGATGTTCGGCTTAACGTTATTTCGACAAACACCAGTAATGAAGCCCCTAAGTACTGAGGGTTTAAATTTGCACTATAACCACAAATGATGTTGTTTTTTTCTAGGCGTCTTACCCTTTCTAAACAAGGCGTTGGGCTTAAACCGACCCGCTTAGAAAGTTCGACATTAGACAACCGTCCATTTTGCTGTAATTCAAACAGAATGTTGCGGTCGATTCTATCCAGTTGATAATTATTCACGCACTACCAAATATTATTCTAAAAATTCTAAATTAACCGATATTTTTATCTATTTAACCCCAAAATACAACACTATATCCTTTCAAATAGGAGATATACTTGCCGATAATTTTACACACGTACTTTCAGAGAGAAAAATTATGATTATTGGTGTACCAAAAGAAATAAAAAATCACGAATACCGCGTTGGCATGGTGCCAGCAAGCGTACGTGAACTTATTGCACATGGTCATTCTGTTTTTGTAGAGCATAACGCTGGTATTGGCATTGGTTTTACTGACGAAGATTACATTAATGCCGGCGCTGAAATTTTAGACACTGCAGCCGAAGTATTCGCCCGTGCAGAGATGATTGTTAAGGTTAAAGAACCACAAGCTGTTGAACGAGCAATGTTACGCGAAGGTCAAATCTTATTCACTTACCTACACTTAGCTCCTGATCTTGCACAAACCGAAGATTTAATTAAGTCTAAAGCCGTATGTATCGCCTACGAAACCGTAACCGATGTAAACGGTGGATTACCTCTGCTTGCGCCAATGTCAGAAGTTGCTGGTCGAATGTCAATTCAAGCAGGTGCTCAGGCATTAGAAAAATCAAACCTAGGTCGCGGCATGCTTTTAGGCGGTGTTCCAGGTGTTGAACCGGCTAAAGTTGTTGTTATTGGTGGTGGCATGGTTGGTAACAATGCTGCTCAAATGGCTGTTGGTATGGGCGCTGAAGTTGTTGTCTTAGACAGAAACATCAATGTTTTACGTCGTCTTGATGCCCAGTTTGGTAACAAAGTAAAAGCTATTTACTCAACCGCTGATGCATTAGAAAAACACGTGTTAGAAGCTGATCTGGTTATTGGTGGTGTATTAATTCCAGGTGCAGCTGCCCCTAAATTGGTTACAGCAGAACACATCAAGAACATGAAACCTGGCTCAGCAATTGTGGATGTTGCGATTGACCAAGGTGGTTGTATTGAAACGTCGAAAGCGACAACACACGCAGAGCCTACTTACATTGTCGATGACGTTGTCCACTACTGTGTTGCTAATATGCCAGGCGCGGTACCTCGTACTTCTACTTTTGCGCTTAACAACGCAACCTTGCCATACATCATTAAATTGGCAAACAAAGGTTACAAAGAAGCTTTATTAACAGATGAGCACTTCTTAAACGGCTTAAACGTTATTGACGGTAAAGTAACTTGTGAAAGCGTTGCACAAAGCTTAGGCTTTGAATTTGTTGAACCAAAAGTTGCACTTTCATAAAATTGATCTTTAAATTTAAAAGCGCAGTATTGTTACTGCGCTTTTTTTTTATTGTTACCCTTGTATTATTTGCTTAGAATCCCAATCAACTAAGCATTAACATTTTTTATTCTCTTGGAGTTGTACATGAGTGATGCAAGACATTGCCCTCTTTTGATTTTAGGCTCTGGCCCTGCCGGTTATACTGCTGCGGTTTATGCTGCTCGAGCAAACTTAAAACCTGTGATGATCACAGGTATGCAACAAGGTGGTCAATTAACCACAACCACCGACGTCGAAAACTGGCCAGGTGATGCAGATGACTTAACCGGTCCTGCTCTTATGGAACGTATGCAAAAGCATGCTGAAAAGTTTGATACTGAAATTATCTTTGATCACATTGACGAAGTAGACTTCTCGCAAAAGCCATACAAATTAAAAGGCAGTGCCGGTAGTTACACCTGCGATGCGTTAATCATTTGTACTGGGGCGTCGGCTCAATATCTTGGTTTAGAATCAGAAACTGCGTTTATGGGTAAAGGTATTTCTGCCTGTGCAACCTGTGATGGTTTCTTTTATCGTAATCAGAAAGTGGCTGTTGTTGGTGGTGGTAATACCGCTGTTGAGGAAGCTTTATACTTAGCGAATATTGCTTCTGAAGTTCACCTTATCCACCGTCGTGATACTTTTAGAAGTGAAAAAATCTTAACCAAACGTCTGATGGACAAGGTAGAAAATGGCAATATCATTTTACACCTTGACCGCACATTAGACGAAGTCCTTGGTGACGACATGGGCGTGACTGGTTTACGATTAAAAGACACTAAGTCAGATGCGACCGAAGAAATTGATGTTGCGGGTTGTTTCATTGCCATTGGGCATAAACCTAATACCGATATTTTTGCCGGCCAACTTGATATGAAAGATGGTTACTTAACCATTCAAAGCGGTACTCATGGTAATGCAACACAAACCAGCAAAGAAGGTATTTTTGCCGCTGGCGATGTTGCTGACCATATTTATCGTCAAGCGATCACATCTGCTGGCTCAGGTTGTATGGCCGCCTTAGATGCTGAGCGTTACCTAGACGCACAATAAACCTTTATTGAGCATGTTATGAGTCAGATCCTTTATTCATTAAACGACAAGGATCTGGCTTTTCCACATCCCGAACATGCCCTGCAAGAACCCAATGGCTTACTTGCCATAGGGGGCGATTTGTCTTCTGCCCGTTTAATTCGCGCTTACCGCCAGGGTATTTTCCCTTGGTACAGCGATCACGATCCCATTTTATGGTGGAGCCCAGATCCTAGAGCAATAATCTATTGCCAACAAATAAGGGTAAACAAAACCCTAAAAAAGTTTGTTAAAAAATCGCCATATCACATTACCATTAATCAAGCATTTGAACAGGTCATTAATAATTGCTCTGATGCGCCATTTCGGAACGATGATACCTGGATATTGCCTGAAATGTTAAACGCGTATCTAGAGTTGCATAAGTTAGGGATTGCGCATTCCATCGAAGTGTGGGAGCAAGGTCACTTAGTCGGTGGTTTATATGGCGTTGCTATAAACGGTGCTTTTAGTGGTGAGTCGATGTTTTATCGAAAACCTAATGCGTCTAAAATCGCGTTATTGGCTCTTTGCCAACATTTACAAACCATAAACATCGAATTAATTGATTGTCAGTTGCAAAATCCTTTTTTACAATCGATGGGCGCCATTGAAATTTCGCGCGCAGACTATTTAAAACACTTAAACAAACTCGTGCAGCAGGCGATAGATGATGACTTTTGGTGTCCAAAAGAGTTACAACTAAACTATGGCTGAAAATAAATATTTTCAATTTGGTTTAACCAAAAACTTTGATTGCAATTATTTGCCCAATCAACAAGAAAGATTGATTGTGGTCACCAATGAAAGTGATTTAAATAACGAAAATTATCAACGGCTACTTATGGCCGGTTTTCGGCGCAGCGGCGATCAAGTTTATCGCCCTCACTGCATAGCCTGTAAAGCCTGTGAATCGTTGCGCGTTCCAGTTAAACGCTTTAAGCCTAGTCGAAGTCAAAAGCGTTTGTTAAATAGTAATCGTCACCTAACCATTAAGGTAGCAACCATATCTGGAACCGCCTATTACCCCTTGTATGAAAAATACATTAATACCATTCATCAAGATGGCAGTATGTATCCAGCGACGAAAGAGCAATATCAAGGTTTTCTTTTCAGTACTAAGTTAAGCCAGTTTTTTATCGAAATTTATGATCAAAGTAAACTGATTGCGGTGGCTGTTTGCGATCATTTACCCGATGCATTGTCCGCCTTATATACTTTCTACGACCCAGACTATCATAGGTTATCCTTAGGAAAATTTGCTATTTTAATGCAATTAGAATTAGCCGAACAACTGGGCAAAGAATTTGTTTATTTAGGCTATCAAATTGATGACTGTGCGAAAATGAACTACAAAAAAGCATTTTACCCACATCAGCGCTTACAAAACGAGCAATGGGTCGAATTTCATAAATAACCCAACAAAGCAATTTTTAGACGCGACAGAGTGTATGTTGATAAAAAACTTTCCACTTTTGGGTTTAGAGTTGATAATTTCCTTTACAAATCGCTTGGATTTCGGCATTATCTGCGCAGAATTTTAAATTAGTCTTTATTAGAGGTTTAACGCCCAATGGCGAAAGAAGAAAATATTGAAATGCAAGGTACAGTATTAGATACATTACCTAATACTATGTTCCGTGTTGAATTAGAAAATGGGCACGTTGTAACAGCACACATCTCCGGCAAAATGCGTAAAAACTACATCCGTATTTTAACAGGTGATAAAGTCACTGTTGAATTAACACCTTATGACTTATCAAAAGGTCGCATTATTTTCCGCGCCAGATAATAATGACTGCTTTCAGCATATGCTGAAAAAAAACCTCGCTAAATGCGAGGTTTTTTTATGACTTTTTAAGTTGATACTGGTGCCCAACTAATACCAGATAAATACTATTGCACGTATGGTGTTGGTGATTTAAATGATGCCAACATGGCATCTACCATCAATTGAATTTTGGCTTGTTTTTCATTAACCGAGATATTCTTTTTAACCGGTTTTGACTCCACTGCACGCCAAATTGAACGATTAGACTTTGGATCGATAAAGTCAATGATCACGGTCCCTTCGACATAATTGCGAACATCAATATCTGTGGTGTGAAAACCAAACGTGCCACGACAATGCCAGCAGTTATAAAAACCAGTATTATAAGTACGAACCTGTGTTTTATCTTTACTAGTAATTAAATACTTAACCCAAACATCTGCTTCTTCTTTTTTATCGACACCAACCATAGACTTGCGTTCGAGAGCATGGTCTATGGCTTTTACTAGCCGTTGATGATCCAAGTCGCTAACGTGTTTGTTTAAATTGTCTGTTGTCGGATCAGTTTTTGATGTGGCCAAAATATGATAGCTTTGAACCGCATTAAAATTATACTCTGGATTAAAATCCACCTCAGGGTTATAGGTTGTTGAACAACCAGTGACGAATACGAATAAAGCGACGGTCTTTAATATATTGTTTAGCATATTACTTCTCATAAATATGTTTTAAGATAAATTACGATTACATCCTATCGTAGGTATTTTAGCTTTCGGGTTGTAGCATATCGATAAACTGTTGTGATTCTGCTATCGATTTATTCATGTCATTTATTAACACTTCGACATCGGCCTTTATCGACTCGTATTCACCTTGTAAAGCACCAATCGCTCGCGCGTTGAGGTTATGCTTTAAATAAAGTGTATTGTCTTTTAATGCCGTTAGCACTGGCTCCATTCGACTTGATGCCTTTCTCATTGACTTAATCAGGGTATTATACTGACGATTTGTATTAACCAATTTGCTTTGGCTTTTTCGTTTTAATGAGGCGCTACTGTACTCATTAATTTCCGTTTGCCATTCTTCAAACAACGCACCAGCAACGTCTTCTATGGCGTCAATACGTTCGGTTACATCATCTGCTGCGGCTTTACTTGCTTCGTATTGCTCATTAGTCGCGTCGTATTGCGCTTGTAAATCGCCACCCTCAAATTTGATCAGTTGGCTAAGTTGGTCAAGGGCAGAAGTAAACTGTTGTTGAGCTTCAACTTGTGACTCTTGAGCGGCCTCGACCCTATCAAGCATAATATCACGTTTATGAACCCCGACTTTTTCCATCGCAGAATAATATGCCGATTGGCATCCTACTAATAATAAGACCATAGCAATGGCCAAAATGTTTCTGTTAATATGCATAAATATCCCCAATGTGTTTTGCTCTATTAGATTATGGCGCAAATTATTGGTTTCGTTAGGCAACTAGCTGTTTGCCAATTGCATCAATGAGTCCCCAGTCAATCGATAACCTACCCATTCATTTAAAGGTTTCGCCCCTAATGATTGATAAAAGTCGATAGCGGGTTGGTTCCAATCTAATACATTCCATTCAAAACGTCCGCATTGTTTCTCTACAGCAATTTTAGCAAGATGTTTCAATAATGCCTTACCAGCCCCGCCCCCTCGATGCTCAGGGCTCACGTATAAGTCTTCCAAAAATAGCCCGTTTTGACTTAACCATGTTGAATAATTAAAGAAATAAACGGCAAACCCCACCGCGACCCCGGCTTTTTCGCAGATCAGAGCTTTGGTTACCGAATCGGCACTAAAAATGGATGCCTGTATACTGTCTTCAGTTGCCTGAACCTCATGTTCAGCTTTTTCAAATATCGCTAATTCTCGAACAAAGTGTAAGATGGTGGCCGCGTCTGTTACCACTGCGTCGCGAATAACCAAGTCGTTCATGCTAGGATTTACCTCAATGTGATTGAATAAATTGATTTTTATTATAAATGTAAACGTTACCCTGTTTGGCTAAATCACTCAAGCCATATATCGTTTCTTCGAGCAAGGTTCTTAGCTTAAAGTAAGATTTATGGTGAACTTTTTTGTCTTAGATCGCGTTTATCATCAGTTAATAGATATTACTGATAAAAACCTTAATCAAAGACATTTAAAATAAAAAATTAAATTCAACATGTATCGGCATTACCACTTCAGGTATAGTGCTGGTTAATAAAAGAATAAACATTAAGAGAGAATCATAAATGAAAGTATTAGCTTTTGCTGCTAGCAATAATCCAAATTCCATTAATGCCCAATTAGCCTTATTTGCCGCATCTCTGGTTAATAATGCAGAAATTGAAACCCTTAATATCCACGACTATGAGCTACCTCTGTTTAGTCACGAAAGAGAAGATGAATTAGGGCAGCCCGAGTTAGCCAAAAACTTTTTCGCTAAAATAGGTCAAGCCGATGCCATTATCATCTCTTTTGCTGAACACAATGGCTCGTACACCGCAGCCTTTAAAAATTTATTTGATTGGACGTCAAGAATTGATCGTAATGTATACCAAGATAAACCGGTATTAATGTTGGCTACTAGCCCAGGGCCGGGCGGCGCTCAAAATGTATTAGCCAGCGCGGTCACTTCAGCCCCCTACTTTGCCGCCAAGGTTAAGGGAAGCTTATCGCTACCAAACTTTTTTGATAACTTCGATCAACAAACCCAAACCATTACCAACGATGACTTTCTAGCGCAATTAAAAGTTCAGGTTGATCAATTAACCAAACCTTGATCAAGCCTTAGTCAAGCTTCAATCGAAGCCCAATCAAAGCTTTTAGCACCTCAATCGGGAGGTGCTTTTTTCAAAATTTGTTTAGTTGGCCGAAACCTCTATATAACCGCGCGATTTCCCCACACTGTTGTCTTGTTCTAGCATGGCGTTAAATAATAAAGAAACAGGCACCCACGTTGGCGGGTATTTATGGGCTGCTGTATCCATAATCAGTACCAGATCGTTTTGTTGATGAAATGCCACAATAGGTGATATATGACCAACTCTGCCTTGCCCAAGAGCTTCTCGCTGATAGTTAACTAAGATAAAATCATGCTCGTTTTGAAGATTATCCCTTAATACCTGCCTAAATAAGTCTAGCGATGAATCACTGGCATAATATGTTTTAACGGGTTTACCATAAGCCAATAAAAAACCCGTTAAGTCAGATAACGACATTCCAGTGAAGGTCACTTGCCACCTTGATTTGATATTATTGGTGTTCGCATTAAAAAAATTAATTTGGTCTGTTTTTTCACCAAGAGCGTTTAGCACCATAGCACCAGATGCAACACCACAATAACTCACCGTGCTTTGGGCAATAAAATGATTATCTATTAAGGCATAATCTTGTTTAAAGTCGGCCTGTTCAAGCAGTTTTAATCCCAGCTCAGAGTTTAATGAAATTAATTCATCCGGCAGGTTTTGTAAATTCTGATGAGGATATAAGTTCCAACCAATAAAGCCGACAAGACCAATAAGTAATATTATCAATGTGATACAGAGTATTTTTAAAGTTTTGGTTATAAAGTGCATTGCTAACATATATTCATTAAAAGTATCGGGATGTTTATCGATGTTTTGCTAATAACGGTTTGTTATTATCTTTTTGATTAATAACGCAGCAACTAATGCCATAGGTAGATAAGCAAAAACAATATCAACAATCACAAACCACAGTGGTGCAGGGATCATAAATGCTGAAGTTATTCCACCCGCTAAAAAGACGCAACCAACGACAATGGCCATATAAACAGGGTAACTGGCCGCAATTAAAAAGGCACACAAAGCACCAACAAAGGTACCGACAGCATGGCCAATAAATGGAAAGAGAAAATGTTTAGGTTCAAATAAATGAATGGATTGGGCAATTGACTTCATATTAGTGACGTCAACACCTGCTGGCGCAGGGATCATGCTAGGACCGAAACTGACAATCGATATATTAACGAAGCCACCAACAATAATTCCAACAATTATCGCCATTACATTACGAATAATATTCATAAAGCCTCGAAGCTCGCTTATGGTAATGCTAAGCACGCTTTAGATTAAATAAACTTGGCTATGATATTAGTTGATTATTAAATTTTATCAAAAACAATCAATGAGATATTTTATCTTTAAGATAATATTTATGGAATAGATTAAGATGGGATTATGAATATCGTAAGAAGAAATTGGAGCGGCTAACGAGACTCGAACTCGTGACATTCACGTTGGCAACGTGATGCTCTACCAACTGAGCTACAGCCGCTTAATTATGTCCCTTTACATTCGATGCAGATTTTCTTTAAAGAATGGTACCCGGGGCCGGACTTGAACCGGCACGTCCGTTAAGACGAGGGATTTTAAATCCCTTGTGTCTACCAATTCCACCACCCGGGCGCAGGGTTAGTCTTTTTATAGTAAGGATTGGTACCCTACTTGTTTATGAATACATAAACGAAATTGGAGCGGCTAACGAGACTCGAACTCGTGACATTCACGTTGGCAACGTGATGCTCTACCAACTGAGCTACAGCCGCATTGTTGTACAATAAATAATGGAGGCGGGTCCCGGAGTCGAACCGAGGTCCACGGATTTGCAATCCGCTGCATAGCCACTCTGCCAACCCGCCAGATATTTACCATACGAAATTTGGAGCGGCTAACGAGACTCGAACTCGTGACATTCACGTTGGCAACGTGATGCTCTACCAACTGAGCTACAGCCGCTTAATTACATCCCTTTCCATTCTCTGCAGTTTTTCTTTAAAGAATGGTACCCGGGGCCGGACTTGAACCGGCACGTCCGTTAAGACGAGGGATTTTAAATCCCTTGTGTCTACCAATTCCACCACCCGGGCGCAGGGTTAGTCTTTTTATAGTAAGGATTGGTACCCTACTTGTTTATGAATACATAAACGAAATTGGAGCGGCTAACGAGACTCGAACTCGTGACATTCACGTTGGCAACGTGATGCTCTACCAACTGAGCTACAGCCGCATCGCAGAGTTACTATTGATATTGAAATGGTACCCGGGGCCGGACTTGAACCGGCACGTCCGTTAAGACGAGGGATTTTAAATCCCTTGTGTCTACCAATTCCACCACCCGGGCATGATACCTTTCGGCCTTTTGCCCTGACATCTTTCAATAATCAAGTAGTAAAAAAGTAGATTGGAGCGGCTAACGAGACTCGAACTCGTGACATTCACGTTGGCAACGTGATGCTCTACCAACTGAGCTACAGCCGCTTTATATAATCTATATTTTATTTGAAATTGGAGCGGCTAACGAGACTCGAACTCGTGACATTCACGTTGGCAACGTGATGCTCTACCAACTGAGCTACAGCCGCATATTTCAAATTATACACCAACAGTTTTGTTTGATGAAATGGTACCCGGGGCCGGACTTGAACCGGCACGTCCGTTAAGACGAGGGATTTTAAATCCCTTGTGTCTACCAATTCCACCACCCGGGCAGAATGGAGGCGGGTCCCGGAGTCGAACCGAGGTCCACGGATTTGCAATCCGCTGCATAGCCACTCTGCCAACCCGCCGATTTCATCAACAAGCTGGTGATGTACTTCCCTAGTTAAATTGGAGCGGCTAACGAGACTCGAACTCGTGACATTCACGTTGGCAACGTGATGCTCTACCAACTGAGCTACAGCCGCTTTCAATTGCTGACGTCCTGTCAACGGATGTGCATTCTACATCGTTCTATTGATGAGTCAACACTTTAATTTCATTTTTTTACTGACTGCTCAAAATACAGCTAACTTGCCGAAATTTTAGCTAAAGTCACGATTATTATGCTTATTTTTCGCCCGATAATTCAGGCCATGATGCTTTTAAATATTGAAACATAGAAACAAAAGCAAATAATGTTGCAACAAAATAAAACGCCCAAGCTAAATAAATCAAAATAAAGCCCGGTAAATCAAAAAGAACCAGAGGTACGTCATAGGTAGGGTTCCATATTAACCCCATTATAGCCAACATTTGTGCGGCTGTTTTCCATTTACCTAAATCGGATACGGCAACATTATTGCGTTTACCTAAATCGGCCATAAATTCGCGTAATGCCGTTATCACAATTTCACGCGCAATCATAATAAGAGCAGGAATGGTAACCCAAAGGCTTTGGTATTCAATAACAATCAGCACTAATGCAATCGTTACCATGAGTTTGTCGGCTATGGGGTCGATAAAGGCACCAAAGGCACTGGATTGTTGTAATTTGCGGGCAAGATAACCGTCTAAGGCATCACTGATAGAAGCAAACCAAAAAATCACAAAGGCAGCAAAATTTGCCCAGTTCTTAGAATAATCCTCGGGCATTAAGTCATGAAAGTAATACACCAGTACAAAAACTGGAATTAATATAATACGAAATAGCGTTATTTGATTTGGTAAAGTCCACATAAGTCAAAACTGTTTTTTATTTTTACGACATTGTACATGATGTTTAGTTATTTTCATGCAAGGATTGATAAATATTTTTTGCTAATGCTTTACTGATCCCCGGCACCTTAGTTAATTCATCTTCACTGGCTTTCTTTACTTCTTGCAAGCCGCCAAGATATTTTAGCAATGCCTGACGCTTTTTCGCGCCAATGCCTGGGATCTCTTCCAAACTCGATTTTTTTGCCTGTTTACCCCGTTTAGCTCGGTGCCCCGCAATGGCAAACCGATGTGACTCGTCACGAATATGTTGCACTAAATGCAATGCGGGTGATGTAGCTGGTAACGAAATTAATTGGTGACTGCCCGCCATAATCAAGGTTTCTAACCCGGGTTTGCGTGATTCACCTTTTGCCACACCAATTAATAATGGGGTTTTCTCAATATTAAGATCATTAAAGAAACTTTCAGCTCGTGCTAACTGCCCTTTCCCCCCATCGATAAACACTATATCAGGCAGTTTGTCTAAGTCTTTCATTTTGCCATAACGTTTATTTAAGGCAAAAGACATGGCAGCGTAGTCATCACCTGGGGTAATACCGACAACATTATAGCGTCTATAGTCACTTTTTAACGGGCCTTCGGTATTAAACACCACATTAGATGCAATGGTTTGTTGGCCCATGGTATGACTGATATCAAAACACTCAATTCGTTCAATCGGTTTGCCTAGATCAAAGACTTGATTAAGCTCATTAAATCTTGCTTGCATCGACTGCTTATGGCTATTTTTAACTTGCAGAGCATTCTGAGCATTGGTGTTGGCAAGGTTAAGATATTTTGCCCGTTCCGTTCTTACCTTTACCGCAAGTTTTACTTCTCTTCCAACCTGTTGACTTAATAGCGAAGCCAATTCATTTTTTGCTGATATGTCCATGGGTAAAATAATTTCTTTGGCTATATTACCCTGATCAACGCCCTCACCTAAATAATGTTGCGCTATGAAAGCACTAATAATTTCTTCATCAGAGGTATCATTGGGAATGGTTGGAAAATAGCTTTTACTGCCCAATATTTTATGATCGCGAATAAACAGCAAATGCATGCAAGCTTGGTTTTTAAAGCGGAAATATCCAACAACATCTAACTCTGATGCCATCCCAGTCACAAATTGCTGTTGCTGAACTTTGCGCAAGGTTGCTATTTGGTCGCGAAAATGGGCCGCTTGTTCAAACTCAAGCTTGATACTGGCTTGTTCCATTTTACCGACCAAGACGTTTATCACTTGATCGTTTTTCCCTTTTAAAAACATTCTCGCCAAATCAACTTGTTGCTTGTACTCATCTTGACTAATTTTATCAACACAAGGGGCCGAGCAACGTTTTAATTGATACTGCAAACATGGGCGTGAGCGAGCGCGATAATAACTGTCTTCACATTGCCTTATTGGAAACAATTTTTGCATTAAGCGCAGACTTTCCCAAACCGAGCCAATCGTTGGAAACGGACCAAAATATTCACCTTTTATGCGTTTTCCACCTCGATGCGAGGTTAGCCGAGGATGTTTATGATCGGTAATTAATAAATAAGGGTAGGATTTATCATCTCTTAATAAGACATTGTATTTGGGTTGATATTTCTTAATATAATTATTTTCAAGGATTAATGCTTCACCCTCAGTGTGGGTTAAAGTCACATCAATCGCGTGAATTTGTCTGACCAAGGCTCGGGTTTTCACACTACCAAGGTCTTTGCGAAAATAACTGGCGAGACGTTTTTTTAGGTTTTTAGCTTTGCCAACATAAATCACCTGTTGATTTACATCGTACATACGGTATACACCGCTTTGCTCACTAACACTGGCTAAAAAAGCCTTATATTCGAAGGCTTGTTCGGATGGATTAATAGCTTGGTCTGTCATCCACTTTAAAATCCTTTCGAATCTAACATACCATACCGAATCGCAATGTGAGTCAGTTCGACATCATTAGATACAGACAGTTTTTCAAACATCCGATAACGATAGCTGTTTATCGTTTTACTGCTTAAATTCAACTGTTCGGAAATCGTAATGACTTTTTCACCTCGGGTGATCATCATCATGATTTGCAACTCTCGTTCCGAAAGCGTGCTAAATGGGTTAGTATCACTGTCTTGAAATTGACTAAGCGCCATTTTTTGAGCAATTTCAGAGGTTAAATAGCGCTGACCGGATTTTACCGCTTTGATTGCGTGGATCATTTCTTCAGGCCCAGCTGCTTTGGTTAAGAACCCTGACGCGCCAATTTGCATCACTTTGGTCGGAATGGGTTCTTCAACTTGAACGGTTAAAAACAACACTTTAACGTCCGGTGAATAGCGTAAAATCTTTTTGGTTGCTTCCATACCACCAATGCCGGGCATATTAAGATCCATAAGAACCACATCGGGTGTATGTTGACGACAATACTGAACAGCTTCTTCACCTGTAGATGCCTCACTCACCACCTCTATACCTTTTGCATCTTCTAATAATCGTTTAATGCCAGTACGAACCAAGTCATGATCATCTACCAATAATACTTTGATCACTTTTCTCTTCCTTATCACCTTAATATGAAATTGCTTTTACAAGCAGCATTGTAGCGTAATCCAACATCTTAGGTCATGATTAAAATGTTTATTTAACGCGATTATAATGCCCAAGTTTTAGCGAACACTTGTTTACAGCTTATTTTCTGTAAGCCAGTTGTTCAACAACCCAATTTGGCCATTTTTATAGGCGGCATAAGTGATCCGCATAGCATTAGACAAAATTGTGCTGTCGGTCCAACCTGTTTGCGCGCTGATGTTCTCATAGCACTCCATAGCTTCTGCTGAAAGGTAACCTCTAACTTCTTTTTTTCCAACGTTTTTTTGACGCTCTCGATACCTTTTCTGTTTTTCAGCATTGGTCAGAGCTGTTTTAGGCTTTTTATTTGGCATAATACTCTCTACTTGTTGCAATGTATTCTTATGGTTACGCATAACTAAAAAAATTGCAATTAATAAAAAAAGTTGTTGTCTGGCGTACGCGTGTACGCTAAAGTTCAAGCTACAAGTGTTCACTGAAAGAACAACAATTATCGCCCTTTCATCAGAAAAAATTAGAGCAAATATGGATCAACACAATACTATAAGCCCAGCAGATGCGGCAGAAATTGATACAAACTATGAAACTTGGACTCCTATGGAACCACAAAATTCTTACGATAAAGAAGGCTTGATTAAAGCAGGCACGGGTGAATTATTCGGCCCTGGTAACTCTAAACTTCCATCTGACAACATGTTGATGATGGATCGCATCCTTAAAATCACCGAAGACGGTGGTCAATATGGTAAAGGCGAGATCATTGCCGAATTAGACATCAATCCTGATCTTTGGTTTTTCGATTGTCACTTTAAAGGCGACCCAGTTATGCCTGGTTGTTTAGGCTTAGATGCAATGTGGCAATTAGTTGGTTTTTATTTAGCATGGTCAGGTGGCCCAGGCAAAGGCCGAGCACTAGGTGTAGGTGAAGTAAAATTCACTGGTCAAATTTTACCAACGAATAAAAAAGTTACCTACAAAATAGACTTAAAACGCGTTATTAAGCGTAAACTATTTATGGGCATTGGCGATGGTACGGTTTCGGTCGATGGTAAAGTTATTTACACTGCCACCGATTTGAAAGTGGGTTTATTTACCGATACTTCATCGTTTTAATCTAAAGATAGAGAATATATCTGCCTCATTTTGTCTAAACATTAACAAACCAAGAGGCTCGCCATTTACCTTTCTTGTATTTGGTATGGCGTTATCAAAAAAGAAAAAGGGTTATGAAATAACATTCATAGCCCTTTTTGTATAAGCGTTTTGTGGCACCTGGAGTCATTAACTAAGTTAGAAAAATAAAGTCGTCATAGCATAACGCTTTTGAATGGACTTCCTCCAGTTTCAAAGTGACTTTAATGTCGCTTGTGTGTCACTCTCTACCCATTAACAATATCTAATATACGTGCATTTGATCCCAAGCCGAGCCGAATTCATCAAATGATTAAGGTGATAACAACCTATTCCGTTGCATTGCGTTTTAAATTGAGCCTATTTAGACCAAGAGTTGTCATTAAAGCGAGCCATCAATTTGACGCTACAATAATGGATGCTTGAAGGTTTATTCTGTTATTGTGGATCGGATTACAATTCAATCCGTGGTTCCGTTTTAAATGCCAATTAACACTAAATTAGTCTAATATTTAATTCACTTAGTATGGATTCTCGATAAATGGCAGGTGTACTGTGGATCTTCAACAAAAAGATAAAGGTGTTATTGCCGTGATATTAAAGCGTTTTGAAACAGAGCGCTTAGCAAAAGTAAAAAAGTTGCAAGCGAAAGTCGACGCTGGTGGCGTGTTAGATGAGTACGATACAGCCTTTTTACAGCAAGTTTTTGACGATGCGCATCAAGTGATGGATGTGGTTAAGCGTCATCCAGAATACGGTAAATTAGCCAAAGGCATATTACAGATGTACAACGACATCATGTCTAAGTCGCAGGAAAATAGCAAATAGCAATTGACTATTGTTCACCCTTTTATGTCTTTTGCCTGATGAAGTTACGCAAGTTAACTTCAGCTGGCAAATAAGGTTAATTACAAATCTCTGACTTTCTATTGATTTCGTTACCAATAAACTCCCGAATATTTAAATTCAAAAAGCTTAAAATTGTGATTACTAGAATTGATACTGAAGAAAACATGAATATTAAGGCCGTATCGTTATTTATTAATGTCCCCAAAAAACCACTTAATAATAAGCCTAAGGGCAATAAAGCACTTGAAACGGCCATCAATAGACTCATAACCCTTCCCCTTAATTCATCAGGTGTGCCTTCTTGAAATAAAGTTATCGACTGTAAATTGAAAAGCCCCAATCCCAGCCCTACAATGCAGATTGAAAATAAAGAGTGAAAAGAAATTTTACTTTGACTCAATAGGTATATCCCTATTGCTATTGATAACATTCCAACAAACATTTTAAAAGTTCGGCCTAAACTTTTTAAAGAAATCGAAGCTGATACCCAGTAACCTAATATACTTCCAAGAGCCATTGCCGCTAATAAAAATCCATACCAGTTAGCTTTTTCTTGGATTTGCTCGGTAACATGAAAAGGTAAAAATAGCATTATAGGAGCTAAAAATAAGTTTACAGAAGATGCAAATAACATCGATGGAAACATGCCTTTGTTGCTCTTTACATACTTTAACCCTATGACTAAGTTCTCTTTATATTCACTAAACGTTGATTTTATATCTTTAGAAATTCTTTTTTCTTTATCAGTTGTTTTTATGAAAGCTTGGCTGATGGCTGAGAAAATATAGGAAATTGAATCAAATAGAAAAAGCAATGGGGCACCAAAGAGTCTATATAATATACCACCAAGCAATTGACCAATGATATTTGAAAATTGAGCACTAGATTGGAAAGCAGCAACAGTTTTAGATAACTTTTCTTGGCTTACCAGTTCAGGTATCAAAGAATCAACTGTTGGCTGAAAAAATGCTCTAGAAATACCTAAAATTATAGAAACGAACCCAAAAGCTAGAATGATCAAATTATTGTTGAACTCCCAGAAAATTAAAATAAATAAAGCAAATACTGATAGTCCTCGTAGAAAGTCAGTAAGTATGATTATTTTTTTCTTTGAATAAATATCTGCAAAAACACCTGCTAATGGACCTAAGAGAGAACTTGGTAAAATAGAAAGTATCATCATGGTGCTCATCAAAATCGATGATTTTGCATTTTCCATAAGCCAAAACATCATCGCTATTGTATATGCCTGCATTCCAAGCTGACTGATGAGTTGTCCCTGCCAAAGAAGAAATATATTTCGATTCAATGAAACTCCTTTAAATACTCGATAGATAAGTAGTGTTCTGAAAGACTATAATTCGCTCTTTTCTGCTGTTAGGTGTTTGATTTAATTTAACTTACTTTAATCTAATGTACGATTACCTTCTTGTCAATAAACTTTTTATTCGTCTCAGCAATTGGGTAACCGATCTCTAAGATATCATCTTTCAATGACTTTAAAGTAACTCTAGCATCCTCATTTAGCGAGTAAGGAAGGAACCGCTCGCCGCACAAAAGTTATCTGCTATTGTACAGATAGATACTGCTCACCAAGAAAGATTTGAAAGCGAAGCCAAGTAACTAGCTGAAAAGCTTCAACGTAAGTCCTACAGGCAAAGTTAGATATTTACGCTGCAATTTGTGCCGTTATGTAATTGACATGCCCCAAACGCATGTCAAAGACATAAAGTATTCTAAGTGCTATCAGCCTCTATCTCTGGCTAAAATATAATCCCCACGAGCTGATTTTCAATCGCTAGAGATCTGTTTTGCTACAATATATCGTGGGAATTATGATCTTCAGGCACTACGATTTATTCTGCTCTAACCTTAATTTTCTCAACGTTGGCGTATTGCGTTCCCGCCGGCTTTTCTGACAAGGAAAATTCAATCGCTACATATTGGTTACGATGTTTTTGTGCTGACTTCGTGTAAACCCACTTCTGGAGCCCAAGTATGGTTGGGGCATCAAAAAGACCATCGAGATCTGAAGCAACCACTTGAATATCAGACACATTTCCATCTTTTTCTATACTGAAATTGACTAATACACTGCCTTCTAAGCCATTTTTAATCGCGTACTTAGGATAAACAGGCAATGCCCTTTTCACCACAGACACCTCAGTAACATCGGCGCTCAAGGTGTTAAATGACAATAAACTGAGTATGAGTACAATTCCAACGGGTACTGCACGCAGTGTACGAGTGAGCGCATGCAATAAATTAATCAGTGGTCTTTTCATGGTGTTTTCCTTTTTTGTTTTTATAGGTGGTGATTCAATGCCTATGGCACTTTAATGGACAAAGGCAGGCAATATCCGTTTTGTTACGAACTGACGATATCTGTAGTAGCGTAGTTATTTTGTTCACCTAATTAGAGATATATCGTTGGGACAGGTGAATAATGAAACTCTTTTTAGAATAAAAGAGATTATTATAAATATTATAAAGGGCTGTTGTACGTTCAAAACGGGACTTACTTTTTCTCGATCATTTTTTCTAATGTCGTCTTTCGACCAGAGAAAAACTGAAAATAGGTGTGAAAAACAAATATATCTAAAAGTACCGCTAGAAGTGAAATCCCGCCCAAAATAAATCCTATAATTTCCACTGAAATACCTTATTTGAAAGTTTGCTACATTGCTTAATTCAATGTCACCTTATAGCGCGCAACGGCCATTAACCGCTAAATTCATTAATCAATAACTTACGTTATTATTGATAACTCTGCAAATTTACCATGACTCGACTCGTTTACTTGTCTGGTAAAAATACAATCTGTCGTGATAACATCGATACTATAGAATAAAAATCACCAAAGGATTGTCATGTATATCAACCGTTTAGTAGCTATAATAGCTTTATGTTCATGTTTTTTCGTCAATGCCGCGACTAATAGCATTCAAGATCAAATTCAATTGCTTCATCCAAGCTTTGAAAAGCCCTTAAGCTTCAATGTCTCTCTTCCTTCGGGCTATGCCAACAATAAGAAAAAATCGTATATATTAATGTTCGACTTTCACCCAAATGCCGATACATATCTTAGGGGAATGCATGACTGGATGAGTCACAATGGCGAATGGCCGTGGCTACAGACAATCATTGTAACTCCGGCTCAGGGAAATAGAGTTGGGATGCTTTTTGATTCTTCAGGAAAAACGACCCCCCTCCTAGATTTTTTTGAGACCCAACTTCTCCCTGAAATTGATAGTAAGTACAGAACTAACGGCTTTAGAATAATGAGCGGATTTAGGAGCAACGGCACACTAGTGTTGTCTACTTTAATTAATAAACCTGAAATGTTTGATGCGTATATCGCTATCAGTCCGGAGTTGCAAGATGACTACGCTGGAATATTATCAACGGCTCAATCGAAATTAGAAAAAGTTAAAAACACTCCCAAATTTTTACTGTTTAGTCACGGAACAAACATAAAAGAAGAACACCAATTGCAGTCTTATGGTCAACTTCAAGCCTTACTATCTAATCATGCCCCTGAATCGTTAGATTGGCATTACAAGCATTATGAAGAGTATTATTTTATGTCGTTACCCCTCGTTTCAGTGATTACGGGAATAGAAAAGCTCTTTGATGATATTAATGATGGATTGCCTCCTGAATCAGCTATATCCCAGCAGGGAGTTGATTCTATCGTGAGGCATTATAATTACTTATCTAAACAAAAATACGGATTTGAAGTTTCGCCTAAAACGTCGATAAATAATTTAGGTTTTTACTTACTAGAGAACTTGCCAGAAAAAGGCATCAGAGTTTTCAAAGAAATGGTAAAACGATACCCGACTGACGCATATAGCCACCATAATCTTGCTAGAGCTTATGCCGAAATTGGAGATTATGACACAGCGGTTAAGTACCAAAGTCATGCCGTTAAAATTGCCGATAATATGCTTACATGGCACCAAAAAAGGCATCGTAGATTTTTAGAAGAATATACCGCTAAAGCTAATAACACCAAATCCACTAAGTCTTTGCACACTCAGTGAGAATAAAAACCTTTAAAGTTCGCCCTTTGGCAGTGCATCAGATATTCATTAATGGCTTTAAATTTTTGTACCATATTATGACTATGCTAAAAAAATTAACGTGTTAATGAACCTCTGATGTTACTTTGTGTTGGGTAAGAACTTAATGGGATTGGTATAATGTGACTCTGAATTTAGAAATTCTATTAAGCAAAACACTCTGCTGTTGTCGTGACATGCAGCGGCAGTCATTCGCTAAAAGCGGAAGTTAAGCTGTGGCCTACCTAGTTGTCGCCTACATAAATCCACCCTAACGGTATCGAAGGGAAAATCAAATAGCGCGATACTTACTACAATAAGTTTATGTTGGACAGATATTTGTCCAATAGACAATCCCTTTAGCTCTAAGCTAGTTGGTCGAGCCAAAGGGATTTATAGGGCACAGTTCACCATTTGTGCAGACAAAAGGTAATGGCTTGATACTACAGCCTTGTGTTCAGATGGGATAAATGAACGTTACTTAGTGAAAAATCGACGACTTAAACCAAGTAAACCCAAGCTAAATAAAGACCACAAACCAAAGCTTGCACCTTTACGTTCAACTTTTTCTTCTAACGCACTACAATCTTCCACTTCTCCGCCTTCAATTGGACGAAGATAAACAGCACGAAGAACATCCTCTTGTTGAACTGCACCATCAATAATGATCGGCTGACCTTTTGCGTCTAATTTGTCTTGCTTAATAAATGCAGTACCAATTATTTCATTCTTCTCGTTAATATCACGACCTTCTACCACAGTATATGGGCTAGTACATGACAATAGTGAATTGATGTCAGTAAAAGTATCGGTATTTATATCATACATAAAGCCATGACGACGACGCGGAGTCGAAGGTGAATCAATAAAGGTTTCAACTTCACCTTCACCAACAATTACGCCATGTTCGTTGATGTCGTGTGCCAAGCTAGAAGAGCCATTAAAAAAGTCTTCTGGGAACACTGGCACGATCTGCTCACTGTTGGCATCGGCATAGAAAAATTTAGACCGAGCATTACCATTAATAGACTTCCACATATGGCCAATAAAAACATTACTGTTGTTAATGCCGGTAGCGCGCGATTCAAAATAGTCATCACGGTCAGTAAAATCTAGCACCTGCCCATTTTTAAATACCGCAGCAAAAGTGCCTACTCGCTCATTTTTACTCGGTGTGGTTTCATCTTTGTCCCACCAAAAATTAGAATAGCCGACGATGATATCATTATCATTAATCGCGGTTGCAGAACTGGTAAATGAACGCTCATCATCGGCATTGACATTAACCACACCTGTCCCTAAATCAACGACGTTAACACTACCATCGGTGTTAACTTCCCATTTTATGGCATTTGAAAAATATAAATTTTGTTTATAACGATAAATACATACTTCAAAAGGTACGCGTTCACCAACCCAATCATTATCAAAACAACCTAAATTGTCATCATTATTGATGTCTTCTAAGGTGTTCTCATTTAAGTCGACACTTGAAGTACCCACGGCAACACGGTTGATATTAATATCATTTACAGCTGAAACACCACCATAGGTAGCTTCAAATGGCACCAACTCAACAATACTTTCACCGTCAAAACTCACCCAGCCACGACTAGAAAAACCATTTAAAGGGTCACCATCACTGCTGTGGGTTACCCAGTGTACTACCTCTTCATCACGGTTATCGGTAAAGACGGGTAAAGGTAGATAAGGCGCTGAAGAAGTACCATATACCCAGCCATCGTCAGTGATCCCAGCTGGAACATTATTGGTCGAGCGAGATAGTTCGCCGGTACCTGGAATTTCTTGATCGAAGACCGTTAGTTGTTTGGTTTCTTGGCCATCATTGACAAAAACAAAGGTATCACCATAGTGTTGATAAGTATCTCCACTACGGGCTCGTAAAAAACGAATGGTCCAAGCTAAATCGTTAGCCGTAGGGTTGCCAGCTCGAAGCGCATCTTCATCTTCAATATCATTTAAATCAAATACTTGCTCGTGACTTTGGTCCGCCAGGTTAACAATGGCATCAAAGTCATCTTCGTCTAAATATTGAAATTGGACAGGAAAATTATACGACGTTTGACCAGACAAGAGCGACTGATTCACGTTATTTTGTTCTATACCATAGGTATTCTTAACCGTGTCAACTAAGCCTAAGTCGATCACTTCATAAGTGGCAGCGTTAGCAGCATGTGATAAAAGGGCAGATGAAATACTTACGGTTAAAAGGGATTTTATCAAGGTTTTCATTAACTACTTTTCTCTTGAAATTCTTCTAATTCTGTCCATCGGTCAAACGCGATTTCGAGTTCAGATTCTAGTTTTTGTAACTCGGCCAAAACCGTTTGGGTTTTAGCTTGTTCGTTATTGAAAAAGTCTGGCGAGTTTATTTGTTGTTGTAACTCGGCAATTTGACTTTCCATCGTTTCCACTAATCCTGGTAAGGCATCTAACTCGCGTTGTTCCTTATAAGACAGCTTGTTTTTATTCTTTGTCGTTAAAGAAGGTTGTTTATCCTCTTTACTTTTCGGTTGGATGTCAAATTTCTTCTTTTGTTCCGCGCGAAATAATAAATATTCTTCAACATCGGAATAACCGCCAACAATTTGCTCTATTTGACCACTTCCATCAAAGTAAAGGCAAGTATTTACGCAATTATTTACGAAATCTCGATCATGGCTGACCAATAAGACCGTTCCAGAATAGTTTGCCACGACCATCTCAAGCAGTTCCAGTGTTTCTATGTCTAGGTCGTTAGTGGGCTCATCCAAAATCAATAAGTTACTTGGCTTTAAAAATAATTTTGCCAGTAATAATCTATTTCTTTCGCCACCGGACAAGGCTCTCACCGGTGTTCTGGCGCGTTTCGGACTAAATAAGAAGTCTTGTAAATAACCAAGAACATGGCGAGGTTTGCCATTAACCATCACCTCTTGCTTACCATCGGAAACCGCATCTTGTACCGTCATATCAACATCAAGTTGCGCTCTGTGTTGATCGAAATAAGCCACTTCTAGATTAACCCCGTGGCGCATTTTTCCTTCTGTGTGCTGATATTGTTCGGTAATTAGCTTTAATAAGGTCGATTTACCGGTACCATTACCACCAATCAGAGCAATACGATCCCCTCTTGATATAAGTAAATCAAGGTTATTAATAATTTGCTTACCACCAAATTCAATACCAAGACCTTGACATTCAAAGACTAATTTACCGGAACGTTCTCCTTGGCTCATCACCATTTCGCCTTGAGTTTTCACTTCGCGACGAGCTTTACGCTCAAGACGTAATTTTTCAAGCGCTCTTACCCTCCCCTCATTACGAGTACGACGGGCTTTGATCCCTTGACGAATCCAGGTCTCTTCTTCGGCGAGTTTTTTGTCAAATAATTCATTTTGTTGTGCTTCAACTTGTAAGTCATGTTCTTTTTGACTTAAGTAGGCGTCATAGTCCCCTGGATAGGACTTTAAAACACCTCGGTCTAAGTCCACAATGCGCGTGGCAAGACTGCGAATAAAAGCACGGTCATGGGAGATAAAAACAATGGTGCCGTTAAAACCTTTTAAAAAGTTCTCAAGCCATAACACACTGTCGATATCTAGATGGTTAGTAGGCTCATCCAGCAATAACACATCAGGGTTAGTAACTAACGCTTGCGCCAAGGCAACCTTTCTCAGCCAACCACCAGAGAGTTCGTTGATGTTTTGATCAGCATTTAAACTTAATTTTGAAAGAACTTGCTCTATGCGCTGTTCATCATCCCAGGCGTTATTTTGCTCGAGTTGGGTTTGTACATTGGCCATCACTTCCAAGTTTGTTGCACTGGGATCTTCCGCCACCAAATTAACAATATCATGATATGCTTTGATTAACTCACCGTTGGCTTTGAGCCCTTTAGCGACATAGTCAAAAATAGTTTGGTCAATACTTTTCGGAGGGTCTTGCGCGAGCATTGCAATTTGGACATTATTTGAAACAACAAAGCTGCCATCGTCCAGAAGTTGTTGTGAATTTAAAATTTTTAATAACGACGATTTTCCAGCGCCGTTTTTACCAACCAAACAAAGACGTTCGCCTTGTTTGATTCTAAGTTCGGCATTATCAAGGATTTTACCTTCGCCAAAGGCTAATTCACCATTGGTTATTCTAATCAGTTCCACAAATAAACTCTTGTAATTGTTCTAAATTAAATGGCCAAAATAAGGTATTGCCATTATCGAGGCGTTCAAGTACTGGGATAGAGATACTATATAATTCCACCAGTTTTGGCGAGTCAACTATATCCAAATATTTATATTCTTCTGTTGCTAAAACTTGGTTACACAATTGTTCAGCAAGTTCGCATAAATGGCACCCTTGGGTGCCGTATAAATGATATTTCGGTTCTAACGCCATGGTTATTCCTAAAGACGACTAATTTGCCAGCTGTTATGAATGTGCTTATTGCGTTTAAAATCCACATCACGGGTGCGCTCGGTCAAACACTCGGCTTTAAAACCAAGCAAATTCAATTGATCAAAATCCATTTTAAAATTGCGTTTATTGTTGGTAAAAATAAGCTCACCACCTGGGCTTACCGATTTCATCCCCATTTTTATAAGGTTGATATGATCGCGTTGAACATCAAACGAGTCTTCCATTCGTTTAGAATTAGAAAACGTTGGCGGATCAATAAACACCAAATCATAGGTTGTGGTATTTTTTTCTAACCATTGTAAACAATCCGCTTGCACGAAACCGTATTTATGACCACGTAGCTTATTTAACTCAAAATTATCTTTAGCCCACTCTAAATAGGTGTTAGACATATCGACCGTGGTGACTTTTTCAGCGCCAGCTAATGCGGCTTGTACTGACACCGAACCGGTATAAGCAAAAAGGTTTAATAAAGATTTACCTTTTGCTTTTTTCGCCACTATTTGACGGGTTTTACGGTGATCTAAAAATAAGCCAGTATCGAGGTAATCCCACAAATTCACTTTAAATAACGCATCATATTCTTGTACGACTAAAGCGTCTTTGGTTTTGCTTAATTGCTGATATTGGTTTTTACCCTTTTGTTTAGCCCGTACTTTCAACGATACTTTGTTTGGATCAATTTCGAGCACTTTAGGGGCCCAATATATGACCTCTTGTAAACGTTTGGCTGCTAGGGCTTCATCAATACCTTTTGGCGCGGCATATTCAAAAATAACAATATGATCGCCGTACTTATCGATTGCAACGTTAAATTCTGGCATATCCGCATCGTAAACACGGTAACAATTTACCGCATTTTGCTTTAACCAAGATTTTAAGCCTTTTAGGTTTTTCTTTAATCGATTAGCAAAATCTGAATGCTGACCAGCAAAGTCGGCTTCTTTGGGCGTTCTTTCGATTTGCTTATCATTGATATCATAAAGAGCAAACTGACAGTCCAAAGGGCCATTTTTAAACTTATAACGCTTATAGCTTGCTAACTTTAACAAAGACAGCATTTCGATGTTGGAGGTAATTAAGCTAACACGCCAATGTAAAAAATGTTGTTTAAACACTTTACCTAATTCGGTAAACGTTGAGACCAGTTCTGGTAGCGAACCAATACGTTCTCCATAAGGTGGGTTAAAAAGAATATGCCCTTGTTGCCCATAGACATTAGTTAAGTCTTCTGCCTTTTGTTGTTTAAATTCGATTAGATGGGCAAAGCCTGCATTACGGGCATTCGCTTTGGCACTTTTAAGCACCTTGGCATCCATATCAGAGCCAAACACTTTTACTTTGCATGCCTGTAAATTTTGGTCTGACTCAGCCTTTGCTTGTGCCAAAATAGATGCGAAGGTGTCTTGTTGATGAAACTTCCAACGTTCAAATCCCCAATGCTCTCGGCTAATAGCTGGGGCTATTTTGGCCGCCATTGAAACGGCTTCCATTAATAAGGTACCAGAACCGCACATAGGGTCGACAAGTGGCTTGCTAATATCTTCTAGCCAGCCAGAGCGGATTATCATCGCTGCAGCTAAGTTTTCTTTGATTGGCGCCGCACCTGTGCCTTCTCTATAACCACGCTGGAATAAAGACCGGCCTGAAAAGTCGATGTAAAACGTCACTTTATTTCTTAATAAACGCGCTTGGATTCGAATATCCGGATTTTGTTTTTCCACCGACGGGCGTTCAAAACCTGCCTCTCTAAAACAATCGACAATGGCATCTTTAACCGTTAACCCACCAAATTGTGAGTCTCGAATCGCTTCGTTCTTACCAACAAAGTCGACAGCAAAGAAGGACTCTGAATCAAAATGTTCAGGCCACTGTATTGCACGAGCTGCATCATATAACTCGTCTTTTGTTACAGATGCGGTTTCTTCTGCAATGCGTACTAATACACGACTGGCCAAACGAGTATGTAAACAAATGCGGTAAGCGGTGGCAAAGTCAGCAACAAAATAAACGCCTTCAGGTTTTTGCACAACTTCTGTTGCGCCTAGATCTGTAAGTTCTTGTGCCAGTAACGATTCTATACCAAAGGAAGTTAATGCTAAAAAATGAGTCATGTTGAAATCCAAAATCAATAATGGCGTGGATTATAAACGAGAGAGGTCCATTTGTCTTATTTCGACCGTTATCAAGGTAAAATAATTTAACTATACGTATAGAAATAACCTAAAAGGGTTAAAATTTGTAGTAATAAACCCCAAAGTGTTGAAGAAAAGTACAAACAGCACAACAATCCCAAAATATACTTGCTTTTAGAAAATCAAATCACTATAGTACGCTTCGTTTTCAGGCGCGGGATGGAGCAGCCTGGTAGCTCGTCGGGCTCATAACCCGAAGGTCGTCAGTTCAAATCTGGCTCCCGCAACCAATTCTTGTTTAACCAATATATAGGGTAAACAATTGAATCAAGTTAAATTTGATTTATGTTGAAATTGGCTTAGAATGAGAACCTTCTTAATAACAAGAAGTAAAAGTGTTATTGGCTTCCCTACTATTGTAGGCATTCGGACGCGGGATGGAGCAGCCTGGTAGCTCGTCGGGCTCATAACCCGAAGGTCGTCAGTTCAAATCTGGCTCCCGCAACCAATTTTAAGAAAAAACGTTTTTGGGCGAAGGTCGTCAGTTCGCTATAACAAGAACCGACTCCAACAACCAATTCCAGTATAGATTAATCTTAAAAATGAAGCGCTTCGTAATAACTCGAAGTAAACAGTTATTGGCTTTCCTACATTATGTAGGCATTCGGACGCGGGATGGAGCAGCCTGGTAGCTCGTCGGGCTCATAACCCGAAGGTCGTCAGTTCAAATCTGGCTCCCGCAACCAATTTCTCTTTACGCAGATATTGGTATTCTGAAACCTTCCCTAGTAAACGGAAGTAAATCACTTTACTGGCTTTCTACAACAACGTAGAACATTCGGACGCGGGATGGAGCAGCCTGGTAGCTCGTCGGGCTCATAACCCGAAGGTCGTCAGTTCAAATCTGGCTCCCGCAACCAAATCTCTGATTTATATACGGTTTTTTGGATATCTGAACATCTTCCTTAGTAAGGGGAAGTAAAACCTCTTTACTGGCTTACCTACTCTGTTGTAGGTCATTCGGACGCGGGATGGAGCAGCCTGGTAGCTCGTCGGGCTCATAACCCGAAGGTCGTCAGTTCAAATCTGGCTCCCGCAACCAATTCTTTTTAGAATGAATTAAAACTTCTAAGGCTTTGTTTTATAATCACTTATAAAACACATTCGGACGCGGGATGGAGCAGCCTGGTAGCTCGTCGGGCTCATAACCCGAAGGTCGTCAGTTCAAATCTGGCTCCCGCAACCAATTCTTTTTAGAATGAATTAAAACTTCTAAGGCTTTGTTTTATAATCACTTATAAAACACATTCGGACGCGGGATGGAGCAGCCTGGTAGCTCGTCGGGCTCATAACCCGAAGGTCGTCAGTTCAAATCTGGCTCCCGCAACCAATTTTCCTATCTTTCCGTTATCAAACAGTGATACTCTACTTTTTAAGTTTGTGCCTGAACTGTGTCAAACGCGGTGTCACAAAATGCATTTAGTATCTTTAAGTAACTAACAAATTGACCTTCGCCCAAACGTCGCTCCTGTTAATCAATTAAGATAAATATTCTCTTGCCGGTTGGGATAAAACACCTCGTGTGCCCCTATTGTCCCTTAAATACTGCTTGATATGTGATGTTCATTCCGGGGGGTGTTGAATTCAACGTATTCGCCCTTCTTTGGCGATAATGTGTTGCATTGTGTCGCGCCAAGGTTTAGACATTCTTGTTTGTGAACGTTGTTGTCTATCTACAACAGTAGAGGTTTTGTTCTGCGCAACTAATTCAGGACACTTTTCTTAAGGAACTTTGTTCATACTCCACTGGCGATAGATCACCATTAGCTGTATGAAGCCGTTTTAAGTTGTAATTAGCTCATATATGCCGTTACATCATTTCTAATATGCTCACGACTCTGTTGTGGTACTTTTAACAACTAATCATGTTTTAAGCTGCCGAAGAACCTTTCTACAACCGCATTATCCCAACACGCACCAACGTCACCCATGCTCGCTCTAATACCTATTTTAGGCGCTTTTTAAGGATTAATAATAGGCAATTACACAGATGTAGTTACAGCGTCATCTTTTAACAAATGATTAATAAAAACCAGTAACCTTTAAGTAATCTCTACCCCTGTGATCACCACTTTCACCTGCTTTTTTAAATAGTTGCATCGCTTTTTGGAAATCCTTTTCAACTCCACTGCCGTTCAAATAGTGAAGACCTAATGGAAATAGGCTGCTTGTTTCACCAATTTTTATAGCTTTTTCCCTATATTTAACTGCTTTCTCGTAATTTATTTCACCTGAATAGCCACCTTCATAGAATAATGCAAGCCAGCCTAGTGCCATGTTAGAATCTTGAGTGTTTGAATTTTCAACTTCTTTCAATAAGTTAATGGCTTTCTCATGATTAACATCGGATGAATTAGGCGAACCATAGAGCATAGCAGCTTCTACTTTACTTGATATATCACCTAATGCAGCAGCTCTTTTCCACCACACCCCTGCTTTTATAATATCTTCTGGAATACCGATCCCTTTTTCATATATATAAGCAAGCATTGATGCTGCCTCACCATGGCCTGATTGAGCTGCTTTAACCAACCAACGTGTTGCTAACTTAATGTTTTTATCCGTTCCAAGCCCATCTTTGTAGGCATAGAAAAGTTCAAACTGGGCAGGTGCATAGCCTTGCTCTGCCGATGATTGAAGCCACTCAATTGCTTTATGTTCTTCTTGTGCTTCTACATGTAACATGGCTAATGCAAATTGAGAATTTGCAAATCCTTTATTAGCAGCTCTTTCGAAATATTTATAAGCTGTTTTTAGAGAAGTACTTTGGCCAAGTCCATATTTATACATAACTCCTAGTGTAGTGGCATACTGAATTTGGCCACCTAATTAGAGATGTTATTATACATCTCATAACCACTTAGGTGACACAAATGGCAAAGAAGAAAAAACCAAATTACGCTCCAGAATTCAAATTAGAAACAGCCCAATTAGTCGTCGATAACGGCTACACTCATGCAGAGGCAGCTCAAGCAATGGGCGTTGGTTATTCAACCATAAGTAAATGGGTGAAACAGTTAAAAGAAGAGCGTACAGGTCAAGCACCTAAAGCGTCACCAATGACGCCAGAGCAAATAGAAATTCGTGAGCTGAAGAAAAAGATAGAGCGTATTGAATTAGAAAAGGAAATTCTAAAAAAGGCTACCGCTCTGTTGATGTCAGACTCCCTGAACAATTCGAATTAATCGAGAAACTCAATCAGAGCAACAAGGCTAAATACCGCATAAAAACCTTATGTGAAGTGTTTGGGGTTCACCGCAGTAGTTATAAATACTGGCGTATCAGGGATAAATCGATCCCAGCAGATAAATTACGCTTGCTAAGTGAAGTTAAGCAAATTCACCGAGAGAGCAACGGCTCAGCAGGTGCTAGAACGATAGCGGATATAGCATCAAACCGTGGTTTTGATTTAAGTCGATACCGAGCAACTAAGCTAATGCGAGAGCTTGAGCTAGTTAGCTGCCAAATGCCTCAGCATAGCTATAAAAAAGGCGCTAAAGAGCATGTTGAAATACCAAACTTACTAGATAGACAGTTTGATGTAGTTGAGCCAAATACTGTTTGGTGTGGTGACGTTACTTACGTTTGGGTAGGAAACCGCTGGGCCTATCTTGCGGTTGTTATAGATCTATTTGCCCGTAAGCCTGTTGGCTGGGCAATGTCGTTATCACCAGATAGTGCTTTAACAAGCAAGGCCTTAATGATGGCTTATGAAAGCAGAGATAAGCCTTCTGATGTTATTTTTCATTCAGATCAAGGCAGTCATTATACAAGCCGTAAATTTAGGCAAACTATCTGGCGATATCAGATAAAGCAAAGCATGAGTCGACGAGGAAACTGTTGGGATATAGAGAATATACTTACCTGGTTGAGTAAATTCAACCTTATAGCCTTGGTCTTTTGTTCTAGGTCCCTCAGCAGATTGCCATTGTTCACCTAGACAAGATTGAGCGGTATTTTTTGCGTTGTTAAAATAATAGTCGACTATTTCTTTATTAGGAGCAGATACGCTGCATGAATAAGTGTGTCTATCATTTCCCCAAGCGAAAATCTGACAACTATCACCAACTAGATGATATTTAGCTTTCCATACTTGACTAAACCGCATGTTAGTTTGTTCTAGCTTAATACGGTTAAAGTTATTGTCATATTCATCAATTAACGCATTAATTTTTTTACATGGATTAATAACTTTTGGCTCTATCGTTTGAGCTGAATCATTATTTGAATTGCTTGTACAAGAGGAAAGCGCGGCTAATGAGCTAATTAGCTAATTAGCAATAGTTGAGTGCCAAGTTTCATGAATATGTTTCCTTATTTTTTATTCTAAGACACAAAGCCAGTAATCCGTATTATATTGAAAAAACAAAGGTTTTTCTCTCATTGTTGGCTATTTTTTAATATATAACCTATCTAACGTTTTACAAAGGTTATCTCGCACAATAAACAAAAATAAGTATCGAAAAACAGATGTTAGTTTCTAACTATTGAGTGTAACAATCTTGGTGTCGGATTAAGTAATCATTATCGGCCAGGGAGTGCACTAGATAAAAACAACTGTGAAAAAACATATATTTGAATAACAATACTTTGTATCTTATGAATTAGGCTTTTTCTAATAGCGTTTTTTTGTAAAAAGCCTAAATATGAAATAGGTACTATCATTTGCTTAAAAGAAAGCCAAGATATAAAAGGAAGGGACAATGTTTAAAAAGCTCAGTTTAATATGTTTTGTAGGATTTTTTATAGGTGCTTGTCAATCCACTTATGACCCAAAACTCAATTTTGACGTAAATGAAAAAGTAGATACAACTAATTACCAAACATTTACATGGTTAAATGAATCGAAAGCGATAGCCACACCTAAGAGAATGAGCCCTATACTAAAACTTGAGATAGCAGATTCAATTGAAAAGAAATTATTATCGCAAGGATTTAAGCTTGTCTCAAACCAGGAAGAAGCTGATTTTACCGTATCATTTTCTGTCGGCAGCAGAGATAAAATTAAAGTTAATTCTTATCCCTCTAGCTATCACTCATTCACGTGGGGAAGACGCTACTACGGAGGCTATTATGGCGCAGGTTTTTCTGCTCCTTGGCCAAACGAAACTGAAGTAAGACAGTATACAGAAGGCATGTTAGCGATTGACATTTATGATGTAAAAACGAAGCAACCAGCTTGGCATGGCTGGGCAACTAAAAAGCTTAAAAAATCAGACGCTAAAGATCGTTCTGCCACCTTAGAGCTAGTTGTTTCAGAGATATTGAATCAGTTTAAACGATAAATCCGTCAATAAAAAAAAGCACTACAATAGTAGTGCTTTTTATTACTTACTGTTTGTCACTTGATTGGGTAAACATAGTTAATCCACCCCATCATTCTTAACAATATCCTACGCATCAATGACACATGCAATGGATCATGATTTCCATTAATGACCACAGCTTTACCTTGTACTCCTAAAGGCAAGTTAAATTCTGATAAATCATCTTCCAACTCGATGATACCTACAGCAAACCCATGTGCTGCAAGCTTTTTCGCAGAGATCAATTGACCATTAGCTTGAAATTCACCTTCAGACATCGCCGGTAATAGTTGAACAAGCTTACCTTTAAATACACGCCCCGGGACACTATCAAATATCACTTCAGCTTCTGAACCATGTTCCATTCTTAACAAAGAATTTTGCCAAAAAAGTCCGGCAAACCGTCTTTTCTCTTTGGGAATAAAGGTCATAACAGGACGTAGAGGCAGTGATGCTGCGCGAACACCTGGGCGAAGTGCAACTTGCGTTGCTACACCATCTGATGGTGCGCGAATCTCAGTGTTACTTAAGTCAAACATTGCTTTATCTAACTGTGCTTGTAACTGTGCAACTTTCGGATTAACTCCTGCAATTTGTGCTTCAGCGACTAACTTGACACGTTGCTGCTCAGACTTAACTGCGGTAAGTTTTGATTCAGCGGCTTCAAATAGTTTTTTTCTATTTTCTAGCTCTTGTTCAGTAAACGGTGAGTTTTCCCCAGCATTGTTTTTACCCTGAAGGTAGCGTTGATAATTATCGTTTTTTCTATCTCTATCTGCTTGTGCTTGCGCTACGTTCGCTATCGCTGTTTGCAAATTTTGGTCATTTTGTAAATCAGCACTTCTGGCATCCACTAGTTGCGCAGTTAATTGATCGACTTTTGCTTGAAAAGGTGTAGGGTCAATCGTGAACAATAAGTCGCCTTGCTTAACCGGCTGGTTTGCTTGTACATCAACAGTTTTTACTGTGCCTGTAACGTTAGGAACAATAGGAACACTGACAAAAATTTCTTTGCCATATTTTGCATATGGGTGATTGTAATTCATCAATATAAGTAATGTTGCCAATATCCCAATACCACCTAGAGCAGCCGTGGGTACTGTCCATTTGTTCATTGGAATTTTAAAAACTTTAAAAACAACCGTACAAATAGCGGTATAGGTTAAGATAATTATTAAGTCCATTATTCTTCTCCTTTATCCGCTGATAGTTGTTGTTTAAGTTCATTTAATTCACTTTTAACAGCGTCTAGTTCTGATTTAAGTTGAGATAAATCAGTAGTTGTTTGACTCCCGCTAAACCCCCAACCTCTATCTTCACGATAAAGCGTGGCCCATATCCATAAAAATGGCCAAATCACATGCAAGGTAAACAGACTGATCCACCCCGCCACATGTAATGCATCTTGATGAGGATGGTTTCGATGAACAGCTATTTCATAAGGAATGTCATGAATGACGATAATGCCATAAAAAATGACAATACCGACAAAAAAGACTAAAAACAACGCTGCATAATCCATAATAAGTCCCGTGATATAGATTTTCTAAAATAATGTTAACATTTATAAAAAGTAATTTTCTTTCAATCTTGTTTTACTTTAATTTTGTTTGGTTGATAAAGTCCAACTAATCTAGCAATTAAAATGGCTAAATAAAATTGCCCTACAATTGCTTCAAAAACTACCCAATTTTGCGCTATATTTGTAGTTGGTGAAATATCACCATAGCCTAATGTGGTTATTGTTACGAAGCTAAAATATAAATACTGTGGAAAGTATTCAAAAACATTGTTTGAATCTATAGATAAAATTGCACCAGGACTATAGAAGTCAATTAATGCATAAATATAGCTCCAAACCAATCCTATGACTAAGTATGTGCATGCGGCGGCTGATAACGTATTGCCATTCACAGTTTGACTATTAATTATAAACCTTAGCAATTCAACAATAATGAAAGCGTGAAAAACTATATTGATAAATATGGTAGCTAGTATTATATGTTCGTTATTATATTCTAAACAAAGTATGTTTAAACATAAGGTAATCAATGCGAGAAAGCTGCCTACTCGCAACTCCCAATGACGAATTTTAACCAAATTTAAAAACGCATACATGATAGTAATTAACAATGAAATCCTTACTATTCTTTGCCAATAAAGCTCAAAAAAGCTAGGTAAAATAAGCAAGGACACAAGGCTAATTAGCAAAATAAAAAAGGATAAATTCACTTCTACCTACTTATTTTATTCGTTAGAAACGTTGCGCTAATCCCATGTAAAAATGTACTCAATATTACGGTGAGAACTACAACAGAAAGTGCCTCTTCGTATCCTGTAGAACCGAGTTCGGCAATTACTATCAGTAAATACAATACCGAAGCTATCCCCCTTGGGCCAAACCACCCAACGAAAAGCTTTTTCGATGTCGAAAGTTGGGTACCTTGTAAAGACAGAAATACCGGTAACATTCTAATAAGAGTTAAACTAAGTAGCGCATAAATAAAGGTTTGCATATTCCAATATGGGAAGAAAGTAGGTACTGCAACCAACCCTAACAAGAAGAAAATGGAAAGTGAGAATAATTGCCCCTCTGCCTCTCCAAACTCTTGAATTCTGTGACGAATATCTTTAGTTTGTACTGCCAATATTAAACCAGCAAAAAATGCGCTAATAAAACCATTGCCATGAAACAACTCAGCGAATGCAAACGCTACAATTGCTAAAGAAACTGACGACAATTGTTGAAAAGTAGGTGCCATCCAATCCCTTTTCGAGGCGAATTCAATCGCTTTACCGCCTCCCCAGCCAATTAAAGCACCAATCAAAGGCCCAAGAGTTAATTGTAAAAATAAATAATTAAACCAATTACCTCCTTCTGGTAGCATTCCGTCTGGTGCAGATAATGCTGCAATACAAACTAAAATTGGCGGTAGTGCAATACCGTCGTTTAAACCACTTTCAATACTTACCGAATCTCGAATGTTTTTTGGAACTTTCTCACTTTTAATAACCGCCTGACCTAATGCTGCATCGGTTGGAGATAAAATTAAGGCGATTAAAACAATCAGCCAAATGCTCCAATGAGGGAACAAGAGTGAACCTATTACGCTTCCAAGAATCATAGTTAATGGTAAGCCAATAGCTAGTAGCCTTGTTGGGATACCTGAAAGAGCTTGACCTAATTTATCAAATTTAATTAATGATGCATCCACAAACAGAATGATAATTAAGGTTAATTCAGCAAGGGTTTTAATCAACCCCATTTCAACATGGACATCAAATAAACCGATAAAACTAAATAAGATTCCAGCGGCCAAAAAAAACATGGGGGCTGTTATAGGTGATTTTTCCGAAAGTTTGCTCACCAAACCAAAAACAAGTATCAAAAAAGCGGTAACAATGAGCGCCTGATGGTCATGCATGATACGTCCTTATTATTATCTGTATATAAGCATAAGCGTTATAGGTATTAATTGAAATACAAAACTTATTAAGTGAGTAGTTTTTTCTAAGAAAAGACTTAGCAAAATCTAAATTGTAGACACGGCGACTTAGGGCGTTGATTATTCTCAGTTTTATTAACTATAGATTGACTAATCGCATGGTCTTGTTTACTGTTTTCACGTTCGCCAATAGATAACAATATTTCGACTACGATGAACGTCAATAATAATAATAACTCCCTTTTCTTTTGTGGTAATGCGCTCGAGAAACTCTGGACTAATAACGCTGTTATAGGGTATTCCTGAATCCGCCCTCTAATAGCGTTATGAGGTAATCTGACTTGTGAATAATTAGCATACGTTTGGCTGTTTATTATTGCTTCAAGAGCTTGATGACGTCTAGAGATGCTTTGTTTAATCTTTCTTGGACATTCAAGGGTAAGCGCTAGCTGATAGCTTTCATAAAGGCGTTTAACTACTTCAACGATATATCCATATTCACGCATACTGACTTTATCGAGTAACTCTTTTGCTTCCATAAAACTGTGCACAGAAAGTTCTTTTTTCAGGTTTTGGATAAAGCTGTGGTTGTTAGTCAATTTTTCTTACCTTATTCACGCAATGTAAGTAAACCCACTCACCAGAAAATAAGGCCGAAGGTCAATAATCGTTATTATCAACCATAGATTAAAGTTTTAATTTGTGACAACTCTATAAACAGACGTTCATCTCAATCAGTCACATTTGTCACAAATTTGATATGACTTTTCTATATATTTCAGACACTAAGAAAATCAAAGTAAATAGAAAGGACATAAAATACATTAAGAAAGGTAAAAAAATTAGGGCTCATAACCCGAAGGTCGTCAGTTCAAATCTGGCTCCCGCAACCAATTTCCTTCATTTCATCTATTTCCTTATTTCCTTATTTCCTTATTTTACTATTAGTTTTCCAGTCAAAAATAAGAATTCATAATAACACTATGATCATGGTCGTTTTGACCGTATTAAAATGCTCCTTAAAACATTATTTTCTGCCACAGCTAATTGATCGTCAGGTTAAGATAAAAGTTTTATGCTGTTCAACCTTAATTTGGCTAACAAAACGTGCCTGAGCTTGATATAAAAATCCAACATGGGGTTAAACTTTGGCCATCACAGGGTTAAACTTTAACCTATTATTTAACCAACTGCTCCTGAAAACCCTCTAGTTTTTGCCTTTGAAATAGGCATAAGCCTCTAAAAACCTACCTTTTATCATTTTTTTAACAAATAAGTAAAAAAACTTTAGGTAAGGTATTGCTCATCAATTCAATTTTATCTAGTATGGATTTGCACTTATAAATAATAACAACTAGTAACAAAAGGAATCCCAATGAACAAAGGTGAATTAGTTTCTAAAATGGCCGAAGGCGCTGATATTTCAAAAGCTTCTGCTACACGTGCACTTGACAGCTTAATCAACACTGTAACTGAAGAGTTAGCAAACGGTGGTGATGTTTCACTTGTTGGTTTCGGTACTTTTAAAGTAAGTGACCGTGCAGCGCGCACTGGACGTAACCCACAAACAGGTGCTGAAATTCAAATCGCTGCAACTAAAGCACCAGGCTTTAAAGCAGGTAAAGCTCTAAAAGAAGCATGTAACTCTTAATTTAGTTAATATCTCCAATAAAAAAGCCGCATCAGCGGCTTTTTTATTTTTAATGCGAGCAAAAACACGGGCCCTATTGTGAATAAACCGAACTTTGATTTATATTGAAGAAAAGCAGACGTTTGGAGTCAACATGCAAAAAATATATAGCGCTGACAATTTGATCCAAGTGCACCACATAAAAAATATTCTAGAAAGTCACCAAATAGAGTGCATCATAAAAAATCAAAATTTAACCTCTATAGCCGGTGAAGTTCCAAGCGTTGAATGTTGGCCTCAAGTTTGGCTTATTAACCCTGAACAAGCTGACTTAGCGAATCAATTAATTGAGCAACAAAAATCAGGGGTTATTGATACCACCCTTTGGGAGTGCCATTCTTGCCGTGAAAAAATTGACGCCAATTTCGAAATTTGCTGGCAATGTGGGACCCTAAAGCCTTAAACTTTAGCTTTATTTGTTTATAAGAGAATTTAGATGAGCATCCCAGTGGGTAAATACCAACATTTTAAAGGTAATTTTTATCAAGTCCTACACCTGGCAAGACACAGTGAAACAGAGGAAGAGTTTGTGGTCTATCAGCCATTATATGGCGACAGGGGGATTTGGATCAGACCTTTGTCGATGTTTACCGAAATCATTGAACGCGATGGTAAAACCATGCCTCGTTTTCGCTTTATAGGGTAAGAGCATATAAACGTTGTTGCAGATGATTTTGCAACCAAAACAGATAATCACAATAATATAGTTTTAGCCACTTTGCTGCAACGTAGCTAAATGACAAACAAATATGCCACCATGAAAATGCTGGATCATCGGATTAACTGTTTAATATTTAACCGATAGAAAAATGATTAAGATCTCTTGGCGGTGTCTGCTCTGTCACAACGTTAACCACTTCCGCGTCTTCTGGTCCCTCATGTAACCAGTCAATCATTTGCTGAACGTTGTATTCATCGCCACACACCATGACTTCCAAACTACCGTCTTCTTGATTATGCGCATATCCGCTTAGGCTTAAATCAATCGCTTGATTTTGTGCCGATGCTCTAAAGTAGACACCCTGCACTTTGCCTGTTACCTTTGCAATATAGCAAACTTTCATATTTAACCCTTTGTTATTGTCGCTTGATTGTTTCCTGATGCCGCATTGTTTACAATCAGTGCTCTTTTTCATTTATAAAGAAATATAGTATGTCCGCACGAATAATGTTAAATCCTAGCAGAGAAAAATCTTTGCTCCGTCGTCACCCTTGGGTATTTTCTAAAGCCGTCAATAAGGTGATCGGTGATCCGCTTTCTGGAGAGACTATAGATATATATGATAGTAAAGGAAATTGGATAGCTAAAGGTGCATATTCACCTAATTCTCAAATTCGGGTCAGAGTGTGGACGTTTGACCAAGCAGAGCAGGTAGATAGGGACTTTTTCAAAACTCGGATAGAAAATGCAAAATTATGTCGACTCAAAGCTATCTCAGATGGTGGTTTAACAGGCTATCGTTTAATTGCAGGTGAGTCGGATAATCTGCCAGGGGTAACCATAGATGTATATAACCAAATTATTTGTTGCCAATTGCTAAGCGCGGGGGCTGATTTTCATCGCCACACCCTATTTTCGGTATTAAATGAGCTTTACCCAGAGCATGCAATTTATGAACGTTCAGATGTTGATGTACGAAAAAAAGAGGGACTTGAACTCACCAAAGGTTGGATTAGCGACCCTTTAAGTTCAACCGAAACCGTTATAGAAGAGCATGGTTTAAAAATAAAAGTCGATGTTGAACAGGGCCATAAAACCGGATTTTATCTTGACCAAAGAGATTCAAGGGTAGCGGCAGGCAGATACGCAAGTGGGAAAACCATTTTAAATTGCTTCTCATACACTGGCACTTTCTCTCTTCACTGCGCACATGCAGGCGCAAAAGAAGTCATCAATGTAGATGTGTCTCAGACCGCCCTCGATTTAGCCAAACAGAATTTACAATTAAATGGTTTAGCCGATAACAACGTACAGTTTCTAAAAAAAGATGTGTTTAAACTGCTTCGTCAATATCGCGACGAAGGCAAAAAATTTGACATGATCATATTGGATCCACCAAAGTTTGCCGATTCAAAAGCCCAACTTAAGGGAGCATGTCGAGGCTATAAAGACATTAATATGTTAGCCATGCAACTGTTAAACAAAAATGGCTTATTGTTTACATTCTCTTGCTCTGGGTTAATGGATGCGGGCTTATTTCAAAAAATTGTTGCCGATGCAGCCTTAGATGCCAACCGTGAAGGACGCATTATAGAACGACTACAGCAGGCAGCAGATCACCCTATTTCGTTAAATTATCCAGAAGGCTATTATCTTAAAGGTCTTATTTGCCAAATGGATTAATTTTCTTGTAAATAAGATTAATCGCCCTAGTCAGTTTTTAACCTGATCTTCATAAGATCAGGTTTTCATCGCCCCACTTTTGCCATTCTGGTCATTGTCGCTAACACTTAACCTTAAGACATCTTACGTTATTTAAAACGGTTATTAATCAATGATTAAAATACCTCGGCTATTTTTGCTATTTTGCTTACTTGCGCCACCGGTTATCGCCAATGCCAGTACTGTTTCCCATTGGGTTAACGAGAGTAACCAACATAGCCAAATTTTATTAAAAGTAATGGCAACCTATGAGCCAGAAAATGCTTCCCAGTTTGGCGTCGACGGTTTTGATAAAGCCATCAGCAATGTTACTCAAGCCAATGAACAACAACAAATAGAGGATTTAGCATCGGCCATTGTCGCTTTAAAAAAACAGTTGGCGATTGCATCAACATCGCAGTCAAAGGTGAAACAAGACTTGGTTATTTTAATTGATGCTGGTAACCAAGCCATTGCAGGCATTAAACTTAAAAATAAACACCTGAAGTATTATCAAAATATTCCATCGCTGATTTATAACGGGTTACGCAATTTGCTCGATCCTCAAAATAGTCCCGAACAACATCAAGCCGCATTAACTCGGTTAAATAAATATACTGGCTCAACCCGTGGTTATACCCCGTTACTAACTCAGGCCATTGCCCGTATGAAGGCCGATTTAGCAACGACCAACAAGCAATCCCCAATAAAACAACAAGTAAGCCAACATTTAAACTCGATTGACACTTTGTTGTCAGAAATTAGCCAACTATTTCAACGTTATAACATTGAGGGCTATCGACCCGCCTTGCAAAAATTAAAACAACAAGCCGTCCAGTATAAAATGTTCCTTAAGAGTCAAATTTTACCCCATGCTCGTGAGGACTTTCGTTTACCTACAGAGCTTTATCAATTTAATCTCAAACAATATGGTATTGATATGCCATTAGATCAGTTGCAATCAAGGGCTCGGGTTGAGTTTAAACAATTACAAAACAATATGAATGGGTTGGCACGACAAATAGCGCAACGAAAAGACTTTCCGATTAATGACTACCGCTATGTGCTCAAAAGGTTAAAGTCCGAGCAAATAACAGGCGACAAAATATTGCCTTTTTTTCGAGAAAAAAATGATGTATTAGAAGCCATTATAAAGAAAAACAATATTGTATCATTACCCAAACGAGCACTAAATATTCGTATCGCTTCAAACGCCGAAAGTGCGATGGTACCAGCACCGTTTATGAAGCCCCCACGCTTGATTCATAATACCGGTGAAATCGGCGAATTTGTATTGCCGTTAAAATTACCAACAGGACAAAATGGCGAACAGGTAAGCATTGATGATTTTACCTATGAAGCGGCTGCTTGGCCACTTTCTGCGCACGAAGCTCGCCCCGGTCATGAGTTACAATTTGCTGCCATGGTTGAAAACGGCGTCAGTATTGCCCGTATGCTATTTGCCTTTAATTCGGTCAATGTAGAAGGCTGGGCGCTTTATATGGAAGAAGAAGTTAAGCCGTTTTTAACCCTCGAAGGGCAATTTGCCACAAACTGGAGCCGACTCATTCGTTCGGCCCGGGTTTTGCTCGACATTGGATTAAATACGGGCTCGATAACCAAAGACCAAGCATTAAGAATATTAACCGACGATATCGTACTCTCTACGGCCATGGCCCAATCGGAATTAGACAGATACAGTATTCGCTCACCTGGGCAAGCTATTTCCTATTTTAATGGCTATTGTCGCTTGATGGACTTACGAGTTGAAACCGAATTATTAATGCAAGACGCGTTTGATCAAAAGAAATATCATGACTTTTTGCTGGCACAGGGTTTATTACCGCCTGCTTTGTTACGTAACGCGGTGATGACTGAGTTTATTTCTCAATAATCAATGTTTAAACGCTAACATTATCATTTTCATCAATAGACCCACTTGCTGCATAAAACGCTTAATATAAAAAACCAGCCTAGTGCTTATCAACAACCATCGAAAACCTTTAACGGATACTTCATGGTTTTATTGGCACTTAGAAAAGGAATTAATATGTACCTTGTTATGGTTAGACGCCTTTTTATTTTGACTCTATTATTGCCTTTTCAAAGTAACGCAGTAGACGTTGATATATCAACGACAGGGCTAACAAGCAAAAATACACACATTATTTATCACTGGATAGAGCATGGTTTAAGGTCTGTTGAAGGGACAATTGGCACGTTTCCTTTTAAGCGGATTAAATTTAATGTTTTAAAATCAACTGATCCGAGCCAATCTGTGCCTTGGGCACAAGTTATACGTGGCGCACCTAATGAAATTAACTTATACATTGATATCAACGCCAGTTTAAGTGAGTTGATTGAAGACTGGACTCTTTATCATGAGATTTCGCACTTATATTTACCCTACCTTGACTACCCTTCGTTTTGGCTTAATGAAGGATTTGCCACCTATGTACAATATATCGCGATGCTTAAAAGTGGGGTTTTGGGTAAAAGAGATTACCTTAAGCGGGTAAGACGCGGGTTGCAAAGTGGTGCAGCAATGACGAAGAAACTGTCGGGCAATCTTAGTTATGTCAGTGCAAACATGTGGCAATTAAACGCTTATAAGCGAGTATATTGGACCGGAGCTGCTTTTTTTATGGAGGTAGATAAGCATCTGATTCAATCTGGCATAAGCTTATTTGAGGTTATTGCAACATACAGTGATTGTTGTTTAATGCACGAGCAGTTAGGTATCGACTTTATTCGGCAGTTAGACATTATTGCTCAGAGTGATATTTTTTATAAAACCTATAAGCGCTATTATAAGCGTCAGACTTTCCCCTTAATAAGTCAAAACGATTTAAACGTGATCAGTAGCTATTATACCGAGGATCAAAGCTTTACTCGTTAATTGACAACACCACTTTGCCGACAGTTCGTTGTTTCGCTATGGATAATAATGCCTCTTTTAGATCTGTAAATCCTACTTTAGCCAGCTTAGGTACCCGAAGTTTCCCCTGCTCTAATAAGGCAGAAAATTCTTCTCCCGCCAGCACTAAGTCCGCCAACGCATCTTCACCATTTCGGTGACCACTGCCTAAACTTAATTGATGAAAACTTAAGCCCTTAAGAAAAACATCTTGATATTTATCTGGTCTAACAACATCGACAAGTTCGACCATTTTACCTTCATAACCCAACGCATTTGCCACCATTTGATCCGTTGGAATGCCTACTGTATCAACCCCCAAGTTTACCCCTTGGCCATTGGTTAGATCTCTTATCTGGTCTAATTCATCTTGTTGTTGATAATCAATAATATGATCAGCCCCTAATGATTTAACAAAATCAAAATTACCCTTTGAGCAAGAAGCTATAATTGGCTTTAATTGAAAATACGCGGCTATTTGCACCGCGAAGCTTCCTACCCCACCCGATCCACCAGCAATGAAAACCGACTGGCCTTTTCGACAACGCAATTTATCAACTAACGCTCGCCATGCTGTCCATCCGGCGCAAGGCGTCGCGGCGGCAACCGCTGAGTCAACATTTGGGTGAACAATACAACTGCGGGCATCTTGAACGCTGTACTGTGCAAACCCACCATGTTCTTTGAGCATGTCACCATGAGTTAAAACGTTATCGCCAATTTGCCATTGAGTAACATAACGCCCTTTTGCGATCACAGTTCCACTGACATCTAAGCCAGGCACCCATTGTGCGTGCATGTTTGGAACCAATGATTTCCACTGTGTTATTTTGACATCAACAGGGTTTAGACCACAGGCATTTACCTGCAACAAAACGTCATAATCTGAAGGCTCTGGTATTGGTTTATCGATTAAATCGAATGTATCGGTGCTCGGATCAAAGGAAAGCGCTTTCAAGACTCCTCCAACTCAACGTTGTTCTACTTATAAGCATTACATAAAACAATTTGCGCGCAACTTTAGGGGATTAAAATGTTGTTGAGTTTTTAACTCCATTTAACGAAATGATGTTTATTTCTCAATGAGTAAGATAAAATTAGCAGATAGTGCACCAGCAAGGTGTTCGCGAAAAAAAGCATGATAATCGGCAGTTGTAGGGTGAGTTATGAGCGAATATGAAAAAATGATCAACGGTGAAATCTTTGATGGGTCTGATCCCTATATAACAATGCTACGACAAGATGCGTTTGAATATTTGCAAAAAGTGAACCACACATCTGATCGAGCATTAGCACAACAACACCTTTTTAAACTGTTAGATGTCGGTGAAAATTCGGTTATTTGCCCTCCATTTCATTGCGAATTTGGCAAACATATTCATCTTGGCAATAACAGCCTAATTAATATGGGCGCGATGATGCTAGATGGTGCTCATATCAACATAGGTAATCACGTATTGATAGCGCCAAATTGCCAGTTCTATACGGCTTCGCATTCTTTAGATCACTTAAAACGACGACAATGGGAAACCTTTTGCCTTCCCATCACCATTGAAGATGATGTCTGGGTTGGTGGAAATGTCATTATAAATCAGGGGGTAACAATAGGAAAAGGCAGTGTAATTGCAAGTGGCTCGGTGGTCAATAAAGACGTTCCGCCCTTCTCTTTAGTCGGCGGTATGCCCGCAAAAGTGATCCGTAAACTGTTGCCAGATGAAGCGAAGACTTCGCAACTTTAAAGCTAAACGGCTTAAAAAGAGACGGTGGCGCTAACCCAAATTAAAACCAAAGCAGGTTAAATCCAACGTCTTACCCGATCACAATAATCCAGATAGGCTTGGCCAAAGCGTGCTGTTAAAATACGTTCTTCAGGTTTTATTTGAAACACATTGATATAGAGAATAAAACCGACAATACCAAGGGATGCCCAAAGCGATGACAAATAAAGGGCAAAAGCGATAAGAAAAAATACCAAAGCCAAGTACATAGGATTTCTTGAATAACGAAAAACCCCAGAGACAACCAAGGTTGAGGCTTGATCAGGTTGTAAAGGATTAACCGTGGTTTTGGCTAGCCTAAAATTTACCATTGCAACAAGCGCGATTATCGCCCCGGCGGCGATAAAGCTAACAAGCAAGCTAAGCTGAAGAGTTGCTTCGAGCATGAGGAGCTGATCAAACTTTGACAAGCCCCACATAATGACTCCAAACACCATCATGACAACAGGTGGGGGGATCCGGTTTTCGAGAAAGTGCATACAACGTCCCTGTATTTTAGTGTTTGTTTATTCTGCCTCAACGAGACGTTGATATAAAGAATCTTTTAACTCTGCTCTGTCGTGTTTTAGTTGATGCATTTCTGCATCATCTATGGGTGAACCATCTAACTCCAAGATCCGAATTTCTTTATCTAATGCATCGTACTTTTTATGGGCGTCAGCAAACGTTTCATCCTGTTTACTAAGCTTTAAAATACGTTCTTTGTGATCTGGAAATTCTTTCAGTAGAGAGTGGTTTTCACCTAGCATATAAACCTCGTGTTTAATAAAATGTTTTCATTATGTACTGACTCAATGTTTTCAGTTACCAGTGCCAGCAGTTAAAATGTGTTAAATTTAAGCATATGCGATCAACCTAAATAAAGTAAAGGCGATAGTACATGTCGTTATTTTATTTGTACGTTGCAGTGATTAATTACACAAATTTACCATAATGAAGCTTGTTTACGCGCTTTAATGGAATAAATGAGGGGCACGGTATGCCCATGATATTTTTTCACAAAACCTTTGCCTTCAACCTGTTCTAAGCCTTCAAAACAATTGTATGGACTGTATTTATGCTCGTTAAATACCTCAACTTGCATGCCTGCGTTAATTAAGGCCGTGATCACTTCCGATAAGGCATGCGGCCACGTTACAACCGTTGATTGCGCACCATTACAGTTCTCAGTGTAGGTCTCTTCTTGTTCGATATCAGGCTCTGTTCGAAAAAAATAGTCATAGCCTGACAACACATCATTAAATGGATGAAATTCAACCAAAATAAGTTGGCCACCAGGTTTTAAAGCGCGATGAATCGTTTCGGCCCAAGCACTTAAATCCGGTAACCAGCAAAGGACACCATAGGAGGTAAAGACCAAATCATACTGTTGTCTATTGGTCTTACCAAAGTCGATGACATCAGCTTGAATAAATTGGGCAGCTAAACCTGTTTTTAGGCATAACTGTTGCGCGGCTTTTATCGCGCTTGCGGATAAGTCTACACCGGTAACATCCGCCCCTTTTCTCGCTAATGACAAAGAGTCTAGGCCAAAATGACATTGTAAATGCAGTACTTTTGCATTAACTAAATCGCCAAGCAATTCAAGCTCAATAGGATTTAATGTGCATGCGCCTTGTAAAAATCCGCCTACATCGTAAAATTTGGAGGCTAAATGAGTGGGCGTGCGCATATCCCATGCTTTTTGATTTATTGATAAATAGTCTGGTTCTGCCATCTTTAAACTTTACCTACCCTGCGTTTTATTGTTCTACTATCAGCGAGCTTTACTTTGCCTCATAAAAAAGGCCAGTTTTCTAAACTGGCCTTTTATCATATCAATTTTATATTTTGAAACAACGGTTTAAGCTACCTTAGCAAAATTTGTCGGCAACCTTTGCACGCGCACTGTGTAATTTTTTATAGCTTTCAATTAAACGTAAATGTTTATCTAACCCTTCTAATTGCATGCTGGTTTCAGTTAATCCATAAAACTTAACATCGCCATTAATTGAGCCGATCACATTGTCAATAACCGATTCTGAGAACATACGTTTAAAGCTAAATAAGTAGTCTTCAATGTCCAGTTCGTCATTTAATGCCACTTCAAGAACCGCATGCATTGCTTGATAAAACAAGCCTCGCTCAACCGTATTGTCATTGTATTGTAAAAACTCTTCAACTTGTTCAATCGCTTCCTCAAGATCGCCAAGGGCAAGGTTAATTAAGATCTTAAGCTCCAAAATGGTTAATTGACCCCAAACTGTATTTTCGTCAAATTCAATGCCTATTAAAGTGCGAATATCAATATACACATCCAGTTGGCTTTCTTCTAAACGGTGTAATAAATCCGCAAGTTCTTCATCACTTAAGCGATGAATGTTTAAGATATCTTGTCGATAGTTCAGCGCTTTATTGGTGTTATCCCAAATAAGGTCTTCAACTGGGTACACTTCAGAGTAATCAGGCACTAAAATACGACAAGCCGTCGCGCCCAATTGGTCAAACACCGCGGTATAGACTTCTTTGCCCATGTTTTCTAAGATAGCAAACAAGCCGGCACTTTCTTCTTCGTTGGTGCCGGTAAAATCCCATTCGCAAAATTCATAGTCGTGTTTGGCACTGAAAAAACGCCATGAAATTACCCCTGTTGAGTCAATAAAATGCTCAACAAAGTTCTCTGGTTCTTGTACCGCCTGGCTATTAAACGTTGGCCGCTGAACATCGTTTAAACCTTCAAAACTACGTCCTTGCAACAATTCGGTTAAGCTACGCTCAAGTGCCACTTCAAAACTTGGATGAGCGCCAAAGGAAGCAAATACTCCGCCAGTTTTTGGGTTCATTAAGGTGACACACATCACCGGAAATTGACCACCTAATGAGGCATCTTTGACCACAATAGGAAAACCTTGTTTTTCGAGGGCGTCAATGCCTGCCAAAATACTTGGATATTTTTCGAGAACATGATCGGGGACATCAGGCAAGGCAATTTCTTGTTCGATAATTTGGCGTTTGACTGCGCGTTCAAAAATCTCGGATAAACACTGTACTTCGGCTTCATATAAATTATTGCCGGCACTCATACCGTTACTTAGAAATAGGTTTTCAATTAAATTAGAGGGAAAGTACACGGTTTCACCGTCACTTTGTCTTTTATAAGGAATTGAACAAATACCGCGATCGATTTTACCCGAGTTTGTATCGATTAAATTCGAGCCTTTTAATTCTCCATCAGGGTTATAAATCTCTAAACAATACGGATCTAAAATCCCCTCTGGTAATTCGTCATTAGGGCCTGGTTTAAACCATTTTTCATGCGGATAATGAACAAAATCACTGTTCGCAATTTCTTCGCCAAAAAATTGGTCGTTATAGAAGAAATTACAATTTAATCGCTCTATAAATTCCCCTAAAGCTGAACATAGAGCGCTGTCTTTGGTTGCCCCTTTACCATTAGTAAAACACATCGGCGAGGCGGCATCTCGAATATGTAAAGACCAAACATTTGGCACAATATTACGCCAAGATGATACTTCAATTTTCATCCCCAAATTGGCCAATATCTCGGTCATATTAGCAATGGTTTGCTCTAGTGGTAAGTCTTTACCCAAAATGTAAGTACAGGCATTCGCATCGTTTTCACTTAGCAACATGGCTTGGGCATTCGCTTCTAGGTTATCAACCGTTTCTATTTGAAACTCTGGCCCTGTTTGCACTACTTTTTTAACCGTACAACGTTCTATTGAACGTAAAATCCCTTTTTTATCTTTTTCTGATAACTCTTCTGGTAGTTCAACTTGAATCTTAAACACCTGGTTATATCTATCTTCTGGATCTACGATATTATTTTGAGAAATACGAATATTGTCGGTTGAAATATCACGAGATAAACAATAAACCTTTACAAAGTAAGCAGCACATAGAGCTGATGAGGCCAGAAAGTAGTCGAACGGGCTAGGTGCAGAGCCATCACCTTTATAACGAATAGGTTGATCGGTAATAACCGTAAAGTCGTCAAACTTCGCTTCTAAGCGCAGGTTATCGAGAAAGTTTACTTTGATTTCCATAGGATATATGTCCACAGTGTTGCTGCTGTCGCAGGCGAATGAAGCAATTGTTGCAATTAATGCACAAGATGTTCAAAAGGCGAAAGCCTAAGAGATTACGTTAGGGCTAATTATCGACTTTTTTTGGTAAATAGTCTTGGATTAATTACATTTTATTTAAAAACCGTAGCGTCTCAATGAATCATTTGAGTATTATTATTGAGATAAAAGCCACTGTATCGAGAACGTGCGTTATGCCCATATCGTTGAGCAAATACTCACGTTAAAGTCATGCTATTTAAAATAGTCGGTTAGTATAGGTTGCGCTTTTAACCCTATCATTTGCATCCAATACAATAGTGCACTGATACAAATGAGCATGTACCTAACTTTTAAAGTGTATATTGGATGTAATTTGCTGATAATAAGAAAATTTCGCGCTATCTAATTGGCGAATAACAGAAGCTCTTGTGCTACCAACGACAAAGTTTTGCATAAGTAGACTACTTCTTTTCGCGCTTCATTAAACGCAAGCCCATAAGCCGTTAAGACCATGGCTACGCTTATGAATAGATAGCGCATGTAAAGTGAGAGATTTAGGCTTTTTTAACGAATTTCGCAGTCACCATCATTTCTCCGATACCATCGACTTTACAATCTAATTCATGATCTTTTTTGTCGAAGATTCGTCTGATCGTTGCTTTCGTACCAATTTTGATCACTTGCGAGCTACCTTTGATTTTTAAATCTTTTACAACCGTCACTTTATCACCTTCGGCTAACAAGGTTCCGTTCACATCTTTTACCGAAATAGTGTCTTCTTCTTGAATTTGATTTGGGTTCCACTCATGAGCACATTCAGGGCAAATTAAGAGCTCTTGATCTTGGTAAACGTATTCTGATTTGCAATTTGGGCAAGGAGGTAATGACATAATGACATCTGTATCTAATGAATTTGTTGGCTATTGTAATGTCTCTTTAAGCAAATATCGAGCGAATTGGTGACTGAACTTATTGCGATAACAAAAAAAGATACCATCCTTAAATTTAGATCTAACTAATTTAAGGATGGTATCTGTACTATTGCTAAGGTGATAAAATAATTATCTCTTTTGTTTAAGAAAATGCTTGAATCCAACTTTAGCAATTAATGAGCCCATAAGAAGCGCCAGCCACCAGCTTGTGAGGGAGCCACCACTGTAACCTTTTTTAAGCGTCACTTTTGCAATATTCTCTTCTTTGACTCGTGTTTTAAATCGTGCCAATTCTTCGTTTAAATTCAGCACCATATCATCAACGGCCACGGTAAAACTTTTCATCGACTTTTGTTGTATGGTTTTGTCGACTTTAATCGCAGTGCTACTATCTTCTACTTTGTTGATCCCAGGTGCTCTAAACAGCATTTTTCGACTTTTTATATCAAATACAGCGGTATCAACAAACGTTTGTATCACATTGTCATTTCCCGGGATTAAGTACATGCCAACAATGCTCCAATACAACACTGCGGCTTTATTCTCATAGGACTTAGTGACTTGGTCGTAAGATACCAATGCCATCACCTCTACATCATAAAGACGTGAAATTTGTTCTAAGCCGTCAAAGCCACGAGTACCTGTTAAATAAGTTGAAGGAATAACGTCAATGCTTTCAATGTAATCATATTGCAAGAAAGAAGCTTTCACTTGTTCGAGTAGTTTTATTTGTTCTGCATTGGGTAAATGATTAGCATTATTTGTTGACGGTACAAAGGCTAGACCCACTCTTACTGGTAGGTTTAAAGTGGGTGTTTCCGCTTTATGCTCCACCCGACTTTGCTGATCTGGGTACAAGTAATTGATCAAACTACTGGACACCGTTTTTTTATTGCTGTTTCCGCTAACAAAAGCACTACAAGCTGTAAGGCTTAGTATCGATAGCAAGCAAATCAATAGCTTTATTTTCATTATTTTCCCTTTTAAATTAGTAGGATAAATGCATTAACACATTTTACTTTACTGTATCCAATTAAAATAACAATAAAAATATCACCTGGCTTTTTTAGGTTAGGCTATCAATTATAAATGATTAGGTGAAATGAGATAAGCTCGAACTTTCAAAGTTGAATACGACATTAGTACTTTGGCATAAACCCTATAAATAGTCGGTAATTTTAACCGCTAATAAATAAAGTTCATTACTCTCAGGTGTGCAGCGAAGGACAATGCCTTCGCAGTCAGATATGGACAATGGGTTTTCTTCTTGCCACTCAAAGTGCACCCTTAATCGTTGTCCTGTTTCGACAGGGTGTTCAACTTCAAGGGCAAGACCACACTCACTTACATCTCGACAATTAGCAAATGTTTCAATGTTTTCGGCATCATCAAGAAATAACAGCCTAACCTGATGATTTAACATGGTCCGAAACGCATTGCGATGCTGTTGATTTTTTTGTGAACAGTTATTCATATAAAACACACACTATGATCTTTAAATCAGTTATAGGTAGAGCTTCGACTCTTGTCAACTTTTGCTGTGTTTACAGGCATATAAAAAACCCAGAGCAAAAGATCTCTGGGTTTTTAATTTAAGCTTGCAGTTGTTCTATATGATTCTTAATTCGTTTTAACGAGATGGGCATTTTTGTCCCCATATTTTGAGCAAATAATGACACTCTAAACTCTTCAATCATCCAGCGAACATCTTTAACATCCTCACTAATGGGTTGATGTTTGGGTTGTAGATTCAGTAACGTTTGATACCAAGCTTTGGCTTTTTCAACATCCATGGTTTTTAACCTATCTTGATTTGGATCTATTGGTAATTTTTCCAATCGACGTTCTATCGCTTTTAAGTATCGTAAGATATCGTCTAACTTATCGCTACCACATTCACTAACAAAGCCTTTATAAACCAAGCTTTCTAAATGTTGTTTTATATCGCCTTGGGCCTGGATCATAGTTAATGGTACATTACCTTTTAACTGTTTTGCTAAGGTATGGCGCAAGGTTAAAATTTGCTCAAGTTTCAGTGCACTTGCCAGTACTTTATCGGCGATTTCAGCACGTACCGTATCTCTTACCTGTTCAAATTCAGCTTTTTGATACGCCAACTGCCCCTGCTCTTTGATTAACTGTTGTGCACAGGCTTGAATGCAATCTTGCAGTAAATCGGTTATTTTGCCAAAAGGATTAAAATACAAGCCAAGCTTGGCTTTATTCGGTAACTTGGTTTCTAAATACTTTATCGGTGATGGAATACTCATTAACACCAAACGCGTTAAACCTTTTAGCATCGCTTGTTCTGCTTGAGTGGGGTGTTCAAATAATTCAATGGCCACACTGTTTTTATGATCAACTAAGCCAACATACGCTTGAATTGATAGCCCTCCGGCTTTTTTCTCATAGCTTTTGGGGAGGTGATTAAAGTCCCACTCGGTAATATTTTTCCTCTCGATGCCCTTTTCTGCCACCGATTTAATGCTTTCCTTAACCTTACCTTGCAATTGCTCTTTTAATAGCCCTAAGTCTCTACCTTGTTTGAGCAACTTACCGCGATGGGATACAATTTTAAAATTCATTTTTAAATGGCTTTCAATCGAATCCCAGTCCCAGCAATTTTCGGGTAATCGAACACCACTCATCCTCAGCAATTGTTTTTCTAACGCTTCGGTTATTTTGCCAGAAGCAGGCGAAATCGCTTCAAAACAAGCTTGTGCAAAATTTGGCGCAGGGACAAAGTTTTTACGTTGCTGCTTTGGCAATGAACGAATAAGCGCAGTGATAAGCTCTAAGCGCAATGCTGGGATCATCCAGTCAAAGCCCTGCTCTTCAACCTGATTCAAGATACTAATTGGGATATTTACGCTAACCCCGTCGTCTTCAGAACCGGGGGCAAAGTTATAGCTCAGTGGTAAGCTTAGATTTTTTTGTTGCCAAACATCCGGGTATTCGCTCGCCCTTAATTTGCCCTCTTGCTTTAATAACTGCTCTTTCGAAAAATCCAGTAACTTAGGATCAGATTTCTTTTGGGTTTTCCACCAAGCTAAAAAGCTAGCTTGTGAGTTCGCTTGTGGCGGAATCTTGTCAAGATAAAAACGCACCAACTCTTCTTCTTCAACTAAAAAGTCTTTGCGTCTTGCTTTATCTTCTAAATCCTCAATTTGCGCGACCAGTTGTTTATTTTTCTGTAAAAAAGTTTCATTGATCTGGCAATCACCACGCACTAACGCCTCGCGAACAAACATTTCTCGACATAACTCTGGCTCAATTGCGGTGTACGTTACCTTACGTTTAGTGACGATGACCAAGCCATACAAACTGACTTGTTCGTAGGCCATCACCGCACCTCTTTTTTTCTCCCAGTGCGGTTCAAGGTAACTGCGTTTGATTAAATGCTCTGCTAAGGGCTCAATCCAGGCAACATCAATTTTGGCACACATGCGAGCAAATAAACGACTGGTTTCAACAAGTTCTGTCGCCATTAACCATTTTGGGGTTTTCTTAGCGAGTCCTGAACCTGGGAATATAAAGAAACGACTGTTTCTTGCCCCTTTATATTCGCGGTTTTCATCTAAGTTGCCAAGATGGCTTAATAAGCCAGACAATAGTGCTTGGTGTAATGTGTCTAAACCCGTTGGTGACTCTTCAAAGGCGCTAAGGTCAAAATCATTCCAGGTTAAATCGTTATCTTTAAACGTTTGTTTTAGCTGGCTAAAAATATCTTGCCATTCCCTTATGCGCAAATAAGACAAGTATTCTTTTTTACACATTTGGCGAAATTGATTACCACTCAGTGCTTTTTGTTGTTTTTGAACATAAACCCAAAGGTTTAACAAAGATAAAAAGTCCGACTCTTTATCTTTAAATCGGCTGTGAGATTGATCGGCCGCCTGCTGTTTTTCCATTGGCCGCTCACGTGGGTCCTGAATGCTCAGCGCAGCTACGATAATTGCCACTTGTTGGCTACAGCCTAACGTAGTAGCGGTCAACAACATTTTCGCCAGCCTTGGATCGATTGGAAACTTAGCTAAATGCCGTCCTGATTGCGTCAGTTTAGGTAATGCGTTATCACCTAGGGTAATAGCCGCAAGTTCTTGTAATAGGCGCACACCATCATTTATATTGCGATTATCTGGGGCTTGCACAAATGGAAATTTAGCAACATCGCCAAGCCCAAGTGCCAACATTTGCAGAATAACAGTCGCTAAGTTGGTACGTAGAATTTCCGGATCGGTAAATTCAGGGCGAGATAAAAAGTCCTCTTCACTGTATAAGCGAATACAGACACCCGCGGCAACACGGCCACAGCGTCCAGAGCGCTGATTTGCACTGGCTTGGGATATTGGTTCTATGGGCAGTCGTTGTACTTTAGTGCGATAACTGTAACGCGAGATGCGCGCCGTCCCTGGGTCAATAACATATCGGATCCCGGGAACCGTCAAGGACGTTTCGGCCACGTTGGTACTTAACACAATATTGCGACCTCGATGTGGGGCAAAGATCTTGTTTTGCTCAGCAACCGTTAAGCGTGAAAACAGTGGCAAAATTTGAGTGTCGCGTAAATTAAGCTTTTCCAGAGTATAAGCAACATCTCGGATTTCACGCTCCCCATTTAAAAAGACTAAGATGTCGCCAAGGGGTAAATCGTCTAGGGTATCGATGGCGTTTAAGATACCTTGAATGTAGTCACCATCGACTTCATCCAAAGGCTGATATAAAACTTCAACGGGGTATGTTCGTCCTGAAACTTCAATAATTGGGGCATCAAAAAAGTGCTTTGAAAAACGCTCAGGATCAATCGTAGCCGAGGTAATAATAACCTTTAAATCTGGACGCTTCGGTAAGATTTGTCTTAGGTAACCCAAAATAAAGTCAATATTTAAGCTGCGCTCATGGGCCTCATCGATAATGATGGTATCGTATTGGCGTAATAGCCTGTCTTTTTGCATCTCGGCTAACAAAATACCGTCGGTCATTAACTTTATATAAGTGTTATCACTGACTTGATCGGTAAAACGAACCTTATAACCGACTTGTTCGCCCAATGTGGTCTGTAACTCTTCCGCTATTCGGTTAGCGACCGTTCGAGCCGCAATACGTCGTGGTTGGGTATGGCCAATAAAGCCGTCAATGCCGCGACCAAGTTGCAAACAAATTTTTGGGATTTGTGTGGTTTTACCCGAGCCTGTTTCACCGGCAATAATAACCACTTGGTTTTCTTCTATTGCTTTACTTATGGTGTCAACCGCTTGACTTACCGGTAGTTGCTCTGGATACACAACCTTAGGAAGATGATTTATTAAACGCTGTTTCTTTTTGATGGATTGTTCTATTGCCACGCAAATTTGTTCGCAAGCGACGCGTTGCTTTTCAACTTTTTGGATTTTTTTCACACCATGTAGGCGTTTTTTTAAAAGTCCACGATCACAACCGCGCACTTTCGCCAGTTGTTGAAACAGTGGATCAAGCAGAGATTTTAAAGAAAGGTTTTGTTCGGACAAAATTTACTCAAAATGCGAAAAAGGGCTAAACAGCCCTAAATTTTAACAGGTAAATCTTGTTGGGTCACAACATATTTATTGATCACAAGGCCAAGAAAATGGCTTTTTCTTCGATCCTTTAACCCATTTTAGTCGTTACCTGAAAGCTTGAACGTATTTGTTTGTCAATCGCGGCGAGCACATCGGTACGACATATTGTGCCAAGCAAAGAACCGTCATCGGCAACAACCGGGTAGACTTTGGGTTTTGCTTTTACCATGTCTTGCGCTATTTCAACAATGCTTGTGTATGGTTTTACCGACAACACATCTGTTCGCATCAGTTCAGCCACACTGCATATATGTTCAGAGTAGTAACTGGTTTCAAGCATTTTTTCCAGAATATCAGATTCCGATAAAAAACCGACAAGTTTGCCATGTTCGTTAACCACTGGACCACCTAATTCGTGACTTTTGGTTAATAGTTCAGAAGCATCTTCAATTGGCATGTTTGGTTTGAACGTGACTGGATGCGTATTTAAGTAGTCTTTAACTTTTAGTGATTGCATCAACTTCCCCTTACCCTTGTTATTGTTAAATATGACCGATTGCTCAAATACTGCAAGTTATAAATCCACAAACGAAACACTGTAAAACACAACCGCTTGTAAACAAAAATGGTCATTCAGGTCGTAAATGTTGTTCTGCTAATAATGATTGATATTAAGCTAATGATAAGCAACAAATGAGTTTAAGCATTGTATATATCAAGTGCCTTGCTACCATAACATTGACCGTACATTTCACTGCCCTTAATTACCAACATAGCAAAAATTGACTAAAGGTCTAGTGGTTTTATCCTTACAGCCGCGTTAAACACATGACCTATCCCCTTCTTTATCTAAATCTGCTGCAGCTTAAAGCAAGAGACACAGATTAAACATGCCTTTGATCTGGGCAATGTAGATAGAGGCTAACATTGGCTTAAGGCTTTTAAACGTCAGCGGGGTTCGCACGCAAATTTAGCTAGCCGTTAGCGATACAATATTTACGATATTTGATAATTCTTCACAACTTACACAACTAATAAATCAAGTCATTGATAAAAAAGATTTAATTATAAATAAAACGTGAATTCATTAGGTTTTCCTCAGGTCTTTTTAGGCCATATACCATTTACTTAAAGGGTCCTCTCCGATAGTGGTGATGGCAGGATCATATAAAATCACAATATGGTTTTAATACCCTAAAAAAGGAAACATATCATGAATACTGACAAATTAACTCTACCTGGATTAACAGCAGCATTATCTCTAGCGACCTGTCTGTGTTTAAGTAATGGTGTGAAAGCAGAGGCGATGTCAAGCCATTTGCACGAAGCTCTAGTTGATGTTTGTCAAGCGGCTAAATCAAACAACACCATTGATTTGTATAAAACTGTACGTGGTTTCAATTTAAATACCGAAACTGTGGCGTTAAAAGTTGTTTGTAATGGCGAAAGCATTCAAGATTTTGCGGCTTCACATGGGGCGTATCGTACAGCGCAAAAACTAGCTGACAGCATCAGTGATGTCAGCATACAAGATCTTGCGCAACAAAAATGGGCTGTTAATTTTTAATATATTCTACTGGTGAATGAGCCGACACGTGAATAAAGCACAATACATCTGAACCCCAAGAGATAGGATGCAAGATAGAATACATGTTACATACCTTAGCAAGGTATAAACGTTGAAAAATGGAAATGGATGGTAGCTGAGACAAATTATTTCAAATGAATAATTTGTTCCTTACTTACCACCCGTTTCTGTTGTAGTTTCTGTTGTACTTGTGTTGTGGTTTTGTTGAGGTTGATTAAGTTTGTGCGCTTGTGCTGTTTAGACTTTTTTCATTATGGCCACGATTTTACGCACTTAACAAGTCGCGCCAGGATCTCCAATGTAATATGCAGTTCAGTGGCAAAATTTATTTTAAGTGAATATTTTAAAGCCCAAAACCGAAACCAAAACCGCCATTAAGAGCATGGCTAAAGCGACGGCGTGCAAACGTTTAAACTTAAACTTTCTAAAATGTAACAGCCCAGATTTTGACTTATCGTTTAACACAGTAGGCTCAACATCCATCACATCAATAGGCTCTGTCCACTCTAATGTATAACCATGCTTAGGGATGGTTTTGATGTACTTTTTAAGATCTTTTTTCTTATGTTGGGCTAATTCCTTTCGTAATATAGAAATCGCACGAGTGATCACATCATCAGATGCATAGCGGGTTTCCCAGACCGATTCAATAAGCTCTTCACGGCTTACAACCTGGTTTGCATGATGGATTAAGTAAACCAAAACCTTCATGATTTTGGGCTCTAATTGGCTATGTACACCTTGCTTTGTGATTTCTGAAAGCTGAGGGTCAATCTGCCATCCATCGAAAATGTATATTTTGGATTTGCTACTCACGATCAAGCCCGTTTAACTAAATACTGTTACTGCTGGCTCATATTTTGATGTCGTACAGCAGCAACAACTTAGATGTACTAAGAGTAAAGTGTAGCGAATGCTCAGCTATGGCGCGAATTAAAAATCGGCTAAAAACCGCTGATGATAAGCGTTTGAAGCGGTTTTATAGTTAAGTGACTGGCAGTGTTCTAACAGCCTTTGTTGCTCTTTTTTCAAGCTAGACAAAGTGATAGTGTTATCATCAAGGTTGTAAAGTTGAAAGCAAGCCTCGTAATAAAAGGTCAAAATAATTAATGCCGTTAAATTATTTTTTTCAAAGCCTGCCTGTTTAATTTTTTTCAATTTTCGGTAAATAAAATTTATTTGTTGCTTTAGCTGCCAAACATAATATATCTCGCTCATCTTTGGGTGATGCTTAAAACGATTAACCACGCTAATGCAAATCGGCAACGCGATAGCGACGCCAAAAAAATTAAGCCAAAAGTTATCCGCTCCTTGGCGTTCTGTTGCCCATATCAATAATTGTCCAAGGCCAATTGCTAAGGATGCAAAAGCAAGGATAAAAGCGATGATCAAATAATTTAAACGTTGGCGATAAAGATCTTTATCGATGGCTTTAAGTTGCATAATAAATTGAGTAGTTCCATGTATGGGTTATTATTGGCTGGTGCTAAACTGGACTATACGTTCTGTTAACCCCGATGCTCGACTCACCTTTTGACTTACGCCTTGATGCCAAACATCCTGTTGCGTAAAAATTTGTAAGTGCGACTTAGCTCGAGTGATGCCAGTGTATATTAATTCGCGAGATAATAAACGATTTGCCCCCGCAGAGGGAAGCATTAACGCTACATGCTCAAATTCTGACCCCTGGGTCTTATGAATGGTCATCGCATACACTGTTTCAAATTTAGGTAACCGCGCCAGTGATAACGCTCTGTATCCATCTTGGTCTTGAAAATATGCCATCAGTTTACCTTCACTGTTAGGCCAAATTAAACCAATATCGCCATTAAATAAGTTAACCCCATAATGGTTCTCTCCAATCATAATCGGCAAACCTCGATAAACAGACTGCTGAAACGGAATATGGCCTTGCTTTTGCAATTCTTGCTCAACTAAAGCATTCAAACTTTCTAACCCGATTTCTCCCGTTCGAGTTGGGGCTAATATGCGAAATCGATGCAATTGCTTAAACGCTTGTTCAATGGACTCAGCTTTAAAAATAGCGCTGTAATACGCTTTGCATATTTGTCGAATATAATCATTTACCTTGAGCTCACCAACATACGACAGTTGTTCGTGTTGTTGACTGGTTAATAATTGCCAAGACGATTCAACCTCCCCATTGATCACCGCCTTGGCAATAAGACCAATACCACCTCGGCCATCAAAACGGCGACTTAGAACCAAATAGGTTAAGTAGTCGAATGAAGCATTTTCATAAGATAAACTTGCACTTGTCTTTGAGCTTTGAATCGGATTGGGTATTTGTTGATGACAAATTTGATTAATAAAGTTTCGATTTGATTCGCTGTAGCTCGTTTCTTTTAGTGGGGCTAAATCGGCAAGCACACTGCCGGTAGCAACCGACGGTAATTGATCAGCATCGCCTAATAAAATGACTTTACAGTGTTTAGGTAAAGCCCTAAATACCCTAGCCATCATAGGTAAGTCGACCATCGAGACCTCGTCAATAAGCAAAACATCAATATTGAGAGGATGCTTTTGATCGTGGCGAAAATTGGGGCTGTTTTTGATCACCCCAAGCAACCGATGGATGGTTGATGCCGTTGAATTTATCGCATCTAAAATTCGGCCATCGATAGAGCTATCTGTGCGAAATTTAGCGACCGCTGAATCAATGGACTCAGACAATCGTTGGGCCGCTTTACCCGTCGGTGCAACCATGGCAATGTGCGCATCAGGTTGTTGCAGTAACAAGCCGACCAACAATTTGGTAACGGTATAGGTTTTACCCGTTCCAGGGCCGCCCGCAATAATTGAAAACGACTTATTTAACGCATTAGCAACAGCCACTTTTTGCCAATCGATATGGTCATCAGAAGAAGCAAATAGGGTCTTCATAATGTCTTGGTTTTCAGCTATTTGGCGCTCTGATAGGACCGTAACTTGATTGACTCTTTGTTTAATGTGATCAGCAAGTTCTCGTTCAAATTGCCAATAACGGCGTAAGTACAATCGCTGGTTATCAACAATTAATAAGCTATTAGGATGTTCTGGCGATAACCCTAACCGGGTTAATAAAGCGTATAACTGTGTTGCACTTGGCATTAAAAAACCGTGCTTTTTTAGTTCATTTTGCTCTGCCCTGTCATCTTGTGCAAACACTGTTTTGGCACTCATATCATTTATCACAATACAAGAGTGGCCATCTCGTAAACTTTCACTCAAGGCCATGACCAAATGAAACAGAACTTGATATTCATCTTCATTTAGCGTGTTTGCAAACTTAGCGCAAATAGTCTGAGCTAAAAAATAATCAACCGCCTCTATATTGGCCAATTGTTGCTGCGCTTGGTAAAAACTCGTATAAGGTTGAGCCGTTTGGGGGTTCATTAAAATAACTCTCCTTGTTGTGCGCCTGAGCCACTTGATTTTTGAGTCTGCGCTTTGGGGTCTTTTACCACACTTAAAGCCGCGTTAGCATCAACCGCTGCGCCTTTAAAACAGGCGTCTAACTGAGTCATTAAATCGGCTGATAAACTATGATAAAACACCCCACTTAGCTCAGGGTTCAAGGTCGAATCAGGCTCCTTAAGAGCTTCTTCACTGGGTCTATGCATACCACGTAAATACAAGTAGTAGACCCCACCAAAGTGCTGTTCAAACTGATAGTTCTCAACTCGTCTGCCCAAGTAGCGATGCAACGCTAAAGAGTAAATTAAAAACTGTAAGTCGTAAAAATGGCTACAAACATGTTGCTCTAGCCTTGCTGGCTGATAACATTGCCTCGCATCGCCTAAATGGCTAGATTTGTAATCACAGACGTAATACTTGTTGTTATGTTCAAAAATTAAATCAATAAACCCGTGCATCATCCCTTTTAATTGACCAACACTTGGTAACCGAATGTGTTGGCTAACGTCTTCCGCTGTGGTGAGTTGTCGACGAAACGTGAGAACCACAGCTTCTAAGGCCCGGATATCGACATTTTCCATCGGGAAATAAAACTCTGCCTCTCTTAGCGTGCTGGCTACTGGCAATTGACGTAGGTTCAATCCTTGGGTATTTAAATGACAATCTAGAATCTGATCAAGCCAGTCATAAACATCTTGGCGTGCAAAGCCTGAGGGTAAATCACCGTATTTATCTAAAGCGCGTGAGGCCGTCACTGTCCAATTTGGGGCAGTAAAATCAACCCACTCCAATAAATCGTGTAAAAAGTTACCCGTTCGAGCGCCTTTGGCAATGGCATAACGAATTTGATGTTTCGCCAAAATCACTTCGCTGTCTTCGCCCAGATCACGATCAGGCTCCATTTTACCACCATGGCGAATGTTTCTGGTTAATGCGGTAAACGAGCTTAACCACCAATCGCGTTCAATTTTACCGTTAAATTTAGCCACGGATAACACGTCGGGTTCATCTTGTGAATCTAAACGGCTAGCGTGATAATCGCCACTAATGACCTGTTCTAAACCTATCGAACTTGGATCTAACGCTTGAAACTGACTTACTATGGTTTGAAAGTCTTGCCCGTTGCTCATTCCTAAACACTGGCCAAGTGACGACAAGTGAGCTTCAGAGAAGTTTGCACAGCCTAAATAACAACGATATTTAGCGCGTGTTATTGCGACATACAATAATCGAATATCTTCTGCATAACCTTCGTCAGCCATCGCCTGTAATGCCACTTTTTGCATGCCGATATGTAACTTATGTTGACCATCTTTATCATGATAACTCAGCACATCTTTTATTCTTCTATTAAATTTGACCGGGCTTTTATGGCGGCTAGCAAAAGGGACAAATACCACTGGATACTCTAATCCTTTTGAACCGTGCAAGGTAACAATTTGTACTAAATTAGCATCGGATTCAAGTCGCAGTTCGGCCTCGCTACCTGCCGGATTTTCACATTGTTGCTGTAAATAAGCTAACAATTCTTGCGGTTGTTTATAACGCTGACTGGCCGTTTGTAATAATTCAAATAAATGAATGATATTGGTTAATTGGCGTTCGGTATTGTCTTTTGCCCCAGGGTAATGTTGATGCAGTAAATGCAACGCCATCGCCATAAAACCACGTTTAAACCAGATCCCTTTTAACTGATTAAAGTCACTGCGTAGGTGTTCCCAATAAGCTTCGTTTTGCTGCAACTGATAAAGTTCGCTCGCCGTCTTACCAAAGTATGGCCCCGCCAAAGCCACAATAAAGGCCCGTTCATCATCGGTGTTAATAATGGCATGTAAAACCGCTATAAAGTCAATAGCGGCGGCACTGGCAAACAAATTAGCTCGTTGCGACTTGTAGACACAAGCAATATTTTGTCGCGCCAACGCCTGCTTAATTTCTTCAGCTTCGCTACCGTCTCGCACCAAAATAGCAATGTCATGGGCTTGTATTGGTTGGCTAGTGTCATCGTCTTTAGTGGTTAGCGACGCCTGTGACAATAAGCGCGCCACTTCATTGGCACACCAGTTAGCTATCTCATGGCGAAATTCAATTTTCATCTCATTTTTGCTACCGGCATAACGTTCATCATCAATGAAATTGACAAATTGCAACGCTTTTTTATCCTTCGGATCTTTGATCCCGACAGCAGGCGCGATTGGTGCTGGTTTTACAGGTAGGTATTGAATGTTGTATTTAAACACATCTTTAGATTTGGTGTTTAAATCACCACCGTAAAACAAGTGATTGTACCCGCTGATCATCGCTTTAGCTGAACGCCAGTTAGTATCCATCACCCACTGACAATCGACCTGTGCAGCGGCTTTTAAATAGGTAAATATATCACCACCACGAAAACCATATATCGCCTGTTTCGGATCGCCGATTAAATAAAGCGCCAGCTCATTGTTGGTTGGTGCAAGAGGTTGTGCCGATGGTCTAATGTTTGAGGGAGCTGAAGGTAAATTTTTGGCAAAATAAACCTTATCTAAAATGGCAAATTGTTCGGCATCGGTGTCTTGAAACTCATCCACTAAGGCAATGGGATATTGTCGTCTTAAAGCGTTAGTAAGCGGTTGTTGGTCTTGGTTGTGCTCATTTTCAATCGCTTTGGCAAGCTGTAGAATTAAATCATCAAAATTGAGCAAATTTTGCATAGACTTACTCACCGCAATTCGTTGTTTGATCGCATCAACGGCTTCTAGAACAAGCCCATAGACTTGGGCTTGTTCGATTTCTAGATGGTAATTCTTTATTTGATTTTTTAGCTTTTCGCACACGCTAAACGCACACTTTAGCGCATTTTTAATCTCTGCTTTGTCTTTGCTTTTGGGTAATCGATTAGCTGAAAAAAACTTAAAGTCCGGTTGCTGGGTGAGTAGGTGTTCAATTTGATTAAGCGTAGCATGGGCTAATTGTTGAAAGTATTGGCGATGTATAGAAAACTCATCGATTCGATTTTGTTTGATTTTACCGCTTTTATTGTTAATTAATTCATTAAAAATCAATGCTTCGTGTTGATCAAGCATATCTACAGATTCTTTCGCTGATGCTTGAATTTGTTGATTTAGGCCATCTTGGGTGGTGTATTCAATCAGCGTATTGGTGGCAATGAGCCCCCTAAATGTTGATAAAAATTTGCTCGGGGTATCCCACTTAGCAACAAAAGTTTGATACGCCTTAATATCGTCTGCTTTAGCCAATAAACGATAATGATCTTGCACGGCTTCTAACACTAAGGTGCTGTCATCTGCTTCCATGTTAGCGTTAAAAGTCATTTTACTGGCAAAAGCTTGCTGCGATAAAACTCGCTTACAAAAGCTGTGTATGGTAAAGATGGCGGCATCGTCTAACGACAATAACGCATGTTTTAACAGTATCTTGGCTTGTTTTTGTTCGATGCTCTGACCAAGTTGGTAAAAAAACGGATCGGATTTGTCCGCGACTAAGGTATCCCAGTTATTTAATGCTTGTCGCAAAAACTCATCGATTCGACCGCGTATTTCTTCGGTAGCCGCTTTGGTAAAAGTCATCACTAAAATATTTTCGACGGCGACCTTTTGCTCCAATAACATGCGTAAATAGATACGGGTAATATTGTAGGTTTTACCGGTGCCGGCACTGGCTTCTATAAGATGACATCCAGTTAATGGCAATTGTTCTGCACGCAATAGTTGCGGTTCGAAATGAGTTGAAGCCATTAGTTTTCATCCTTAAGTGATGCTGTTGTTTGCGCTAAATTATTTTTTGGTTCGGTGCAGGATTCGACCTGGGTTAACAGCCCTGATTCAACGTATTGCACGGCTTGATACAAGGGTTGATACACCTTTTGCAAAGCATCAGCGTACTCTTTTAATTCGGGAAGTTGTGGCCAAAAGTACTGCAAATAGGGATCGCTACCAAGGCCTTTGGTACTGAATCCATCTTGCCAAACCTTGCGCAGTTCTTGTTGCGAGAATTCGGGCTCAATGGCGCCCTTTTTATCCCAAAATAAATGGTGGGCAAGCTCACTATTTAACAGTAACGGGGTATCTTGGCCTCGAACAAAAAGGGCTAGCATATGTTGTAATATGTCTTTTGCATTGGCCAAATAATCGAAACGATAAGCGTGTAGTTTATGAGCTTTTTCATCCAAATAATAGCCCACACTGGTTACTGACGTTATTGCATGTTGCTCTTTTGCAAAGACACAAAGAAGTAAATGGTGACAATACAAATCAAACAAGTCTTTACCTTTTGCTTTGGCATGGCGATTTTTAATCAGACAAAGCGCCGTATCTGCTTCAAAAAAGCTCACCCCTTGCTCTAACGTTATCTCTATCGCCTCATTGCTATTTTGATCATCTAACGTAACAAGGGTGCTAATATGTGCATTAAGCTCCGACATGTCTTGGGTTAACACGTGGCGTTGTTGATTAACCGTAGTGGCAAAATCTTCGATCAGGCTTTGCCACTGCGCCAAATTATCTTTTGTATCAGGGTTGTCAGGAAATTGCCCGCTACGAATGGCCATTGTTTGAATGCGCGCTAGTTGCTCTGATTTAGCGGTTTTACGATCTTTTTCAGCTTGTTCATGTTGTTCGGCTTCAGTTAAACACTCTAAAATATCTCTTTTAAACAAGTATTTGTTTAAATGATCTGGTTGAAATGGTTCGGTATCACTGACCACATCAAGATCTTGGTCAAAATAAAGCTTTAACCGTGCACGCGCAAAATACTTTGACGGATGTAAGAAAAACTGCACCAGTTCTTTTAAGCTAAGGTTTGTGTACTCGCCATGTTCGAGTGTTTCATCCTTGCCTGACAGTACCGCCTGACTTGAGTCATTATTATGATCATCACTTAAAGCGGTTAACCGACTTGTTTGCAACAAATTAAGCCACTTTTGATCAAAACTTTGGTACCGATTGGATAACAAAAAGTTATCTGCTGCAAACACCTGCAATGGCAATTGCCGAAGTTGTTTGTCGCCGGTAAAGTTCCAGTTATAGGCTGTGGTTAAATATTCCATCAGTTCGCGCAAGACAATCGAAGGTTGGCGTTCATTATTGTTTTTAACGTCATGGCCTTGATAACTAAGATACAAGTGCTGGCGTGCCGAAATTAGTGCCTCTAGGAATAAATAACGATCGTCATTTTTACGAGAGCGGTCACCCATTTTGGCGGCTGTCATCGCCATTAAATCAAATCCCATAGGTTGGCGCTGACGCGGAAAATCACCATCGTTTAAACCTAAAATAGCAATGGTTTTAAATGGAATGGAACGCATCGGTAACATCGAACAAAAGGTAATTTGCCCGATCATAAATTGGCGACCAGGATCTGGCTGTGAAAAATGGTGATTTAAAAAATCACGAACAACAGACAGTTCAATTTCATCACGATAATCGGCTTGTTCACAATACTCATGCAAAGAATCAATCGCCTGTTGGATGATCATCAACCCTTGGCTGTATTCTTGTTCGGCAAATAAATTATCAACAAATTCTTGCAAACAACTTTGCCATTTTGCCGGCGTTTTGGGACTCATCATATCCGCACGCATCTGCTCAAGTTGTTGACACAATAGGAGTAATTTTCCAAGTAATACCCCATCTGTGCCTTCTACCCATGGCAATACCATATCATCTTCAAATAAGGCCAGATGATCGCCATAGGCAAAACCTTGTAATAAGCGATTCAATCCTTGTTGCCAAGTATATTGAGCAGATGCATTATCAATGTTTAATAGCGAATTTTTATGTTCAGCATTTAAACCCCAATGAACATTGGCTTTTTGCAACCAGTCGGTTAATAGCTCGACATCAGATTCGGTTAAATCAAACCGCATTTGCAAGGGTAATAAACGCAAATACGACAATATGCTGCTAATTTGAAAGCGTGCGTCTGGCAAATTTAACAGCTCACTAAAGGCCACAACCAAAGGCTCAGAGTCTTTACTTACTCGATCAGCAATAGAACATGGCAGTGGTGGCACCGACTCTGATAAATCATCCCATCCACGGACAAAAACAGAATCAATATAAGGAGCATATTGTTCTATTTGAGGGCACATTACCAACACATCTTTTGGGGTTAGTGTTGGGTCTTGGTTGAATAAATGCAGTAAGTAATCGTGCAAACCTTGGACTTCCCTAAGCGCACTATGACCCGAAGTAATGGTGATAGATGAGTCAATTAGAGTGCTTGGTTGTTGACGTCTATCGGTCAGTGTTAGGATGTCTTTTTGCAATTGCATTAATGCTGTAGGCTTGACGCTTGACTGCGATGACTCTTGCTCAAAGATTAAATCATACAGTGGTATTTCAATATTATTTAAGCCATGTAACTGGGTTAAAAACGCTTTGCCTTGTTGGCCTAAATTGGCCAATAATGGGTTAACACTTTCTTCTTGGGTGCCATCATCTGGCCATTTATTGACTTGAGCTAAATAAGCTTGCTTGCTTTTACTTTTGTCGGTTTGAATATCGCCCCAATATTCGATACATGGATTTAAATGATAAAAATGAACATCGGTTACCGTTGAGATAAGGCCTAAAAAGTCCACCCACATCGGTGCTAAGGTATTGATCCCAAATATGGATATGCGCTCTGGTAATAAATGTTTATTGTGTTGCAGATTGGTTTTTGCAAGTGCCATTAATTCGTTCGGATCGTAGGGAATATCAGCGGTTAACAATTGCCAGATAACCCCTTGCCATTTTGCATGGGTAATTGATTGCGAGTCAAAATCTGCACTTTGTTCAGCGCTTGCCCAATCATTGATCCACTCAGGACGATAAATAAGGTATTGTTCAAATAAATCAGCAACCTGTACAGCAAGTTGAAAACGTTTTAAGGGATCTTGCTGCTCCGCTGTTTGCCAATAACGATTAGCAGGTTCACAGTCGGGATGACTTAACATTGCATTAGATTGTAATATTTTATCTATACGCCATGCTAAAACTTCTCTTGAATACGGCGTTTGATCGCTATCTTGCTGACCTGAAAGAACTTTTAATTGCTGCCATAAAAACTGTGCGGGTAAAACAAACGACGCATTCATTGAAATGCCACTGATTTGTGCTTGTTGCATGTTCAACCAATGTTGCATTCCAGGGTTTTGCACTAACACAACTTCTTGTGCGAGCGGCGCTAAATGACTGCTTTGCTGAACCTTATCAAACAGGGTAAGCAAATCTTCCATTCGATTGGCAGGGTAAATATAAATCAAGGCCAGATCCGTTTATGCGGTTATTGTTATCAAGCAATAATTTAATCACAAACAAGAATCAGGGTCTATGAACTTTGATCATTCAATAAGCGTATTAAAACTTTGTTGATAAAATTCGCCTAAAATGGGGATGGGATATAATCGTCCTTTGATCGCATCAAAAAGCCCTATGAGCCATAACAGAGCGACGGGTAACGCTAAAATCCAACCAATAAAGGGAATAAAACTCAATAGTACCCAAGTTAAAATTAACCCCAACATTTGGCGTAAATGAAAGGCACTCAAACGCGATGGATTATTTCCATGCATGATCAAAGCAATAACCCAACCAATAATCGACAGATAGCAAATAACCGCAATGGTTCTGCCATCAGCTCGGGTTAATTTATGCATTAAATCAGGTGATGACATAAAATCCTCTTAGGTGCGCGCGTGAAGTGTGGCTATAAATATGGTAATAATTTTAAAAATTATCCAGTAAAATAACGAGGTTTAACAACGTGGCAGAGGTAAAAAGTTGTATCAAAATTTCACCTAAGTCTAAGAACAATCAGAAGTTTTTGATATATCTTGGGGCTTTGCTCATGCTAATAAGCTTGACTTTAGCCCAGTTTCTTTGGGATCCGTTTAAATTACCCATGATGGTTCTTTTACTGGCCAGTTTTGTGGTGTTTTTTATTGGTATTTTAAAATTTTTAGAACCTGCAACCAGTTATCAATTAACCAAAGAAACGCTTAGTTATCGCCATCGTGCTGGTAAATGGCAACTGAGTTGGCAAAATATTGTTCGCATTGCCCTTCCTATCGCCGATGTTTCTGGGCAAAGAACGACCTTGCCTTATGTGGGCATAAAATTAAGAGATGTATCTTACATGGCCACTAATATTACCCCTCGCCTAGCCAATAAACTGATTCATGAACAACAACCTCTAGTTCAATTAGCCGTACAAAATGGTTTTATTACATTAGAGCAAGGTATGATTAATTTCAGCCCTTATGTGAGAGGACGACAAACGTTTAAAGGGCCAATAGCCGCTTGGTTACACCGAGCCGAAATATTAGCTCAAGCTTATGGCTTTCATTTATTTTTACCTGAGGACAGTTTTGATCGAACCCGTGGGGAATTTTTGGCTTTGCTTAATCAGTGCAAGGAACATGTGAACAGACATCCCCCACCAAGGAGCAGTAGGGGGATATAAAAACCGTTGGGTTATTTCATTACCGCTTTAGGTGTGCGGTCAACATTAAACACTCCCCAGTGCTTTTCCGCACCTTTTGGGTTGTTCGGATTGCCTTTCCAAGGCTCATCAAAGGCTTCAAAGAAGAAGAACGTTGTGTTCGACTTTTTCGCATAATCCAACAACTCTTGGTAGTAACGTTGCTGATTCTCCTCAGAGGCTTGTTCTGGAAATTCTACCGCTTCAGTTGCCCATCCCGCTTCTAAGATAGCAATGTTTTTACCCGGTAAGGCCTTAGCAACCGCTTCGATGTTTTCGATGGTGTAAGATAGACCTTCATCAATGCTCTTACCTTCCCAAACTGGATAGCTGTGAACACCTAAAAAGTCGACTACTTGGGCAAGCTCAGCACCGTCTCTAATCCACCATTCGTAGTTATCTGCAACCGTCACCGGTTGTTTGATGCGTGATTTAACCAACTTAACGTAGTCAATCACTTTTTCGACTGGCACCATATGATCATTCCAGTCAACCAAAGCTTCATTGCCTACATTGACTGCAACAACGCTGGCGTATTGGTTAGCCAGTTCAATCCCACGTTCAATTTCTGCTAAATTCTTTAGTTTATTCGCTTCTAACTTTGGTGCTGGGATCGGCTCGTCTAACCATGGGCAACCTTCATGGTTACTGATTTCAGCGTCTAGCCAAATTCCTAACAAAACCTTGATATCAAGTTTGTGCTGTTTGATAAGTTTTAATACACTCGCCGAGTTTTCACCTGCATCATATAAACGAATCAAGTTAAAACCGTGTTTTTTTAAGATATGTAAGTCTTCTAATATTTCGGCATCGGATGGGTTATTAGCGCCTTGTCCTCGGTCTGGGTGTTGACCTTCTCGAAAACCTGAATAGGCTATCGCCATGGGTTCGCCCACTAACAATTCTTGAACATCACTCGATTGAGCCATGGTCTGAAATGGTGACAAACATACTAACGTGGCAGCTACCGTTGATAGCCCCTTAATAAAACCTTTTTGAAAGGCTGAAATTTTAGAGAAAAAATGATTCATATTGTTTACTCGTTGAAATACTTAAGCCATTGATAATCGATTTTTAATCGTAATGCCAATATCATGAGACATAAAGGTATAATGTCTCGACAAAATGGTCAAAATGGATAAATTGACAAAATTATCTGCTCATTTTCCTGGTTCAAGGATATCTGTTGACCAAGTGAAATATTGCCCTCGCCACACACCAGATTTCTGAAAATTAGAATAGAAAGTAGAGTCAAAACATAAACCTAAAAGCATCTTCTGAGGATAAAGAAAATCTCCTCACAATTTTTCGGCGCTGACGATGGTTTGAGAAAAGACTCTAATGACGAATTTTGTAACAATTTGAACCAAGAAAATCTGCGGTTATTGCTATATTTAATGATGACATCAGGTATTTTTCTCGTTGTTATATAAAGCACCAACAACAATAAAAAGCCAAAATAGGTTGTGGGTTTATCTGGTCAATTTTGTTTGTTGTCATTATGACTCATGACTTTAAAGGGGCTTTTATGTACCGACGTTATTGGTTTGCTATCATAAGTTCATTGTCCTTAATCGCAATGCCCATCTTCTCTTGCACCTTACCCGAGTCTTCGGGGTTAATCCTTTATGATGATTTTGCCGGCAGTTCTAAACGCAACATCAAAGATTGTCACTACAATCCCAATGATAAGGTGTTAAACATCACATTAACGGGTGAACGCTCCGATATAACGGGCAATCCTTGGTACGCATTTAAATTGTCAGCGAATGCCCCAACTCAATTAAATCTGGCCATTAAAGTGAACGCCGACGGTCATCAGTACGCCCCGAGAGTCAGTGCAGATGGTCTAGTGTGGCGTGAAACCAGCCACTGGTGGGTGTCTAATGTACTCAATTTTTCGGTTTCGTTAACTCAGCAGCTAGTGTGGATATCGGCGCAGGAGATGATCACCAGCAATGACTATAAAATATGGGGCGAACAACTGGCACAAAATAAATATGTTCGATTTAGTATGATTGGCGAGTCAGTGCAACAACGGCCAATTTATAAAATAGAAGCTTCTAAGCGGAACAACAACGATTGGTTGGTTATTATTGGCCGACAGCACCCGCCGGAATTAACGGGTGTGTTAGCTATGGTCCCTTTTGTTTCTACCATTTTGTCAAACTCGCCTTTAGCCAATCAATTTCGACAACGATACAATGTCATCGTTTTGCCCAATGTGAATCCTGATGGGGTTGATTTAGGTTATTGGCGCTTAAATGCTAATTTAGTCGACCTCGATAGAGACTGGCAACAACAAAGCCAACCTGAGGTGCAATCCATCAGCCAATACTTAAAAAGATTGGCCAGAAAAGGCGCCAGATTTACTTTAGCCATTGATTTTCATGCCGCCAATAAACACCGTATTAAAATCATGCCAGGAATAAACAAAGAGCAGCCGAGTAAAATGATCACTCGTTGGTTATCAGATTTAGACCAATTACACCCCAATTTCCCTTTGCCGACACAAAAAGCCCAACAAGTGCCTGGCAGTTTTATGACCTATTTTGCCAGACAATTTGACAGTCAAGCAGTCAGTGTTGATTTAGCCAATAACGGCAATCGTAAATTTATTAAAACATTAGCAGTAGATGCGGCGAATTCAATGATGCGTTCAATGTTACAACAACCAAAACAACCGAGGTACATTCGTTACGACGCGAACTAAGCGATAAAAAGTTTAAATTGATGCTAACTGATTTAATCGAATTGACGCAATAGAGCTAATTAATCAAGCTACATCGACCTTAACGTTGCCGCTGTGTAGATGCAAAAATGCAGCAATCGTATTCAATGAATTCATACCTTTTCTTGGGTATTTGCTTTGATCTGTTGTCCTTTTAAAAGAATTTTTTTCCTCATTGGCCTTTAACAAGATTCACCTGATTGAGCACTATTTTGTTGCGCGTTGCTATTTCACTTACCAAGAGGTTTTTAGCGTAAGATCTTGTACCTAAAGTAAAGGTCGATATAATAGCCTATCGTATTTAAATATTTAACGTCATAACAATAAGTACCCTCATCTATGGTCAATAACGCACACTCGACTAACCAACCCACCATTCTTTGGCACGATTATGAGACTTGGGGGGTATCACCAAAATACGACAAGCCTTCGCAATTTGCCGCCATCCGTACTGATCTTGATTTAAACATTATTGGTGAGCCAGAGGTGTTTTATTGTCAACCACCACAAGATTATTTGCCGCATCCAGGGGCGTGTATGGTGACTGGTATCACCCCACAAAAAGCTCAACGAGAAGGGTTAAGCGAAGCAGAATTTGCTCGCCGTATTCATCAATTATTTTCCACCCCAAATACTTGTGTGGCCGGTTATAACTCGATTCGCTTTGACGATGAGGTTACGCGTTACCTACTTTATCGCAATTTTTTTGACCCGTATGAACGTGAATACAAAAATGGTAACAGTCGCTGGGATATTATCGATATGGCCCGATTGTGCCATGCTTTAAGCCCTGACGGGATTAACTGGCCCGTTAATGAAGAAGGCCGAGTGAGCTTTCGTTTGGAATTATTAACCGCTGCAAATGGTATTAGTCACGAAGCCGCGCATGACGCCATGAGTGATGTTTATGCGACCATTGCATTAGCTAAATTAATCAAAGAAAAGCAACCCAAGTTATATAACTTTGTATTCAATATTCGAACCAAACAAGAAGTAGCAAAGCTGATCAACGTTTTTGACATGGCGCCTTTCGTGCACACTTCGTCAAAAATAAGCCCAGAGCAACGCAATACAAGTTGGCTTATGCCCATCGATATTGATCCAATAAATAAAAATGCGATTATTTGTATCGATTTATCTAAAGATATCAGCCCACTGTTTGACTTAGAAGCTGACGAGATTAAACAACGCCTTTACACTCGCCATCAAGAACTAGAGGCGGAAGGTAAACGAGCTATTCCTCTAAAGCATGTCCATATAAATAAATGCCCTGTTGTTGCGCCAGCCAAAGTATTAACACCTGAGCGAGCGGCATTGATCAACATAAATCGTGAACAATGCTTAGCCAATTGGCAAAAACTTAAAACGGATTCGACCAACATCAAACAAAAACTGTTGCGAGTATTTGAACAAGACCGAGAATTTAGCAAAGAAGATCCTGAGCACGCACTTTATAGTGGTGATTTCTTTTCTTTTGCGGATAAAGAAAAAATGAAAATGGTGCAACAATTAGAACCTGAAAAACTTGGCAGTTATCCGTTTAACTTTGTTGATGAGCGACTTGATACTTTATTATTTCGTTATCGCGCACGCAATTACCCTCTGACCTTAACCAGCAGTGAGCAACAAAAATGGCAAAGTTATTGTCAGAATAAACTGAGCGTAGGTGAGAACGGTTTAAGTTATGACGAATTTATGATGGAAATCGAAAACCTTGCTCATCAATATGAACATAACGAAAGTAAAATGCGGGTATTAAAAGCTTTGTATCATTACATTCAGGGCACTGCCTAGGCTGATGTCATTGCTCTTTGCGCAGCTTCCTTTGGCCTTAATCGCTAGAGTGAGAAATGGCAGCAAAATAACATCCACCCTATAACGCAAACGACCTCGCTCATTGACCTATTGGAATGAGCTAACATGGATGCAAAGCAAAGATAACCCCGGCGTGATTTGCAATGGATTATTTGACCAACGGACTGTAATTGTTGAAGGTGTAATTGAGGCTAGGCTTGTTCAAATAAGCTTATTTTTTGTACGCGTTTATGAAAGAACTCAAGAGCGTCTTTATTTGGGTAGTCAATATCATATCTACCGTGAAACATTAACGTCATCGTGACCGTGCCATCAGATAAGAAACAAGTATAACCGTCAAAATCTTGCCAAGCGGTTAAGCCGTTATAATCATAATAGCCATCACGTTTGTCCCCTTGTCGACAAACAAGGTTAAACACATTTAAGTACAATAAAGAATCGAGTTTGTTTTTCATCTGATTTCCATTAAATTTAGCCCTTTGCTAAATAACGACCAAGAACAAACGAAAGATCAATTGGTCTTTATTTCTCAGCCGAAAGCCCCTTAAAGAAAGAGGCTAAATGAGCTTTACTTTAACAGAGAAATCAAACTTGAGGTGTCGTAACGATTACCACCATTTTGTTGAATTTGTTGATAAAACTCATCGACCATTTGGGTCATTGGTAATTTTGCCTGGTATTTCTTTGCTTCGTTAAAGGCTATTGCCAAGTCTTTGCGCATCCAATCTACGGCAAAACCAAAATCATACTCACCGGCGTACATGGTTTTGTAACGATTTTCCATTTGCCATGAACCGGCCGCGCCTTTAGAAATAGTTTGTACAAGCGTGTCAGCATCCAATCCAGCTTTTTGAGCAAAATTCAGGGCTTCACTTAAACCTTGCACCACACCAGCAATACAAATTTGATTGGCCATCTTGGCAATTTGACCGTAACCAGAAGGCCCCATTAACTGACTGAATTTTGCATAAGCAGTGAATACCGGTTGAACCTTGGCAAACACATCATCATGACCGCCACACATAACCGTAAGTTGACCATTTTCAGCGCCAGCTTGGCCACCGCTTACAGGGGCATCGAGAAAACCTACTTGCACATTATTTGCGTGCTGTTCAAGTTCTCTTGCAAGCTCGGCGGATGCTGTCGTGTGATCAACTAATATCGCCCCTGCTTTCATTCCAGCTAGAACGCCGTCATCTCCTAACACCACAGCTTTGACATCATCATCATTACCGACACAGACAAAAACAATATCAGCATCTTTAGCGGCAAGTTTTGGCGTTTTGGCAAAATGTTGACCAAATTCTGTTACCCACATTTCAGCTTTTGCTTGCGTTCGATTAAACACCGAAACCTCAAAACCAGCCTTTACCAAATGTCCTGCCATCGGATAACCCATAACACCAAGGCCTATAAACGCTACCTTTTTCATATTTTCTCTCAATTATTTAGCGGATTAATTCTTTGCATGATATTGTAATGGTCTGTCTTATAAAATACAGCGAAATCAATATATCATGACAAATATATATCAATTCAATGTGACCAAGAATAGTGGTGAATCGGTTTCTTTAAGCCAATATGAAGATCAAGTGGTGTTAATTGTGAACACCGCCAGCGCATGTGGCTTTACCCCGCAATATCAAGGGTTAGAGTCACTTTATCAAAAATACCAAGATAAAGGGTTGCGTATATTAGCCTTTCCTTGCAATCAATTTGGCCAGCAAGAAAAAGGCAGTGATAGTGAAATTAAACATTTTTGTGATCTTAATTTTCAAATCAGTTTTGAGCTGTTTGCCAAAATAGACGTTAACGGTAACAATGCGGACCCTTTATTTGTCTACTTATCGGATCAAGCCAGAGGCTTGTTAGGCAGTAAAAAAATCAAATGGAACTTCACCAAGTTTTTAGTCAATAAACAAGGTCAAGTGGTTAAACGATATGGTTCAATGACCAAACCAGAGCAACTTGAAAACGATATTTTAAGCTTGCTTTAATAGCTTAGCGACAGGGTGCGCTAAAATTACCACCCTGCTCTTTGGTGTTGATAAACTTTGAAAAAATGACGTTAATGTTTAAAGAGCTTATCGTGTAGGGTCTTAACCACGTCTTCTGCATGCTCTTCTGGCACTAAAAAACAGAGGTTATTGGCACTGGCGCCATGACATATAAGGCGAATATTAACCTCTTCAATATGATCAAATATATCGCGCCCCAGCCCTTTACTTTGATGTAAATCGTTACCGACAACGGCGATTAAACTCAAGCCGGTTTCTACCGTCACTTCACACAATTGTTCAAGTTCGTCGACCACAGTTTGCGTAATTAAAGCCTGGGTAGAACCGGCTGGATTATCAAAGGTTAAGGCAACTGAGATTTCTGAAGTCGTGATCAAATCGACACTCAGTTGATGTTTCGCTAGTATTGTAAACACCTTCGCCATAAAGCCACTGGCGTGCAGCATCGCTGGGCTTTTTACGGTCACCAAGGTTTGGGCTTTTCGTAACGCAACTGAGCGATACGTTGGCCGTGAGTCCACCTCTTGCAATATTTGAGTACCACCAGCTTCGGGCTCACGGCTAGAACCAACAAACACTGGAATAGCGCTACGAATGGCTGGAATTAACGTTGCTGGGTGTAAAATTTTGGCGCCAAACGTTGCCATTTCCGCCGCTTCGCCAAAGCTTATTTCTTTGATCGCTTTTGCATCAGGTGCAATTCTAGGATCGGTGGTGAATATACCAACCACATCAGTCCAAATAGCTAACGAGGTAGCGCCACACGCCTCGGCTAATAATGCAGCGGAATAATCCGAACCGCCTCGCCCTAACGTTGTGGTGCTTCCTTGCTCATCAGCGCCAATGAACCCTTGAGTAACGACGACGTTATTATCTGCCTCATTATTTATTTTATCATTTAACTTATTGTCTAATAAGGGAATTAAATATTGCTTAGCCAATGTACTTAGCTCGCTAAGGTCAATATTGGCTTTACCAAACACGCTATTGGTGCGCATCACCGTTCTTACATCAAAGCAGATACTAGCAAGATCATGACATTGCAACACCTTGCTAAATAAATACGAACTCATCAGTTCGCCACAGGCTAATATGGCGTCAGTATTTTTAGCCGTTTGTAAGGTGTTTTGTTGCTTAGACAAATATTGAAGTTCAGTAAGTATTTGTTCAATATGTTTTTTCAGTTCTTGTTGGTTTGGTAATCGATTAATGATTCGGTATTGAATTTGGCGAATTCGTTCGATGATTTGTTGACACTCAATATCATCTAACAAGTCTTGTGCTAAAGACACCAAATGATTGGTAACCCCGGCACTGGCAGAAACAATAACGAGCTTGGTTTGGGGTTGAGATTTTATAATATTAACGCATCGTTGCATCGCATCAAAGTCCGCGACACTGGTCCCCCCAAATTTGGCAACATTTAACATTTTATCTTCTCTTCATATGGCCGAAATAGAATGCGCTATAATCTTAGTTAAAAAAATCTAACGAAATACGCTCTCTTCATTACGCCTGATGCAAACCGCAAATGCAATATACCTTATTAAAATAGTTAATATTTATTGTAAGAAAAGGGATATAGAGGCAAAAATTAGACCTTGGCTTTAGGCCATTTTATGTTAAGGTTTTCAATACCCGCTTTGAGTTTTGCTCTAGTTAACATTATTTAAATCATCAAAATAGAGGTGAGCGAGTGGATCTTTTTTTCTTATTTAAAAAACTGGTATCTTTTATCATCATGCCTTTGCCACTGTCATTGGTATTTATGCTCATTGCCTTTTTTTGCTTTTATACCAAGCCTATGGTTGCGCGAGGCTCTTTGCTCATCGCCACTTGCATCTTATTTATCAGCGGCTCAGCGCTTGGTTCAAAGGCATTAATAAGCCCACTTGAACAAAAATATCCGGTTTTTCAACAGCAAGACACCGCCATTAAATTTATTGTGATCTTAGGTTGTGGGCATACATCGGATCCTCGTCTTGTGGTTTCACAACAATTGAAAATATGCTCTTTACAACGCAGTGTTGAAGGCCTAAGAATTGCGAATTTACACCCAAACGCCACCATCATCACATCTGGCGCGGCTTTTGGGGATAGTAAATCCAATGCAACCGCAGTTAAAGAGGCGTTGATTAGTTATGGTGTTAACCCCAGACGCATAATTTCATTCAATCAGCCAATGGATACAGAAGCCGAAGCAAAAGTTATTGCGCCATTAATTGCTGGTGAACCTTCAGTGCTTGTCACCAATGCAAACCACATGAGCAGAGCTTTGTTTTACTTTGAGCAACAAAATAGCACCCCCATTCCAGCGCCTACCGGTTTTACGGTAAAGCAAGGCAAGCAAGCAGAGAGTTGGATGTTGCATATCCCCCGTTCGGGTTACATGACCACAACGGAGTTAGCCATTTATGAATATTTAGGCCAGTTGTGGCAATGGATAAAGTCGTAATATAAAGATCATACGCCTTACGTTTTGTGGTGTTTTAAACATTTCCCTAATTTCGCAAGGCAGATTAAAAATCAACAAATAAACTTGGTTAGGGTAACCCCTAATTTATCGTTGCAAGTTCGCTATACTGGATTGTCAATATCAACAAATTCAACATCTAAGCCATGAACTCTAGCTAAGTGCTCACCCAAGGCTTTGGCGCCGTAACGTTCAGTGGCATGATGGCCTGCGGCAAAAAAATGTATATCCATTTCTCTGGCGATATGCGTTGTTTGCTCCGATACTTCACCAGTAATAAAGCCGTCAATGCCTTGCGTTGCGGCAAGTTCTACATACCCTTGCCCTCCTCCAGTACACCAAGCTATTGTTTTAATCGGTTTATTAGACGGTGGTGCAATATGTAAACAATCGCGGTTAAGCACTTTGTTGATGTGCTGTGCGAGCGCAGCACCTGTTGTAGGCTGTGAAAGCTCGCCTTGAATGGCAACCGAAAACTCATTGCCAAGCTCTAAAGGTCCAGTCACATTGATCCCTAATAACTTGGCTAATTGGGCATTATTGCCCAAAGTTGGGTGTATATCCAATGGCAAATGATAAGCAAATAAATTGATATTATTTTCGATTAAAGTTTTGATTCGATTATATTTTATGCCAGTCAGTGGATACGCTTCATTTTTCCAGAAATAGCCATGATGCACCACGATGGTATCAGCGCCTTTGGCTACGGCTGCATCAAGTAAAGCCTGACTGGCGGTCACACCTGTGACAATACGATGTACCTTGTCGCTACCTTGCACCTGCAAGCCATTTGGACAGTAGTCTTTGATATTCTCAGGCTGTAACAACTGAGTTAAGAGAGATTGAAATTGCTGACGTTGCATGAAATATTCCGTTGTTAAAATTTGTCAAAGTGTACGATGTTCGCCATTTTTACTCAATACGCTCACGCAATATTGTTGGTACCATCTGCTTGTATCTTGGTATAAGGCCAGGCCATGGCCCTAGCCGCTTCAACATAATTGGCGTAATCACCACAACTGACACTTTCGATCATAGCCACACCTAATAAACCTGTTTCTGGTGCGGTCGTAACATACACGGGTAAAGAGCACACTCGCGCTAGCTTTTCTAATAACCATGTAGAGCGCGCCCCGCCGCCACTAATATAGATAGCCTTGGCGTTTATCTTAACTCGGGTTTGCAAAAGGGCAATGGCGTTGGCTAACTCTGTCACCAACGACTCGGCAAGTTGATTGTATTGATTTAATAACTTGGCTTGCGATTTTGACATACTCGCTAGTGCCTTGTCGTTTTTAACCAGTAGTGCTTGTTCAATCGATTTTTGTAATTCGTGTACCGAACGCTCACCAAATAATGTTTTAAACTGACGTTTATTCTGGTCAATAAACGTGCTAAAAACCGTCATTGAATGCTTACTCATGGCCTCACAAATGAAGAGTTCCGGTTGAGCACTTGGGTAACCCGGATAAAATGCTTTGCTCCCCACACAGCGCTTAGATAATTGGCTAACCGTGATGGCTGTTGCCAAACTAATATGCACCTGACCAGGTAACACACACCCCGTGCCCAATATTTCACAGGCTTTATCTGAAGCCGATGCGATTAATGCTATGGAAGCACTGTTCCTGTGCCCTTTATTCCCTAAATGCTGTTGTGCTTTGTTCATCGGCTTTTGTCGATTAAAAAGTTGATGAAAAAACTCAGGCTTTAAATTACCAATTTTCGTGCCTACAGGCACTATCGGAATACGCCAATTGGGTTTAAATGCCAACGCTTGGTATTGCCAATTCATTTTTGCATGCCACCTTCTTTTGCCAAAATTAAACGGCAAATAACCAATAACACTGGCATCGGATTCAACCAAATGTCCACTTAAGTAATGGTGCAAATAACCGGATATCAAACTGACTTTGCTCACTTTTTCATAGCACTTAGGTTCCTTTGCCCAAAGCCAATTGGTTATTGCCGCTTGTTGCATTTTTTTTAAAGTGCTGTTTATTGGATAAAACAAGTTGATAAGATTGAACAGACTGCGCCAGAACAAATTGAACCTAGGAACCTGTTCATTATCCCTTTGATCCTGCCAACTTATTATGGGCCGAATGATATCTAGGTTCTGATCGTAAAAGCACAAGGTATTTCTTATTGTCGTAACGCTTATCGAGACGATATCCTCGCTCGCTATTTTATCTTCACTTAATGCGTGTGCAAGCGCTTGAAAGACATTGTCTAATTGCTGTTGATACCATTGAGCTGGCTGTTCAGATTCGCCCATGTTGCTTAATGCGGTCTTGGCTATTGGGTGCTTATAACAAAAGACAAATTGGCCTAAATGATTGATTATGGCGGTTCGAATCGACTGACTGCCAAAATCGATGGCCAAATAATAACGCGTTTTACTATGCATTAACTTTGAGCCGGTTTCGATAAAGACTTGATAACACTCGATGTGTTTTTGGTTGAGACTTTTATCGGGCTAAAATTGGGCCGCATTTTCCATTTTGGCCTAATGGGGGTAAGAGGAAGTACCCGTTTTTTGGCAACGATCAAATAGATTGAGCCCATTGGCGATAGGAATTTACCCGCAAAATTTTGCCAAGATTTAAACCACCAAGTATCGGGATTGATTTCACTGTGAAGCCCTGCATGTAAAAAACGGGTATCGATGACAATTTCATACCCTAGCAAGTGCAACCAATCTTTTACTCGCATTGGGGTAAAAAACCGACCTTGCCAAGGTACTTGTTGGCGGCGAAATGGGATCAACTGGTTCAAGCCTGCCAAGCTAAAAGGGTTATAACCGCTGATGATCATATAGCCGTTCGGGATCAATACCCTGTCCGCTTCCCTTAAAACATGATGAGGATCGACACTAAATTCCAGACAATGGTTAAGCATACAGGCATCAACACACTGTTGTAGAAAAGGTAAATCGTCTATTTCGGCTATGACATCTGCCGATTCACTCGATTTTGTGACCACCACCTGATGAGAAATAAGCGAGTTTATAGAACATATCTTGCCACTTAACGCGCCAAGCTTTAATAAATGATAACCAAAAATGCGCGGCCAGCAAGGCTCTAGATGCTCCTCTATCGCTTGAGCAATTAAATGTCCGTTTGGCAAATCTCGCCAACCTTTGGGCAACCAAGGTTCATTATATGCCAGAGCAGGTTTCATAAATTGCAAGAGAGTTAATCCTAAATAAAATCACTTTATCCTAAGCTAATGTATCGCCTTAATAAATTCAAGGCAAAAGGCCAAAGTGAGGCTACATTAGGGCTCAAATAAAGTTAAATTTGAAATCAAACTTTACTTTAAAATTGAGCTTTGCGCAGTTATTTGGGGCTATTTTTTTTACCCTTTAGAGGTCGGTTAACAACACAAAGTCGGGATAAAATAATTGATCCTCTCATAATGACTGGGTTGATAAATATAGCGAAGTTCCTTAAGAGGATAATAGGGCTCTTTTGACTGAGGTTAAAATCTCGTTATAATGGGCTAAAAAGACGTACAGAAAAATAACTATGTTTAATATCGTTGCCATCCCAGCATTTAATGACAATTACATTTGGTGCATTATCCACCCACAAACCAAGCATTGTGTTCTGGTTGACCCAGGCGATGCCACTGTTTGCATCGACTATATTTCTGAGCATCAATTAACCCTTGATGCCATCTTGGTTACCCATCACCACAGTGATCATGTCGGCGGTTTAACAGAGCTAAGCCAATATTGTCAGCAACAGCGGATGCCATTGACGGTATTTGGACCCGACAACCAGGCCATTCAGGGCATTGATGTCACTCTTAATGAAACGCACAGGGTTGCGTTATTTGATAACAGTTTAGAATTTGAAATCTTTGCAATACCTGGCCATACCCTTGATCATATAGCCTATTACAGCAAAGGGATGTTATTTTGTGGTGATACCTTGTTTTCAGGTGGATGTGGCCGTTTATTTGAAGGCAGCCCTGACCAAATGCTTGAGTCTTTAACAAAACTTGCGAGTCTGCCAGACGATACCAAAGTTTATTGTGCACACGAATATACTTTGGCAAATCTAGAGTTTGCCCGAACTATTGACGAAAATAACAGTCAATTAAAAGCATATTATGATAAAGTTGTGAAATTAAGGGCTAAAGGACGGTCTACTATTCCCTCCTCCATCGGATTAGAAAAACAAATAAATCCTTTCTTACGCAGTAACTTAGAAGAGATTAAAAACAAAACTGAACAAAAAACAAGCAATTTGTTACCGAATCAAGTTGCAGTGTTTGCTAATATCCGCCAACTGAAAGACAAATTTTAAGTATAAGTATATCTAAGCACCTAGTGCGTATTGATATCACAAGGACTTCATGAAAAAGTTATTAATTCCCCTATCGCTTTCTATTTTGGCTGGTTGCCAAACATTTAGCGAGTTAAAAAATGAGCCTAACCACGAATTAAAAAATGGTGCAGAGGCTGTCGAGATTTATCAAGCGTTATTAATTGATGAGTCGGCGCAGGTCATTCACCCAAAAGACGATGTGGAAATTCCTTTGTCTGATCAGGACGAACTAGTCGTGTCTGATAATATTTGGGACCGAATTCGCAATAATTTACATTTTGATATTCCACAAAATGATAAAGTGATTGCCCAGCGCAACTGGTATACAAAACACGATGCCTATCTTGATCGTGTGGCGAAACGTGCTGAGCCTTTTATTTTTTACATAGTCGAAGAAATCGAAAAACACGACTTGCCAATGGAGTTGGTGTTACTTCCTATCGTCGAAAGTGCTTTCGACCCATTTGCCTACTCACACGGTAGTGCATCGGGTATGTGGCAGTTTTTATCTGGCACGGCAAAACAGTTCGGGGTCAAACAAAACTGGTGGTATGACGGTCGTCGCGACATCGTTGATTCAACCCAAGCGGCAATCAAATTTTTAACCTATTTGAACAAACGGTTCGATGGCGATTGGTTATTGGCTTTGGCCGCCTACAATTCAGGTGAAGGTCGTGTTGCCCGTGCGATTAGAAATAATGCGCGTAAAGGTAAACCAACAGATTTTTGGAATTTAAAATTACCAAAAGAGACTCGTGACTACGTGCCTAAATTATTGGCCCTAGCGGATATTGTAAAACGCCCAGCTGATTTTAATGTCAGTTTATACGCAATCTCAAATAAGCCAGTTGTGAGCTTAGTAGATATTAGTGCGCAACTTGACCTAGCATTGGCTGCCGACATGTCGGGTTTAACCATTGACGAGTTGCATGCCTTAAACCCTGGTTTTAACCGTTGGGCTACGGCGCCAGAAGGGCCACATAAATTGTTGTTACCCTTAAATAAAGTAGAGCAATTTACGGCTGAGTTAGAAAAGCTTAATGATAACGATCGTTTAGCATGGCAACGTTATAAGATAAAATCAGGTGACAGTTTAAGTGTGATTGCAAATCGCTTTAACACCACGATCACCCAAATCAAAGACGTTAACCAATTGCAATCGAACGATATTCGAACAGGTAAATATTTGCTGATCCCAACAGCGACTCAATCATTGGATCGTTACAAGTCTTATGAAAAAGTTCGTAAAAACAAGATCGCTAAAAAAGGCAATGGTAATAAAGTTATTTATACCGTGCAAAAAGGCGATACGTTATGGGATATCGGTCGCTTATATGATGTATCAAGTAAAAGTATTGCTAAGTGGAATGGTTTTGCGCCAAAAGATACTTTAAGACTTGGGCAAAAGCTCACCATCTGGACCGAGTCTTCACTTAGTGAAGCCAGTGATACACCTTTAGCAAGTGGTAACTCTGTGATGCGCAACATTAATTACAAAGTGAAAAACGGTGATTCACTTGCCCGCATCGCCAGTAAGTTTAACGTAAGCGTTAAAGATATTGAACGTTGGAACAACATCAACCGGTCGAATTACCTGCAACCGGGTCAGTTAATAAAACTGTCGGTTAATATCACCCGAATTTAATCTCCAAAAGGACCTACTAAAGGTCCTTTTTTATTGTTCAAGTTTTTCTTCCTTGATCTCCTAAGTTCATTCGAGTTTATTTTTAACATTGCAGCAACATTGCTATTGCACCTTAGGTTAAAAACCAAGTAAGCTATTTGTTCAAAATGTAATAAGAAGTATGAGAAAGATGTCATTTAAATATTCAATCATTGCCAGTGTGATCACCTCGGCGTTACTATTAACGGGTTGCGATAATGCACCGCAATCAACCTCGTCAAATAACCAATCAACAACAAGCAGCATCTTAACGGGTCAGCAATTAGCAGAGAAATACATCATTATTGATGGCCATATCGATGTGCCCTACCGCCTTGAAAGGCAATGGGAAGATGTCAGCAAACGAACTGAAAGTGGTGACTTTGACTTTCCTCGGGCCGTTGCTGGTGGCTTAAATGCACCGTTTATGTCGATTTATATTCCCGCAAAGCTTCAACAACAAGGTGGCAGTAAAGAATTAGCCGACAAGCTAATTGATTCTATTGAAACCATGGTTGAGAATGCCCCCGATAAATTTGCTATTGCTACTAGCGTCGACGATGTACTCGAGCATTTTAAACAAGGTTTAATTTCCTTACCGCTGGGCATGGAAAACGGCAGCCCGATTGAAGGGAAAATGGAAAATCTTCAACATTTTTACGATCGCGGCATCCGTTATATCACCTTAACACATTCAAAAACCAATCATATTTCCGACTCATCCTACGATGAAAATCGTCCAGCTAAGGGCTTAACTGAATTTGGTAAGACCTTGATCACCGAAATGAACAACATCGGGGTTATGATCGACGTATCTCATATTTCCGATGATGCTTTTTATCAAGTTATGGAAATCAGTAAAGCCCCCGTGATCGCCTCACATTCTTCGGCTCGCCATTTTACCCCAGGTTTTGAACGCAATATGAGTGATGACATGCTATTGAAGTTGGCTGAAAACGGCGGTGTGATCCAAATTAATTTTGGCTCAAGTTTTATTTCACAGGCAACACGTGATTACAGCGCGAAAGCAAGAGCCGACTTTGCTGCGTTTTTGCAAGAAAATGAAGTCACTGCAGAATCTGAACAAGCCAAAGCGTTCAGACAAGCCTATCGTAAAGAAAACCCTTACGTGTTTGCGGGCTTAGACGATGTGCTTGATCATTTTGATCACGTGGTTAATCTCATTGGTATCGACCATGTCGGCATCGGTTCTGACTATGACGGGGTTGGCGATAGTTTACCAACCAATTTAAAAGATGTGGCCAGTTATCCAAACTTGATAGATGGTTTATTAGCACGTGGTTACAGCGAACAAGACATAGAAAAAATCTTATCTAACAATGTGCTACGTGTGTGGTCCGAAGTGGAAGCTTATGCAAATGATGTGAAATTAGCAAAAGCGCAAATTAAATCGCAAACCGACAAGGTTATTGCTGATTAAAATAAAGATGGGGAGCTCAGCTCCCCATCTTTTAACACTTTTGTATTACCGTAAAAGCCTATCTTGCTAAAACCAGCGCTTTAATCAAGGTTTCAATTATCGCGATATTAACAAGCACTTTTAAGGTCTTACTTACACTGCGTCAACAATATCTTTTATCAATTGTGGCCCTTCATAAATGAAGCCTGTGTAAACCTGCACTAATGAGGCACCAGCATCGAGTTTTTCTTTAGCCGATGCCGCACTATTGATACCACCAACACCAATAATTGGCATCTTGGAGTCTAACTCTTTAGCCAACATTTTGATCACTTCGGTACTCTTAGCTTGCACAGGAACACCGCTTAGACCACCAGCTTCATCACCGTGTTCTAAATGTTCTACACCATCACGAGCTAAGGTCGTATTGGTCGCAATGACCGCATCAATATTATTTTTCACAAGACATTGTGCAATAGATTTGATTTCATCTTCGGTTGAATCTGGTGCAATTTTTACGGCTAAAGGTACATATTTACCATGTTGCTTGGCGAGTTCAGCTTGCTCCTGCTTTAACGCTTGCAGTAAATCGTTTAGCGCGTCACCGTATTGCAAGTTACGCAAACCTGGGGTGTTAGGAGATGAAATGTTCACGGTAATATAAGATGCGTGCTCGTAAACTTTGCGCATACAAATAATATAATCATCTTTGGCATTTTCTTCTGGGGTATCTTTATTCTTACCAATGTTAATACCAAGAACGCCATTAAAGTTAGCTTTTTTTACTTGTGACACTAAATAATCAACACCACGGTTATTAAAGCCCATACGATTGATCACCGCATTAGCTTGCGGTAAACGAAACAACCGGGGTTTTGGGTTTCCTGGTTGCGGTCTTGGGGTCACCGTACCCACTTCAATGTGACCAAAGCCCATGGCACTAAAACCATTAATACACTCACCATTTTTATCAAGGCCTGCGGCTAGGCCCACCGGATTAGGAAAAGTGATCCCCATAACTTCAACCGGTTTGGCAGCCACTTTAGCACCATAGCAACCTTTTAAAGCAAAAGATGCTGGAGATTTAAGCATGTTAATAGTGAAATCGTGCGCTTGTTCTGCGCTGAATTTAAATAGAATATTACGAGCAATTGAATAAAGCATGTTATCTCAAGTAGATTAGGTTCAGAAATCGAATTTTTTCACCACGTTTTACCCACCCATATCTGTGTTATAGGCCAAAATAACCATAACCTGAGCGTTTGGGCAAATTGGAAGGCGACGCTGATAAAACATCGGGCATAAAAAACTCCCCTGAGCGGGGAGTTTAACATTATTTTGCAGTTCGGTATAAGTTAATCACAAATATATTTTGCTTTTTCATTAACCTAAATCAATGCCAAGGCAATCCTATAAGTTACTGTGATAACAACATTAACTCTCGTAAAGCAACCGAAAACTTCGCAAATTCGTGGGTTTTAGTTGAACGAAAATCTGTTAACACTTGCTTCCAGCGCCCTAGCGGCTGTACTTTGGTTGCTTCCCAACTTGTGATCAATTCAACGATATCGGTTTCATCACTGTTGGCGGTTAATATGGAAGAGACAATAGCGCGTTGTTGCCAGTCTAACTCTTCTCTAAATGACGCTCTGGCCAATGCTTGCCAGTGATTGTCGACAGGTTGTTTGGTTATTTGAGATAAGAACCAATGCAAATCTAATCGCACCCCAATGGTAAAGTAAAGCTCTGCCACTAACTCAATTTGACGAGTATCTTGACAAGCCACTTGGGCAATATCTAACGATGAGAACAAGGTTGATAATTGCGAAATTCGGCTTGCCAATTTTTCTGGCACATTTTGCTCTAATAATTTCGTTTTCACCACCGCCAACTCTTTCGCTTCCGCTTCGACTAAGAAGGTATCTAGTTTCTTGGCCAATACGTTAAAGGTTGGTTGGTAAAAATCAATGGATTGGGCAATTGAGAACGACTTATTGCGATGACGTAAGAACCAACGCGTAGCGCGACGCACAATACGACGAAGTTGGAATAACATTTGAGTTTGCACATTGGCTGAAATCTTATTATCCAATGCTTCAACTTGTTCCCATACATCTTCAAGTTGAAAAATAGTGCTGGCAATGGTGTAACACTTAACAATTTCAGCAATATCAGCGCCAGTTTCTTCTTCCATACGATAAACGAAGTTCGCGCCCATAAAGTTACAGATATTATTGGCTAATCGAGTCGCAATAATTTCACCACGCAAAGGGTGGCTTTGCATTTGTTGTTGATATGCTTGCTGTAACTGTTTAGGGAACGCTTTAACTAATAAGCGCCCCAAGTAATCATCTTGGGTTATTTGGTCTAACAATAACTGCTCTTTGAGCATCATTTTGCCATAAGCGACCAAAACCGATAGCTCCGGACGAGTCAAGCCACGATTGTTTGCCAAACGTTCAGCGATTTCTTCGTCGTTGGGCATAAATTCAAGTGCTCTATCGAGTTTGTCTTCTCGCTCTAGATATTGAATAAAGCGTGTTTGCTCTTTTAACTTACTGGCACCACGAGACTCTGAAATGGAGATCGATTTGGTTTGACGATAACAGTCTTCAAGCACAATCTCTTCGACTTCACTGGTCATGTCATACAACAATTTATTTCGTTGTTTCAGGGTTAAATCGCCGTTTGCGACTAATGAATTCAGTAAAATTTTAATATTAACTTCATTATCAGAACAATCTACTCCGCCGACATTATCGACAAAGTCGGTGTTCATACGACCGCCAGTGGCGGTGTATTCGATGCGCCCTAATTGGGTACAACCTAAGTTACCACCTTCACCAATGATTTTGGCCTGTACGTCTTTGCCATCAACGCGAAGTACATCGTTTGCACGATCGCCCACTTCTAAATGGCTTTCTTTGCTACTTTTGATGTACGTACCAATACCACCATTCCAAATTAAATCCACTTTCATTTTAAGTGCAGCTTGGATTAATTCGTTCGGGGCCATCGACTGTTTCTTGGTACCCAACATCTGTTTAATTTGCGGGGTTAATTTAATCGACTTGGCAGCGCGTGAAAATATCCCACCACCTTCAGAAATCAACTCACGATTATAGTCATCCCAACTTGAACCCGCTAAGTTAAATAAACGCTCACGTTCAACATAACTGGTTTTTGAATCAGGCGTTGGGTCAATGAATATATGCAGGTGGTTAAACGCTACTTGCAAACAAATATGCTTTGATAACAACATACCGTTACCAAATACATCACCGGCCATATCACCAATGGCTAAACAACTAAAATCAGTGGTTTGACAATTAATGCCAATTTCGCGGAAATGGCGTTTAACGGACTCCCAAGCGCCCTTTGCTGTGATCCCCATCTTTTTGTGGTCATAGCCGACACTGCCACCGGAGGCAAAGGCATCGCCAAGCCAGAAATTGTATTCTTCAGCGATTTCATTGGCCGTATCTGAGAAGGTGGCGGTACCTTTATCGGCAGCAACGACAAGGTATGTATCGTCCTCATCTAAACGTACAACGTTTTCTGGGTGAACAATCTCTCCGCCAACAATATTATCGGTGATATCAAGCAAACCACGGATAAAGGTTTTATAACACTCTCGGCCTGCTTCAAATATTTCTTGTCGGCTTCCTTCTTCTGGCAATTGCTTACAGAAGAACCCACCTTTTGCTCCGACCGGAACAATAACCGTATTTTTAACTTGTTGTGCTTTTACTAAGCCCAGTACTTCGGTGCGAAAATCTTCGCGTCGATCTGACCAACGTAGACCACCACGAGCAACTTTACCGCCTCGTAAATGCACCCCTTCTACTTGAGGAGAGTAAACGAAAATTTCATATTTAGGTAAAGGCTTTGGCATCTCAGGGATGCTTTCAGGCATTAATTTAAACGAGATGTATGGCTTAATATTGCCATTTTCATCTGGTTGGAAGTAATTGGTACGCACCGTGGCATTGATGATCTCAACATAACGTCGAATAATACGATCATCATCAAGGCTTGCTACGTTATCTAAATCACTTTCGATATTCGCTAACACCTTATTGATCGCTTTTGTGTGATCTTTCTCATCTGGGCTAAACTTCAGCTCAAATAAATTAACCAAAAGTTCAGCAAACGCAGGGTAGCGGGTAAACGTAGATTCAATGTAAGCTTGCGAGAATGTGCTGCCAATTTGTTGCTGATACTTTGCAATGGCACGTAAGATAGAGACTTCTCGTCCGGCTAGGCCAGCTCCTAAAATCAGTTTATTAAAGCCATCATCTTCTAAGACACCATGCCATACTTTGGCAAACGCATCCTGAAACAACGATTGGACCTGATTTAGGTTAAATTCTTTATTCGAAGTCAACAACATTGAAAAGTCTAAAATCCAACACATTTCGCCGTCACTGTTACGCACCATGTATGGGCTCTCGCCAATAACGCGTAAACCGAAGTTTTCTAACATTGGTAAAACATCGGATAAATGTAAAGGCTCGCCTTTATGGAAAAGTTTCAACTTCACGTATTTGCTGTCGTACTTCTCTTCTAGAGGTTGATAAAACAACATTTCTAGAGGATTGGATGCACTCACCGCTTCTAACTTTTCAATATCAACGATGGCCGTACCTGGCAGTACTTCATCTTTGTATGATTGTGGGAAACTGGCGTATTTACGGCTTAGTTTCTTACCGACAACTTCACCCTTGTTCATGTTAAGGGCGTCAGATAATTTATCGTCCCAGCTTCTTGCTGCTTGATTTAGATTACGTTCTATTTCCTTCACATTAATATCTGCTTTTGTTGAATTAACTCGGACTATGTAATGGGTTCTTGCTTGTACGGACTCAGAGAAAAAAGTATTAAACTCAACTTCTTTATCGGTGCCAAAGGCATCTTGTAAAATTTCTTGGGTTTCGATTCGTAACTGGGTGTTATAACGTTCACGAGGCACATAAACCATGCAAGAGAAGAAACGATTAAACGCATCAGGACGAACAAAGAGCCCTGTGGTATCCCTTTCTTGCATCTGCAATACACCTTTCACAGTATTACTTAATTCTTGTTCCTTTGACTGTAGAATTTCATCGCGGGGGAAAGTTTCAAGAATGTTAATTAGCGTTTTGTATGCGTGCGAACCTTGTGCAAAACCTGAATTATCACAAACCCGTTGTACTTTATTGCGAATAATTGGCAGATTAAGGGCACTGGAGTTATAAAACGACGAACCAAATAAGCCAATAAAGCGATCTTCACCCACAATTTTACCATTGTTATCAAAACGTTTAATCCCAATGTAATCCATATGAGCTGGGCGATGCACTCGTGAACGTGAATTGGTTTTGGTTAAAATCAATAAGTTCGGACCAAAAGCGACTTCTCGCGCGGACTCTGAATAAGCCGATAATGAACGACGAACATTGCCCGTTGAATTACGCATTAAGCCCAAACTAGAATCTAAGTCTGCGGTTAAAATCACATCGCCTTTTACTTCTTCAACTTGATATGAGCGATAGCCCATAAAGGTAAAGTTATTGTTGGCCATCCATTGCAAAAACTCTTTCGATTCTTGAAACTCAAGATCACTGACATGCTTTTTGTAATCTTTCAAACCATCGATCGTTTGCTGAAACTTATCACAAAGCGGTTTCCAGTCTGATACCGTAAGCATCACATCTTCATACACTGAATACAGCTCTTCGGTTAACTCGTCAAGTTGCGATTGTTCCGTTAAACGGTCGATCTCAATAAAAAATACGGTTTCACAGAAGCTACCTTTAAGTTCTTCGGTTGAACGAGCCATATCAACAATATTGCCTTGGTCATTACGAACAACTTTTAATGGGCAATTAAGAATAAGGTGTGGAGACAAACCTAAACGATTTAATGCAATGCGAGTCGAGTCAACCAAAAATGGCATGTCTTTTATGATCACTTCAATAACGGTATGGCTGGATTTCCAACCATGTTTTGAAACTTCAGGGTTAAGCACGCGAATAAATGCTTTTTTGTGCTGTTGCTGATTGAAGGCTTTAAACAAACTGAGCGTTGCACCGTAGACATCACTGTCGTTACGCGCGGCTAAATCATCTTTGGAAACATGACTGTATAAGTATTCGGTAAATTTTTCTAATATAGGAGCGGTGTCTGCTGGTACTTTCTGATGGATCAACTTGCTGACATTTTTTAAAAGCACAGAAGATTTATTTTCTATTGACGCCATTTTATTACCCTCTGGTTCTAGGCGAATGGTGTTGATAATAACTCAAATAAACACGCAAAGAATGAACAATAATACGATGTATTGACGGTTCTCTCGTTTACATATTTCTTTGTTATGTTGCAACCAATTAAAACTTACATAGCAACTTTCATATTCTAGTTCGCATTGCTAAATAACTAATTTTAATTCGTTTATTTTCGGCGATTCTAGAGCTATTTGAATCATAATGAAAGTACTTTATTAGAGTAAAAGTACAAACTTTTTCGATTTGGTAACAAAGTTGTAATTGATTATTCAGTCGGGTTAAATAGAAACTGAATTTTTGCTGTTTTTACTGATTAATTATGCAAAAAAGTGAATAAAGGATTAAATAAAAAAAAGCCCTGAAATTTTTCAGGGCTATCATCAAAAAAATTAATCTGACTACTTGGCTTTATGTCGCCATAAGAAAGTTGATAATGCCGGCAGAACCAATATTGCCGCCAACATGTTCACTAAAAACATAAAGGTTAACAAAATCCCCATATCGACTTGAAATTTTAAGTCAGAGAAGAACCAAGTAGATACCCCTATCGCTAAAGTCACACCGGTAATTAATACTGCGCTACCACGCTCTTTAAGGGCATTTAAATAAGCTTCACTCATCGCTTCGCCGGCTTTGATCCGAGCCGACATGGTCGACAAGATATAAATACCGTAATCAACACCAATACCAACACCTAGGGCGATAACCGGTAAGGTAGACACGGTTAAGCCAATATCAAGGTAGGTCATCAATGCTTGCGCTAAGGTTGAAACAACATAAAGCGGAACCACTACCGCAATGGTGGCTCGAATAGAGCGAAAGCTGATCAAACATAATAAAATAACGGCGCCATATACATACATCATCATCGGAGTTTGAGCTTTTGCTACCGCTTCGTTAGTCGCCGCCATAACACCAACGGGACCTGACGCTAATTTAAATTGAATATCGTCGGTGTTAAGCAAAGCCGCATTTTTCTTGACCGCATCCACTACCCTATTGATGGTTTCGGCTTTATGGTCTTCCATAAATAAAATGATAGGCATCGCCGAACAATTTCGATTCAACAAACCACTGGTGGTCGGAACCCTAGCTATTGACTGCACCAATGATGATTGATTTCGAGGCAATACTTGCCAGCGCTTATTACCTTCGTTATATCCAGAATTGACTCGTTTGGCGATGGTTGCTAATGAAACCGCTGACTGTACGCCTTCAACATTTTCAAGGCGCCATTGCATGGTATCAATGGCGTCTAACACCTCATGGTTAATGCAAGAGTCTTCATATGTTTCAACCACGACCGACATATAATCCACACTGATGGCGTACTTATTGGTGATTAAAAACGTATCTTGGTTATAGCGCGAGTCTTCATGCAAGGCAGGCGCACCTGCATGTAATTCGCCTATTTTGAGTTTGTCTCCCTGATATTGCCCCCAAACAAACAGTATGGCAGTCACCAGCAAAATCCCAGCCGCGACTTTTGGTGAACTGACATAATCGGCTTTACGCCATAACATTCTGTTCATCCATTTGTGTTCGGCCGTATCAACAATGTGTTTTTGTTCTTTAGGATCAAAACGTACAAACGATACCAACACAGGTAACAACACTAAGTTAGTGAAAATAATCAACCCAACACCTAAAGAAGCGGTGATCGCCAATTCACGAATGATCCCGATGTCAATGGTCAGAAGAGTCATAAAACCGACGGTATCTGACAATAGTGCGATACCGCCTGGGATCAATAAGCGACGAAAACTTTGCTGCGCCGCCGTTTTTGCATGATGACCTTTAGCCACTTCTTTTGAAATCGCATTGATCATCTGTACCCCATGACTGACCCCAATGGCAAAGACTAAAAAGGGGACAAGAATCGACATGGGATCAAGGCCAAAGCCAAGAACCGTTAACATCCCAAGTTGCCATACCACGGCAACCAAAGAACATAATATTGGCAACAAGGTTAAAGTCACAGAATGACAAAAGAAATACACCATAATAGCGGTAATGACGATGGCGATACCGAAAAAGGCAACCACCCCTTTAGCCCCATCAGCGATGTCCCCCACCATTTTAGAAAAACCAATGATATGAATCGACAAGCTCTCTGACTCATATTTTTCTCTAATTTCTTGTTCTAGTTGCTTGGCCAATTTTAGGGTATCGAGTTTTTCACCGGTTTGTGGATCAAACTCCATAAGCGATGTTTTAACCATCGAACAGGTATAATCATCCGATACCATACTGCCAACGATACCGGCCTTTTCGATATTGGCTTTAACAATGGCTAGGCCATCTGCATTGGGTACAAAGTCTGCTGGGATAACTGGGCCGCCAGCAAAGCCATCTTCGACAACTTCAACAAAGCGGGTTGATGGTGAATACAACGAATTCACCAAAATACGATTAACCCCCGGAATAAAAAACAATTGATCATGAACACCTTTTAAACTGTTAAAAAAGTCTTCAGTAAATATGTCTGAGTCTTTATTACAAACAGAAATCAATACGTTATTAGCCCCACCAAAGTCATTTTGATGCTTTAGATAGGTTTTCATATAACCGTGCTCTAAAGGAATGTTTTTTTCAAAAGATGCATCCAGTTTGATCTGCGTTGCAAAATAAAAAAGTACGGCGGTAACAATGGCAAACAGAGCAACCACGGTAAAACGAAAACGGAACAGATTACGTTCCAAATGATTAAAAATATTCTTCATCGCCTTTACTTCACTTCTATTACTTTAATGCCAACTTCTGAGGCAGCGATTAATGTGTTATTAAACCAGACGGCAGCCAATAATGCTTTGCCATCGGCTTGCGTATGCAGGTCGAAATTTTTGCCGTCATCACTGATTAAAATATTGCCCGCATTAGCAATAACGATAAGCTTATGGTTTGGCGTTTCAATGATATCATTTAGCAACGCCGTGGTATGGGTGTCGACTTTTTGCCAGTGACTTGTGCTATTGGCACGATAAAATAAATTGCCCCGTAAACCGGCGACATAAAGCACGTTATTGGAAGCTTGGAAAACATCAAAAAATGAGCCTGCGTATATTTCATCTAGTAATGTGAACGTTCTTCCCTGGTCGACACTCTTGGCAATTAAGCCAATTTCACCGACCATATATAAGGCGTCGTCGGTTTTTAATAAACGATTGAAATGCGGTAAAATACTGGCAATTTCTTGTTGGTAAAATTCTTCGTCTTCGGCTTTAATATCTTCAAGGTATAGCTGATCATCTTCGGTTAATAACTCTAGATGAAATTCCTCATGCCAGCTTTTACCACCATCTTCAGTACGAAAACTGGTGCCATAGGCACCAATAGCCAGACCATGAGTTGGGCTAAAGAAGTGGATATCAAATAAAGGTCGTTGCTTATTGGGTAAAAATTGTTGCACTGCCCAAGTGTCTCCCCCATCTTGGGTATGCACAATAACCGAGTCATGACCAACTGCCCAACCCAATTGCTGATTAAAGAAATAGACCTTGGTTAACGTAGAGCGCGTATTTACCGGTCGTTGCACCCAGCCTTGACCATCATTCGAGGTTAGAATATGACCACGTTCCCCAACAGCGACTAACCGACTATTATTTATGTTAACAATATCTAATAACAGAGACTGACGTGCTAATGGTTGAATATCACTGTATTGACCAATCGGGTTTGTCTGCGCGGTTTCAATCGATGCAATCGCGGGTAATGACAAACTCATAAAAAGAAAGAGAAAATAAGAAAAAAAGACGTAATGCTTCATAACTGTCCAAATGTAGTGGCGCACAACTTATTCGTTATAACTGTTGGTAATCGAGTGAAATCGTCAATTACTAAGCTAAGATATTTCTAAATTAATAAAAAAATGTGCAAATAAATGAAGTCGCGCTTAAATAAACTGTTTGTATTATAGTAAATTGTTTGCAATCAAAAACGGTTGGCATTGCCAACCGTTTTTATGGCTCGATAATATTATCGTTTGCCTTCTCGACGCAGGGCCGAAGAGTTGAAGTCACGCTCTCTTAACTCAGCGTTAAAGTCATACATTTTATGTTCGTTATCCAGACCAATCGCGATGTATCGACGCGACTGTAAATCGTGGTAAACGTCTAGAGTAGACCACTGAGTTGGTACTTCATAATAGTTAATACCGTGGGCCTGACCGACGCGGTAAAGCTCATCACGTTGATCGTAAATATCGGTTACCGCTATTTGCCAGCTGTCTTCGTCTAGGTAAAAACGACGTTTTTTGTATAAATGATCGGTGTCGCCTTTTAGCGTCGCTTCAACGACCCAAACACGATGTTTCTCATAACGTACCAACTCAGGATTAATATGGCCTGGTTTTAAGATCTCAGAGTACTTAACGCTGTCGCTGTGTAGGCGATAGTCGTTATATGGGATCAATAGTTCTTGCTTACCTTTTAATTCCCATGTGTAACGGTCTGGAGCACCGTTAAACATATCGAAGTCGTCGGTTGTACGCAAACCGTCGGACGCCGTACCTGGTGCATCATACGCGACATTTGGCGCTCGGCGTACTCGGCGTTGGCCGGTGTTATAGGTCCAAGCTTGGCGAGGGGTTTTAATTTGATCCATGGTTTCATGTACCAATAAAGCGGTACCGGCTAAGCGTGCAGGCTCTGACACCTTTTGTTTAAACTTAAACAAAATATTGGTCTGTTCGAGCTCTTCTGGTGATGCACCTTTCACCCCATATGGTAACAGCAAAGACTCATCAAAACCGATGTACGTGTAGTCACCAGATCTTGTCGGAGCCGCTTGCCCACCTTCACGAGTCAAGGCCTCACCACGATAGCGCAAGGTATGGTTCCAAATCGCTTCCAAACCATTTTGCGGGATTGGGAATGGTACCCCTACCGCCGCATTGCGAATACCATTACCCTCTCGAATAAGCTCGGCACGGGTTGCATTCTTAATGGTCTCATCATAAACGTGCTGTGGATAAGAAGCACTACGATGGGTTTGATACACATTCATTTTGTAGGTTTCTGGGTAGGTCTCAAATAACTTCATTTGACCCGGTGATAACAACGCCTGATATTGCTTATAGTTATCTTTTGTAATGGTGTATAAAACTTTATCTGCTGGGTATGGATCTGGGTGATGATCGCCCACTTTATAATTGGCTGGTGGGGTTGTAATGCCACCCGTCCAAGCAGGAATAGAACCATCTGCATTAGGTCCTTTTACCGCTCCCATAGGGGTTAATTCTGTGCCAAGTTTGGCCGCTTGCTCGGCATCAACTTTGGCAAACGTGGCCGTTGATGCTAAGGCTAAAGAAATGGCTAAAGATAATCCTGTTATTTTTTTCATGTGTTTAACCTTTAGATTGAATACTTAATGTTGAAAGAGATGAAGTCTCGATCTTCAATTCGGTTGGTGGTACCAACACCATCAAAGAAAGCATTGTAGTTAATGTCAGCTGACCAACGGCTTTGATAATCAAAGCTGATACCTGCAGCGACCGATTTACGCTCTTCAACAAATAAGAATAATGGATCTGGTGTAATACCCTCTACGTCGTGAGAAAATACCACTCTTGGTGACATGTTAATGCCCCAAAATACGTCGTTGTAGTCTAACTTGGCTAAGACTCGGTAACCCCAAGCAAAGTCATCTGGGAATGGATTGGTTTCAGTGCCACCAAACAGTAAATTTACATATGGGTTGCCTACGGTACCCGAACGGGCGCCACCGGGTCCATTTAGGCGAATTTCATCTTCATCTGGCATGTCTTGAATACTAATACCACCCATTTCAAATAAACCGGTGAATTGGCTTGCCCCAAGGGTAGGACCGAATAAATGGGTTAAGGTAAATTGTGCTTGGATAGTATCCGATTCAACATAACCTTGCGCTTTCGAACCAGATTCAAATACAGGCATTTGCGAAATACCGTCTAAGAATGGTGCCAAAGCCAAATCAGAATTTGCTAATTGTTGTGGTACTGCAGCAAACAACAATTCAACATCATCAATTTGCAGTGGTTCATCTTCGCGATAGCTCACTTCACCGGCCAGTGAGGTCAAACCAACATTAGTATTAAAGCTTAAACCATATAGCTTTATGTCCTCGGTGAATTCAAATCGTGCTTTGGCATAAGCTTGCAAATCGGTCACATTATCTTCATTAATGCCTTGCGCTAACAGACCTAAATCAGAGACTAAAGCTTGTTGATTAAAGTTTGCCGTATAACCTGAAATGACCGGACGACGAGAATGGTAATTCATGTAATAAAGGCTTAGCTCTGTCTCGTTAAGCTCTGGGAAGTAGTATGAGAAACGAACACCATACTGACCACCATCTTCTGGCTCATCTTTCGCCCTATCGTTTTTCTCCGTCAGGGTCGCTTTTCTTGCTAATCCGACATAATCGGTTAAATAAGACGCGGCAGCTGCAGGATTGGCGCGAACTTGAGCACCAAGTTCATTTAGCTCGGTCATCAACTGGTCGAGATTGATATCGGCTGTACCACCAAAACCAAGTTGTATATTATTTAAATAACCACCTGAACCGGCAAAATCATTGGTGGCAAAATAACTGCCTGCTGCCGGTAATATGGATTGCTCCCAACGATATTGATAGAACGCTTCAATATTAAAGTTTTCAGTTACCCCAACCGAAGCCCAAACAGCACCGAAGGGAATAAACGCTTCTTTTAATTCGGCCCCTGGTGCTCGTAAACGTGCGATATCCACTGGGTTAATTTCACTGATCCCGTGGGCAATTAAGGTACTCTCACCCCAGCTGATCACCTGATCACCTATGCGAATACTGATAGGAGTGTTATCGGCGTAAAAGTCAGCATAGAAAAAAGCGTCGAGCAGACGTATGTCACGACAAACTTCGTCTTTGGCTTGCTCATCATCACAAGGACTGGTGCTTTTGCCCGTTAAAGAATTCACATATGGGCGGTCACTGTCCATCATCTCAAAGTCGTAAAAATACATGCCACGGGCGAACAAACCAAAATCGCCATGATCGTTGGCGTAACGAATATCAAGTTCGTGACTGCCTTTTAAGGTTTTTGAAAACGCTTCACCGGCGTCATAATTTAAATTACCTAAATCCCCATTCGTAGAATAAGAACCGGGCAATGCCCAAATCTGCCCTTGCGAATAGGCATTGTTCATCCAATCAAGGTTGTTATTAAGGTTGTTTGATTTACCGGTTAGGTCAGTCCAATTACGGTTTTCAATACGATATGATTCACCATAAGAGAACGTAGAGTCGAAGCTGATTTCAAAATCACCTACTTCGAAATTTACCGCGTGTGCCTGCGCACTGGCCAACGCCAGTAATCCTACTGCGATCCCATTAGCCAGTGGATTTTTTCTAAACTTCACCGTGGAGCTTGGCTTCATGTTTTATCCCCAGAAATTAACTATTTATTAGTTTTTTAGTTCTTAATTATTTTTTATAGTCCGGCATTAATTACAAACTAATGCTACTGGCAACATGATTACATCATTTTTACAACTAGGCAACAGTAATTGTGAAGAGGAAAAGTGTTTGTCTTTCTTCCCTTTAACTACTTGATCTTGAGATCACTAAAGACACGTTTAAAACACGTGTTTTAAACGGGTTTGAACATGCATTAGTAGTCGTTTTATAAGGTGTATACACAAACTCATGCATTACTTGGGTTAAAATCCCCGTTAAACCAATGTTTAAAGCTGTTACTCTAAACTTGCCTAAGTATAAAAAAAATAATAAAAAAAAATGCCATCTGAGTGCCTCAAATGACATTTTTTAATCGATTGTAAGCTGTTCTTTTTGTTAATTTAAAGCAGAGCTCAGCTTTTCTTGTAGATCGTTTGATAAATCATCTAAGTTGGCCAACAGTTCTAATTGACTTTTCATTAATTTTTGATGGGTTTTAGAGAACGACTTAAATTGAATCAAAGGCGTAATGATCCGGGATGCGACTTGGGGATTTAACCCATTTAGGATCGCTATTTGTTGTTGTAAAAACGCATATCCCTGCCCGTCTTCTTGATGGAAATACTTAGGGTTGTAAAAAGCAAATGCACCAATTAATGATCTGGCCTTATTCGGATTTTCCAGACTGAATTTAGGATGCGATAATAAGCCTCTAACACGCTCGATGACTTGCTCATGTTGATGCATGGCATTGACCGTAAACCACTTATCCATGACGAGGCTGTTATCCTGCCATTGTTGTTCAAAGGCTGCGTTGATGTGTTCAAAACAGGCTAAATCATTAACCGATGCGAATCGAAATGCAGCCAATTGGTCGGTCATATTATCAGCTTGTTGAAATTGCTTTAGGACTATCTCATTACCCATTTGGCTGGTTGCCAAATACTCAAGGCAGGCATTCTTTAAAGCCCGTTTACCAATGGCTGTGGCATCTTTACTAAAGGTGTCAAGTTGACAGTCTTGGTATACTTTAATAAATACCGGTTGCAGTTTGTTAGCAATAAACACCTTAACCTTTTCTAACGCGGTTAATAAATCGGCTGGTACCACAAAGTCAATACAATCCGCCATTTCATCAAAGCTTGGTAGTTTTATTTGCTCGGCTTTAAAAGCTCGATCGGCATCGCTATTTAATACCGTTTCGACCATAGTCACTAACGACCTTGGGATACTCGCGTTTGGCTCATTAACCAACTGACGAATGCATTGACGATAAAACTGTTGTGAAGCCTCCCAGCGAATAAACTCATCTTCGGCGGCAAAAATCAAGGTTTCAGTTTGTTCTTCGGTGTAAGGGTAACTCAATTTAACCGGGGCTGAAAAGTTAGCAAGTAATGCTGGTACCGGAGCTGAACTCATGTTGTCAAAGACAAAAGTGTGCGTTTGCTCAGTCAACTCCCACATGCCACTGGCAATGATGCTTTTATCCATTGGGTTGATTAACTCGTAATTGACCGGTATATGAAGATTTTTTTTGTGCTCTTGATCATGAGTTTTGGCATGCAACTGAGTGAGGGTGATCTGATAGCGCTTGCTCTTAGGGTCAAAACTGTCGGTTACCTCTATTTTTGGGGTGCCAGATTGGCTATACCATAACTTAAATTGGCTGAGATCGCGCCCACTCGCATCACTTAAAGCGTTGACAAATTCATCACAGGTTACGGCTTGGCCATCATGGCGTTCAAAGTACAATGCAATACCGGCTTTAAAAGCCTTATCACCGAGTAAAGTATGCAACATTCTGATCACTTCGGCGCCCTTTTCGTAAACCGTTAAGGTATAGAAATTATTCATTTCCAACACCTTTTCAGGGCGTATCGGATGGGCCATTGGTCCGGCATCTTCAGCGAATTGTTGTGAGCGTAAAACACGAACATTTTTAATTCGTGTAACCGCTTTAGAATGCATGTCAGCACTAAATTGCTGATCGCGAAATACGGTCAAGCCCTCTTTCAAACTCAATTGAAACCAATCACGACAGGTCACACGATTGCCGGTCCAATTATGAAAATATTCGTGCGCAATAACCGCTTCAACATTGAAAAAATCATCGTCGGTTGCACTGCTGTCATCGGCTAAAACATATTTTGAGTTGAAAATATTAAGCCCTTTGTTTTCCATCGCGCCCATATTAAAAAAGTCGACCGCGACAATCATATAAACATCTAAGTCATACTCAAGATTAAATTCTTGCTCATCCCATTGCATCGACTTTTTCAACGACGTCATAGCATGCTCAGCTTTGCTTAGATTGCCTTGATCAACAAATAATTCTAGAGTTACTTCACGACCTGATCGGGTTGTAAATGTATCAGCAAGTAAATCAAAATTGCCGGCGACCAGCGCAAACAAGTAACTTGGTTTAGGAAACGGATCGTGCCAAGTGACAAAATGTTTACCATCGCTTAAATCACCACGTGCAATGGCATTACCATTAGCAAGTAAGTACGGATATTGTTGCTTATTAGCAATGATTTTTGTGGTATAAACCGCCATCACATCGGGGCGGTCTAGAAAATAACTGATGCGTCTAAAACCCTCTGCTTCACATTGACTGCAGTACACATCACCCGACTTATAAATACCTTCAAGCGCCGTATTCGCTTTCGGGTCAATCTGTGTTTGAATTGATAAGGTGAACGTTTTATTACTGAAATCGCTATTAAGCACCAGTTGGCTTTTTGACAACTGATATTGCTCAGGGCTTAATGTTGTACCGTCTAGTTCAACAGATAACAGGGTTAAATGTTCACCATCAAGAATAAGAGGACGTTGATGACAACCATTAACACGCAGGTGCATTTTATTGGTAACAAGAGTCGCAGTGTCGTCAAGCTCAACAGTAAGCTCAACCGATTCAATCAGATAATCTGGTGCTTGGTAGTCTTTTAAATAACGGGGAGAGATATCGCTCATAAAATAAGGCCAGGTAAAATAAAATGATTTTAACCTGACCTCAGTTATATGCAACCGATTTAAGCGCTTACGGTATTTTAATCTTTAACAACTAACTTTTTGATATTAAAGCCAATGTAGCCATAGAAAACGGCAAGTACGGGGTTAATCAAGTTAAAGAAACAGTAAAAAATATAATCCAACGGATTTACTGCTAATACACCATACATATAAGCACCACAAGTATTCCAAGGGATCAATGGCGACGTTAAGGTACCTGAATCTTCAAGTGTTCGACTTAATACTAATGGATCCAATTGTTGGCGCTCATATTCTTCTTTAAACATGCGACCAGGCATAACAATCGCCATGTATTGATCGGCTGTTACGACATTGGTACCAATACAGGTACTAACGGTAGAAAAAATTAAGCCACCAGTACTTTCTACTTTCGCCAATATCACACTCATTAATTTTCTTAACAAACCCAAATGCTCTAATATCGAACCAAAGGTTAAGGCACAGACAATCAACCAAACGGTATTTAACATACTCGACATGCCACCACGGCTTAAAAGACTATCAAGGGTTTCATCCCCTGTTGCCACTGTCACGCCATCAAAGAACGCTGTCCACACAACGGTAATATTCGCGGTTAATGAATCCAGCCCTTCGCTGGCAAGTTTCATAATAAAGTCTTGTTGAAACAAAATTGCCCATAAAGCGCCCACTAAAGCACCAATAGATACGGCTAAAAATGCCGGTACTTTGCGAATCGCTAAAACCAATAACACCACAAGAGGGATCAGATTGACCACGCTGATATCAAAATTGCTTTCTAACAGGTTATTTATTTTAAGGACATTTTCAGAACTTTGACTGACATCTTCGGTTAACCCCAATAGAACGAATAATAACAAGGCCGTAAAAATTGATGGGATTGTGGTCCAAAGCATGTAACGAATGTGGTTAAACAACTCACTGCCAGCAACAGCTGGCGCTAAGTTGGTGGTTTCTGATAAAGGTGAGATCTTGTCGCCAAAGTATGCGCCAGAAATCACAGCCCCTGCGGTGATCGCAGGTGATAACCCCAAACCATCGGCTACGGCGAGTAACGCAACACCAATAGTGGCTGCGGTCGTCCAAGAACTGCCAATTGACATCGACACTAAACCACAGATCAGACAGGCGGCAGGATAAAACCATTGCGGGTTAAGCAAATTGAGGCCGTAATAAATCATCGTAGGAACCGTACCCGCCAAAAGCCAGGTACCAATTAGAGAGCCTACGGCCAGTAAAATTAAAATGGCACCTAAGGAAATGGATATACCGTTAATAATGGCTTTTTCCATATCATGCCAATCATGACCGTTTTTAAAACCTATCGCCAAAGAAACACCAGAAGCTATCAATAACGCGATTTGATTTGGGCCGTAGGAAGAATTGTCGCCAAAATAGAAAACAGCTCCAGTTAACATGAAAACCATCACAATGACGGGGATCAGAGCATCCATTAAGCTTGGCATTTTAGTTGTAGCAAATTTCGACATAACCAGGTTTTACCTATTTTTACTTCTTATTTGGTTAATTAATTGTTAAAGATTCTATTATTTTTTAACAAGAATGTATCGTATTAATTTAACCAAAATTCTAACGAAAGCCAGTATAACTAAAATTATGCATCAAAAGCGAATAAATAATCACGCCAATTACAATTCTACAACAACTGATTACAGATTAGACTTTTTTCTATAAATAACATTAAGATAAAAAGCTTGCTTGGTTAAGTTAGCGCTCAAGTTAAGAAATAAGCCTGATAATCAATCACATTGAAGATTTGACTGTAGTAAAGGGAAAAATACCTAGGATATGAAAGGTGTAAAAAAACCGCTCAGCTGAGCGGTTTTATATTGGACTGTTTTATCCCCCTGCCAAAGGTGGGTAAATATTCAGTTATTTATTTTTGGCAATTTGACCTATGTTGACTAAATCAAAGGTAATGTTGGCCGTTTCGTCTAATAAAGCATCAAGTTCATTCAGGTCGTCTGGAATGTCATCAAGCGAAGCAACCTTTTCTTTGCCTAAGGCAATCAGTCTTTTGTTGGCACGCTCTAAACGTCGATTTTTTCTTTCATCGCGTTCTGCTTTGCGCACCTCGTAGTTTAAAGATGCCGACTTTTTGTCCTTGTGTTCGTTATAATATGCGATATCTTCATAAATATAAGCGAATTCTGGGTTTTTCTTAATACGCTCTGCATGCATCGATGAAAGGTATTGAATGTCTTGGCTAAAATCATTTAAACGACGATACTCTGCCGGTTCAATTTTATCCCACTCTAAGGCGTTTTCTTCGCGACTTTCACCCCACTCTTTAGGGTCAATTGCTGTCGGGTATTGAATATCAGGGATCACACCTTTGTGCTGAGTACTGCCACCATTTATACGATAAAACTTAGCGATGGTAAATTGAATACTACCAAGGGGATTATCGTACAAGTCATATATACGACCTAAACCTCTGTGTTGCTGAACCGTGCCCTTACCAAAGGTGTTTTCACCAACAATGATAGCGCGACCATAATCTTGCAGAGCAGCAGCAAAAATTTCTGACGCGGAAGCGGAATAGCGATCAACTAAGACCGTTAACGGGCCCTCGTAATAACTCAGACCATCGGTGTCTTTGTTAACATCCACTCTGTCGTCACCACCACGAACTTGCACAACAGGTCCTCGGTCAATAAATAGCCCGGTTAATAACGTTGCCTCGGTTAAAGAGCCACCGCCATTACCTCGCAGATCCACAATAATGCCTTGAACGTTTTGCTCTTTTAGATGAGCAATTTCTTTGGCCACATCGTGTGAAAGCTTGTTGTAGAAACTTGGGATGGTTATCACCCCTAATTTCTTAGCCGTCGCAGGGCTTTGTTGGTCGGCAGATTTTTCGTAGTATATATCCGACTTTGCTTGTCTATCTTCTAATTTAATGGTTTCACGAACAATAGAAACCACCTCTAGGCTTGAACTTTCACCTTTTTGAATTTGCAAGCGTACCGTGGTGCCTTTGGGACCTTTGATTAAATCAACGACATCATCTAAACGCCAGCCTACAACATCAACAAATTCGCTATCACCTTGCGCCACAGCAACGACTTTGTCTTTGGCTTTTAGCTTATTGCTTTTATCGGCCGGTCCGCCTTTAACCACAGACTGAATCACGGTGAAGTCATCTTCGGCTCTTAAAACCGCTCCAATGCCTTCTAATGATAGATTCATTTCCATTTGAAAGCGTTCAGCGTTTCGTGGCGACAAATACGAAGTGTGTGGTTCGACAGTACGAGAGAACGCATTCATCACAACCTGAAACACATCTTCACTTTCACTTTGAACTAAGCGTTTAATTGCGTAGTTGTATCGTTTGCTGAGTAATTCTTGGATGTCTTTCCATTCTTTGTCTGCAAGCTTTAAGTTTAATGCATCGTATTTAACTTTTTTGCGCCACAGTTCGTCTAATTCGGCTGTCGATTTGGCGTATGGTGCATCTTCACGGTCAAAGGTATAGTTTTCTTTTACAGTGAAATCGAACTCTTGCTCAAGCAAAGACAAAGCATACTTATAGCGTTCAAGACGACGCTTTAAATTAAGATTGTAAATGTCATAAGCAAGATCTAACTTGCCTGAGGCAATCATGTCATCGAACTTGGTACGGTACTGAGTTAAATGGTCAATATCTGACTGTAAAAAAACATTACGCGAGTAATCCAGTTGCTTTAAATAATTGTCAAAAACGTCCGTTGAAAGCGCATCATCAAATCGGAATTTTTTGTAGTGTTGGCGAGAATATGTTGCCGATATGCGCTTACTAGCTGTTTTGTGCTGTACTTGTTGTGTAAGTACCGGAAGCGCACTTTCGCTTGCAACCTCTGCGTCTGTCTCGGCAAAGGCATTAAAGGAAAATGATAAAGAAACGGCCAGTGCTAATCGACATAATTTCTGCATGTAACTACTCCAAATGGTTTATTTGGTAAAGATTTTATCTGCTTGGGTTTTAACTACCATGCCTGAAGACAATTGAACCGTCACATCTTTACCCGCTACTTCTGTAATAGTAGCATTTAACGGGGAATTACCCACTTGGACCATAATATTCATACCAACTGATAAGGTATCTGCGTCCAACTGAGTTAAATTAACTTTCTGTTTAGCGGGTGCTTTTTTCGCTTTAACCGCTTTGCTTTTTGGTTTACTTGTAATAGTAGAGCCTTTTACAGCCCCTTTAGTTCCTTTATACGGTCTATTTTCTTTTTTGTCTTGAGTTTTTTTGTTAGCAAATTTTTCTTGGCTCTCTTTTAAGGTCTTAGCCGCAAAACTTGCTTGCTCTTCATCAATAAGCTCAACCTGCTCGCCAGCAAGATCAATACGGTGGTTACCCGCTTTGATTGACTTAAGGTAACGCCAGCTCGAGGTGTAATGACGCAAGGCTTGACGTAATTGGGTTTTACTGACTTTTTCGTCATCTACTAAGGCTTCGGCTAGATCTTGAAAAATACCTACCTTTAACGGTTTTACCGCACCTTCTAGACTAAAGCATGCAGGGAACTTCTCTGCTAAGTGTGCGATAATTTCTTTGCTGGTGATTCGTTTAGTTTCCATAATAATTACTTCAATTAATTTTGTTGGTCGAGATATTGATCACGGTTATCAAGTAGATGTTGACACCAATCATATATATCATCATATTCAATTTCTGGTAGGTCTTCATTACCTATCCAATGTTCCCAAACCAGCTCCAATAAATCGGTTAACTGCTCTGGCTCGATATCATCTTCTGCCATCTGATAAATGGTGTGATAAATCTCATTTATCTTTTCGGCAACAACTTCTTCTTCCCCGTCCCAGTCGCCTACTACCGCTTCTGAAACCAGAAAATCATGAATAACAATAGATTCTTTCATCGCTTATAGCTGAGCTTCTAGTGCTTTTACTATTCGCTCGAGTCCTTGTTTATCTTGTTCATCAAAACGACCTATACGCGTACTGTCTATGTCGAGTACGGCAATAATGTCATTGTCTTTATACACTGGGATCACAATTTCCGAATTACTACTTGCATCACAGGCAATATGCCCTTCAAACTCGTGGACATTCGTCACCAGTTGGGTTTGCTTAGTGGCTACCGCTGTTCCGCAAACACCACGGCCAATTGGAATGTGAATACAAGCCACTTGGCCTTGAAATGGGCCTAATATCAACTCGTTATTTTTAACCCGATAAAATCCTGCCCAATTCACATCGTCAAAGGCATGAAACAAAATGGCGCTTATATTTGCCATATTAGCAATGGCATCGGTTTCACCGGCAATCACCGCTTCAACTTGGCCTAACATGCTTTGGTAAAAATCAGTTTTATTCATTGTATCCACTATCACGTTTTTTTGTTACATGAAAAAGCGCATAACATACCTGTTAACTAAACGAAGTTAAAGCTTTACCTGCCGTTTTTCATAAAAAATTCAATTTCTTTGATGGATATTATATCAATGTTAGTTTTATCCTGTGCTTATTGCTCAAGAAAACAACGATAAGTAAGTTGTCGCAAAATTAAGCGCAAACGGATCACTTTATTAACTATATGACAATATTTGAATCAGAGCAGATATTATTCATTCTAACTGAGCTTAATAAACAACGCCGTTGCCAAACGAACGAAATGCGCTACGCCCTAGTAAAATGATGCTTACAACAAAAGTGTGATCACACTTATTGTAAAGTGTTTTTTGCTTGAGATTCGATGCCATTAAAGCACAATGCGTTTTTTGTTGCTTGTTAACTTTTCATTACACACAAACAAAACCATTAAATTCAATATCTTATGCTATATTTTAAGCTATTTTTAAGATTTATATGTTTAAAAACAGGTTTAAAAACGGATGCTATTAACGCCTTAATATCTCCCGCAA